>NZ_JBCGBG010000001.1:0-237728 GCF_038594305.1 Pantoea brenneri | reverse complement strand
TGATGCGCCAGCATCACCCGCAGGGCGTGGCCCCGGACGGGCCGCGGCTTAGCCTGCACGACCCACCCATTCAGAATAAAGCGCCTTTAAGGCGCTTTTTTCGTTTCTGCTGCCCCCCCTTCCTCCTCCCCCACCTCCGCACTTCATCATTCGGGCCATTTTGCCCTCACCGCTCTTTTCGCCTTCTTAACATTTTTCTTCTCAAGTGATTTTTCCGCAGGCCGATAATCGTTAATGACTATTTGCAGGGAGAAAATGATGTCATCTATATCCGGAATTTTAAGCAGTGCAGTCAGTAGCGGTGACAGCAGCGGCGGCGGCAGTGTTGCGTCGCAGGTGGCCGCGCTAAGCAAACAGATTCAGAACATCACAACCCAGCTTAAAGAGTTGTCCAGCAATGCAGATCTGACGGACAAACAAAAAGCTGAGATGCAGCAGATGTATGAGTCGCAAATCACCATGCTGGAAGCGCAGATTGCCCAGTTAGAGCAGAAGCAGGCTGAACAGGCTGAGCAGAAAAATGACGACAGCAAACTGCCAGGCGAAATCAAAGCGGACGGCGTCAACCGTCCAACCGACACGAACCAGCTTGATGTCTATATCTAAAACGGTGGACTGACCGCGCGTTGTTGCGCCAGCAGCGCGGCCTGCTGGCGCACCTCCTGCCAGATCGCTTCGGCGGCTGGCGTCAGCGAGCGATTTTTGCGCTTAATCAGCATCAGGCTGCGATTTATCTCCGGATATAAGCGCCTCACCGTGAGCGCTCGCCCGGCCGGCAGCGGCAAGGCCAGCGCCGGCAAAATGCTGATGCCAATCCCCGCATCCACCATCGGGAACAGCGTGGCGGGATGCCCGATATCCTGCACCACGTCGACCTGAATCTGCTGCTGCTGCATCGCCGCATCAATCAACACCCGACTACCTGAAGCGTAATCCTGTAGCACCATGGTACGCCCCGCCAGCATCGACCACTGCGCCTGTTCCACCTGCGCCAGCGGATCGTCATCGCGGCACAATAGAAGAAATGGCTCATCCAGAATGGCGAGGCAATCGAAATCGGTATCGCTGAGCGGACCGATGATGATACCGAAATCGACCTCGGCGTTGCGCACGCTTTGCAGTACCCACTGCTGGGCGCGATCGTGGAGGATGACTTTAATGTCGGGAAAATGGTGCTGACTGGCCGCCAGGCATTGTGGCATCAGATGGGCTGAAATAGTCTGGCTGGCTGCCAGCCGCACCGTACCGCTGCGCTGCTCGCCGTAACTGCGGATATCCAGCAACGTGGTGTTGATCTCTTCCAGCAATCGCTCCATGCGCGACGCCAGTTGCTGTCCGGCTTCAGTCAGCATCACTTCCCGCGTGGTACGGTCCAGCAGGCGTACGCCGGTCTCCGCCTCCAGCTCTTTTATGCTGTGGCTGACCGCCGACTGACTCAGACCGATCGCCTGCCCGGCCTGACTGAATCCGCCGTAATGCGCCACCGCGATAAAGGTTCGCAACTGTCGTAGGGTATAATTCATCGATTCAGCTCATAGATTAATTCAATAAATCAATTTTATTTCTAAACCCGCTTCGCGCACAATCATTGCTATTCAATATTTAACCGGATTTTAACAATGGGATTTTTACGGCTCGATCCGATGATGGTCAAACTCATCATCACCGTGTTGCTGGCGTCTTTCCTGCCTGCAAAAGGCATTTTCGTCGATATCTTTAGCTATCTGACCACGGCCGCCATCGCCCTGCTGTTTTTCATGCACGGTGCCAAGTTATCACGTGAAAAGATCATCGCCGGCAGCAGTCACTGGCAGCTGCATCTGTGGATTATGTTCAGTACCTTTGTGCTGTTCCCGCTGCTCGGTCTGCTGCTGGTCTGGTGGCATCCGGTGAATGTCGGCCCCGAAATCTATACCGGCTTTATCTACCTCTGCATTCTGCCTGCGACGGTGCAATCAGCCATCGCCTTCACCTCAATGGCGGGCGGTAACGTCGCAGCGGCGGTCTGTAGCGCCTCAGCGTCGAGCCTGTTGGGGGTATTTATCTCCCCGCTGCTGGTTAATCTGGTGATGGATGTGCACAGCAATGCGCCATCAGATGGCCTGGAGCAAATCGGTAAGATTATGCTGCAGCTGCTGGTGCCTTTTGTGCTGGGTCATCTCTCCCGCCGCTGGATTGGTGCCTGGGTGGAGAAACATCGCAGTCTGATTGGCAAAACCGATCAGACTTCCATTCTGCTGGTGGTTTATTCCGCCTTCAGTGAAGCGGTCATCAACGGCATCTGGCATCGCGTGGGCGTCGATACGCTATTATGGATTCTGGCCGGATGCGTACTGCTGCTGACCGCAGTGTTGCTGATCAACCTGCTGGCATCACGTCTGTTCCGCTTTAAACGTGCCGATGAAATTGTGGTGCTTTTTTGTGGCTCGAAGAAGAGCCTGGCGAACGGCGTGCCGATGGCGAATATTCTGTTTCCCGCCAGCAGTGTAGGGATGATTGTGCTGCCCTTAATGATCTTCCATCAGGTTCAGCTGATGGTTTGTTCATTTATCGCCGGGCGCTACAAAAAGAGTGGCGAGAAGCTGCAGGCGCAGCAGGTTAAAGCGCCGGTGATGGAGTCGCAAAAGTAGAGATACTGCCCGCCAGCGCGGGCAGAATTAATTGCCGGCCTTAAGCGGTTTAACCAACCCTTCAAGGCCTTCAATTTTGATTGCCAGCGTCAGTTGCATCAGATCACCCAGCTGGCCTGACGGAAAATCCCCGCTGCGGGCAAACCACAGCAGGTAAGGCTCGGGCAGATCGATCAGCATCCGCCCTTTGTACTTACCAAAGGGCATCGCGGTATTGGCGATCGCTACCAGCTGATGTTTCTCCATCTCAGGCACCCAGCAGACGGATCATTTCCGCTTCATCGATCACCTCAATCCCCAGCTCCTGCGCTTTTGCCAGCTTGGAACCGGCCGCTTCACCAGCAATCAGCAGATCGGTTTTCTTCGAAACGCTGCCGCTTACCTTTGCGCCCAGCGCAATTAACTGCGCTTTGGCATCATCACGGTTCATCTGCGACAGCGAACCGGTCAGCACCACCGTTTTACCCGCAAACGGACTGTCGATCTCCTCGGCTCTCACCACCACCACCGCTGGCCAGTGAATGCCGATCTCCTCAACCAGCTGACGGATAACCTCGCGGTTACTCTCCTCTTCCATGAAGTTACGCACGTGAGTCGCCACCACCTTGCCGACATCCGGCACCGCAATCAGCGCCTCCAGATCGGCATCCATCACTTTTTCCAGTTCACCAAAATGGTTAGCCAGATTAGCGGCGGTCGCTTCACCGACTTCGCGAATGCCGAGCGCATAGAGAAAGCGCGCCAGGGTGGTTGATTTCGCCTTTTGCAGCGCATCCACCACGTTTTGCGCCGATTTCGGCCCCATACGATCGAGGCCGGTCAGCACACCGGCGGTCAGGCGGAACAGGTCAGCCGGGGTTTTGACATACTCTTTTTCCACCAGCTGGTCGATAATCTTATCGCCCATGCCGTCCACATCCATCGCCCGGCGCGACACAAAGTGCTTCAGCGCTTCTTTGCGCTGAGCACCACAGATCAGCCCGCCGGTGCAGCGCGTAACCGATTCCCCTTCCACCCGCTCAACATCCGAACCACAGACCGGACAATGTTGCGGAAACACCACTTCACGGGCGTCGTCGGGGCGCTCAGTCGTTACGACATTGACCACCTGCGGAATGACATCGCCCGCACGGCGAATCACTACCCGATCGCCGATGCGCAAGCCGAGTCGCTCAATTTCATCGGCATTGTGCAGCGTGGCATTGCTGACGATAACGCCGGCCACCTGAACCGGTTCGAGCCGCGCCACCGGCGTAATCGCGCCGGTGCGTCCGACCTGAAACTCGACGTCGCGCACCCAGGTCATCTGCTCCTGAGCCGGGAATTTAAAGGCGATAGCCCAGCGTGGAGCGCGAGCCACGAAGCCCAGCTGCTCCTGCAGCGCCTGTGAATCGACTTTGATTACCACACCGTCGATATCAAAACCGAGCGTGGGACGCTGCTGCTCAATCTCACGATAAAAAGCCAGCGCCTCTTGTGCATTATGCGCCAGACGGATCCGATCGCTAACCGGCAGTCCCCAGGCTTTGAACTGTTGCAGTCGCGCCATGTGGCTGTGTGGGATCTCGCCGCCTTCCAGCAGGCCGAAACCGTAGCAGAAAAAGGTCAGCGGACGCTTAGCGGTGATGCGGGGATCAAGCTGACGCAGCGAACCGGCCGCCGCATTACGCGGATTGGCAAACACCTTGCCGTCGGTACGCCGCGCTTCCTCATTCAGTTTTTCAAAACCGCGCTGGGTCATAAACACTTCGCCGCGCACTTCCAGTCGCGCCGGAATGTTGTCACCCTTCAGCCGCAGCGGAATGGCACGAATGGTGCGGACATTGGCGGTAATGTTCTCGCCGGTGGTGCCGTCACCACGGGTCGCCGCCCGCACCAGCAGGCCGTTTTCGTACAGCAGGCTGACCGCCAGGCCATCCAGTTTCAGTTCGCAGCAGTAGGTGATGTCTTCACTGTTTTTCAGCCGATCCTGCACCCGCTTGTTGAAGGCCAGAAAGGTGGCTTCATCAAAAGCGTTATCCAGCGACAGCATCGGGACTTCATGACGCACCTGCTCGAACACCGTCAGCGGCGCAGCACCGACACGCTGAGTAGGCGAGTCCGGGGTGATCAGCTCGGGATGTGCCGCTTCCATCTCACGCAGCTCACGCATCAGACGATCATATTCGGCGTCGGGGACTTCCGGCGCATCCATAACGTGGTAGAGATATTCATGATGACGCAACGTTGTGCGCAGTTCGGTGATTTGATCCTGAACGGATTTCATAAAGCCCCATCAGATAAAAAACCCCCGACAGGCGGGGGTTTGTTTTAACAATTCAGATAACCGTTAGCGCAGGTCTCAGACGCCGACCACATCGCGAATGCGCGCTTTGTAGGTTTCCAGCTTCTGTGGTGTCATCATGCGGCGCTCATCATCCAGCACCACACCGCCGACATCATCCGCGATACGCTGCGCCGACTGTAACATCAGCTTGAAGTTCTGATTCGCATCACCGTAGGAAGGCACCATCATAAAGATAGAGATGCCAGGCGTGCTGAAGTCAGTCATCAGGTCAGGATTGAATGAACCCGGCTTAACCATATTGGCCAGGCTAAACAACACCGGACCGCTGCCTGCCGGGCTGAGATGACGGTGGAAAATGTTCATTTCGCCAAACTGGAAGCCCGCCTGCAGAATCCCCTGCAGCAGCGCTTCACCATTCAGCTCGCCACCGGAGTGCGCGGCCACATGCAGTACCAGCACCGCCTCTTTCGGCTTCTCTGCTGGCGCTTTGGCTTCAGGCGCAGGTGCGGTAATCACCTCAGACTGCGGTTCAGGCTCAGCCTGATACTGCGGTTCCGGCTGTACCGACTCGAGCGGATCTAAATCGAGCAACGGATCGGCCTGCACCGGCGGTGCGACAAACGTCGGCGCAGGTTGCTGCTGACGGACCGGCTCAGAACGCGGCTGCGGCTTAGGCTGTGGGGCCGTGTCGAACAGCGGATCGCTTTCAGGTTCTGACTGCGGTGCAGGTCGCGGCGCGGGCTGACGCACAGGCTCAGCGGTCGCGGGTTGACGCGGCGCTTGTGGCTGTGGATCGCGAACTTCATCGAAACGCGGTTCCTGATGAGTATGACGCTCAGGGCGTACACGAACCTCACCGACGCCGTCGTCCTCGTCGTCAATCAGGTCCTGCTCATCATGTTCATCACGTTGTTTAAGACGTTTGTGCGGGCGATCGCGGAACACTGACGAGCGCTCTTTTCGGCTGGTCCACAGCCCGTGAAGAAGGAGCGCTATAATGGCGATCGCGCCAACAACGATTAATATCAGACGCAAATCCTGCATCATTGTATTCTCTGTTGTTCCAATACCTTGCCACCGCGGCAAACTTTATCCTCTAACTGTATTTGCCCTGCTACACAAGTGCAAGTCTGTGCACTATTTTCTGACAAATAAGATAGGCGACCCACGCTTTTTCGCTGTTTTTTTACCCAAACGGCAGCTGGTCAGTGGAAAAAGCCAGGTTATAGTGGGCGCGGCTCAACATCTTCAGGAGAATTGGCTTTATGGCCCTTGAGAAATCCGTCTCAAATTTTAACGGTGTGCACTATTTCAGCCAGGGCTGGAAACTGGTGCGTTTGCCGGGCATCCGGCGTTTTGTGGTGATGCCACTGCTGATTAACATCGTGATGCTGGGCGGCGCATTTATCTGGCTGTTTTACCGGCTGGGCGACTGGATCCCCCGCCTGCTGGCCCATATCCCGGACTGGCTGCAGTGGCTGAGCTATCTGCTGTGGCCGCTGTCGGTGATAGCGATTGTGCTGGTGTTTAGCTACTTCTTCTCCACGCTGGCGAACTGGATCGCCGCGCCCTTCTGCGGACTGCTGGCCGAGCAGCTCGAAGGTCGTCTGACCGGCAAGCCCTTGCCCGACAGCGGTTGGATGGGGTTGATTAAGGATGTGCCGCGCATCATGAAGCGTGAGCTGCAAAAGCTGGGTTACTATCTGCCGCGCGCCATCGGGCTGCTGCTGCTCTACTTTATTCCCGGCTTTGGCCAGACCGTCGCGCCGGTGCTGTGGTTCCTGTTCAGCGCCTGGATGCTGTCGGTGCAGTATTGCGACTACCCGTTTGATAACCATAAAGTCCCTTTTCAGCAGATGCGCAACGCCCTGCGACAGCACAAAACCGCTAACATGCAGTTTGGCGCACTGATTAGTCTGTTCACCATGATTCCGATTCTGAACCTTGCCATCATGCCGGTTGCTGTTTGCGGTGCCACGGCGATGTGGGTCGATCGCTATCGACAGAACCTGGCGCGTACCGAGCTGCGTTAGAACCATCAGCCGGCCTTATGCTCTTTTTAACGAGGCTTATTGCCGGCTGACATATAGATATGCGATTTCTTTCCTTCCGCACCCAGGCAGAACAGGTATGCTCAGAGGGTTCCCAATAATTCATACAGTTAAGGGCAGGCTATGAGTAAGATCTATGAAGACAACTCTTTGACAATTGGTCATACGCCACTGGTTCGACTGAACCGCATCGGTAACGGCCGCATCCTTGCGAAAGTTGAATCCCGTAACCCGAGCTTCAGCGTGAAATGCCGTATCGGTGCCAATATGATTTGGGACGCAGAGAAACGCGGCATTCTGAAGCCGGGCGTTGAGCTGGTTGAACCAACCAGCGGTAATACCGGTATCGCGCTGGCCTATGTGGCGGCAGCGCGCGGTTACAAACTGACGCTGACCATGCCGGAGACCATGTCGGTTGAGCGTCGTAAGCTGCTAAAAGCGCTGGGCGCACAGCTGGTACTGACCGAAGGCGCCAAAGGCATGAAAGGCGCTATCGCGAAAGCGGAAGAGATTGTCGCCAGTAACCCGGATAAATATGTGCTGTTACAGCAGTTCAGCAACCCGGCCAACCCGGAAATCCACGAAAAAACCACCGGTCCGGAAATCTGGGAAGATACCGACGGTGAAGTAGACGTGTTTATTGCTGGCGTCGGCACTGGCGGTACGCTGACCGGCGTGAGTCGCTATATCAAGAACACCAAAGGCAAGAAAGATTTGATTTCGGTCGCCGTTGAGCCGACTGATTCACCGGTGATTGCCCAGGCGCTGGCCGGCGATGAAATCAAGCCAGGCCCGCATAAGATTCAGGGTATCGGTGCCGGCTTTATTCCAGGCAACCTTGATCTGAATCTGATCGACCGGGTTATTGCCATCAGCAATGAAGAAGCCATCAGCACTGCCCGTCAGCTGATGGAAGAAGAAGGTATCCTGGCCGGTATCTCATCCGGTGCCGCGGTCGCTGCAGCGCTGAAGCTGCAGGAAGATGAAGCCTTCGCCAATAAGAACATTGTGGTGATCCTTCCCTCTTCCGGTGAGCGCTATCTCAGTACCGCCCTTTTTGCCGACCTGTTCACTGAAAAAGAGCTGCAGCAGTAACGGCTAAAAGTCTGAAAATGTCGAAAAAAGCACCCGATTGGGTGCTTTTTTGTGGTGCAGATCTCACTTTCACCACCCTGCAGATTGATTTCAGTGACGCGGCTCTGGTATTTAGACTGCCAATTATTTCGATGCCTGAAATTAATCCCTCTTTGAAGTGGATCAAGCTGAATCGATTTACGGATTTGGCGAAACGGCGATTAACGGCATAATTACCCGGTGACGTGTAGAATCGTTTTTGACACGCAACGGAATTGAAAAATTCATTCATGCGCGTCGTTAGCCAGCATGATGCTATACCCGCGCACCTACACAGGCTAAAGTGACGGCTCCAGGCTAGACTTTAGATCCAAAACACTCATCCTGATAACGTTGGGGAAATAGAATGTTCCAGCAAGAAGTTACCATTACCGCACCAAACGGTCTGCACACTCGCCCAGCTGCGCAATTCGTAAAAGAAGCCAAAGCTTTCCAGTCAGAAATTACCGTGACCTCTAACGGTAAATCAGCGAGCGCAAAAAGCCTGTTCAAACTGCAGACGCTGGGTTTAACCCAGGGGACTGTCGTGACCCTTTCCGCGGAAGGTGAAGACGAGCAAAAAGCAGTTGAGCATCTGGTCAAACTGATGGCTGAACTGGAGTAATTTCCGCTCAGCTTTCCAGCAAATCGACTCCTCTGCGCCATTGAGTGCAAACATCTTGATCGCGGACAATCTGTCCGCGTTATTGCTTTCGTAAAGTACGTGTCCCGCGACAATGGCACCGCAAAGAGTCCAATCAGCCATCGTGATTAAAAGGTAAGGTTATGATTTCAGGCATTTTAGCATCACCAGGTATCGCTTTCGGCAAAGCACTGCTGCTGAAAGAAGACGAGATCGTCATCAACCGCAAGAAAATTTCTGATGACCAAGTTGAGCAGGAAGTTCAGCGCTTCCTCGATGGCCGCAGTAAGGCGGCAGTACAACTGGAAGCGATTCGCGTCAAAGCGGGTGAAACCCTCGGTGAAGAGAAAGCCGCCATCTTCGAAGGCCACATCATGTTGCTGGAAGATGAAGAGCTGGAGCAGGAAATCATCGACCTGATCAAAAAAGATCACGCCTCTGCTGACGCCGCTGCCTACTCTGTTATCGATGGCCAGGCGAAAGCGCTAGAAGAGTTAGATGACGAATACCTGAAAGAGCGTGCGGCTGACGTACGTGACATCGGTAAACGTCTGCTGCAGAACATTTTAGGTCTGCATATCGTTGACCTGAGCGCAATTCAGGACGAATCCATTCTGGTGGCCAAAGACTTAACGCCGTCAGAAACCGCACAGCTGAACCTGAAAAAGGTGCTGGGCTTTATTACCGATTTAGGCGGGCGCACCTCGCACACCTCAATCATGGCGCGTTCCCTTGAGATCCCAGCAATTGTCGGAACCGGTAACGTCACCGCCACCATCAAAAATGGCGACTTCCTGATTCTGGATGGCGTTAACAACACCATTTACGTCAATCCTTCTGAAGCGATTCAGGAAGAGCTGAAAGCTGTACAGACACAGTATCTGACTGAAAAACATGAATTAGCCAAGCTGAAAGATCTGCCGGCGGTGACGCTGGACGGTCATCAGGTAGAAGTGTGCGCTAACATCGGTACCGTGCGTGATATCGCCGGCGCTGAGCGCAACGGCGCTGAAGGCGTAGGCCTCTACCGTACTGAATTCCTGTTCATGGACCGTGATTCGCTGCCAAGCGAAGAAGAGCAGTTCCAGGCTTATAAAGCCGTCGCTGAAGCGATGGGTTCGCAGGCTGTAATCGTGCGTACCATGGACATTGGCGGCGACAAAGATCTGCCGTACATGAACCTGCCGAAAGAAGAGAACCCGTTCCTCGGCTGGCGCGCGATTCGTATCGCCATGGATCGCAAAGAGATCCTGCATGCCCAGCTGCGTGCCATCCTGCGTGCCTCATCATTCGGCAAACTGCGCATCATGTTCCCGATGATTATTTCGGTTGAAGAAGTGCGCAGCCTGAAAGCGGAACTGGAGCTGCTAAAAGCCCAGCTGCGCGAAGAAGGTAAAGCGTTTGATGAGAGCATTGAAGTCGGCATCATGGTGGAAACCCCAGCTTCTGCCGTCATCGCGCACCATCTGGCGAAGGAAGTCGACTTCTTCAGTATTGGGACCAACGACCTGACGCAGTATACTCTGGCGGTCGATCGTGGTAATGATTTGATCTCGCACCTGTACAACCCAATGACGCCATCAGTGCTGAATTTAATCAAGCAAGTCATTGATGCATCTCACGCTGAAGGCAAATGGACCGGCATGTGTGGTGAGCTGGCAGGTGATGAACGTGCTACACTACTGTTACTGGGAATGGGGCTGGACGAGTTCAGCATGAGTGCCATTTCTATCCCTGGCATCAAGAAAATCATTCGTAATACTAATTTCGAAGATGCGAAGGCATTGGCGGAGCAGGCACTGGCTCAACCGACAGCGGATGATTTGATGAATCTGGTTAACAAGTTCATCAAAGAAAAAACGCTCTGCTAATCTGCGAGATGCTGGCCCCAAATTACTGCTTAGGAGAAGATCATGGGTTTGTTTTCTAAACTTTTTGGCGAAAAAACAGATAGCGCTGGGACAATTGACATCGTAGCGCCTCTGTCAGGCGAAATCGTGAATATTGAAGACGTACCAGATGTGGTGTTTGCAGAAAAAATCGTGGGCGACGGTATTGCGATCAAACCGAGCGGCAACAAAATGGTCGCGCCTGTTGATGGCACTATCGGCAAGATTTTTGAAACCAACCACGCTTTTTCAATCGAGTCTGATAACGGCATTGAGCTGTTTGTCCACTTCGGCATCGATACGGTTGAACTGAAAGGTGAAGGCTTCAAACGCATCGCTGAAGAAGGCCAGAAGGTCAAAAAAGGCGACGTGGTCATCGAGTTCGATCTGCCGCTGCTGGAAGAGAAAGCAAAATCAACCCTGACACCGGTTGTCATCTCCAACATGGATGAAATCAAGGAATTGATTAAGCTGTCTGGCCAGGTGACCGTCGGCGAAACGCAGGTGATTCGCATCAAAAAGTAAGCGTCAATGATTAAACATAACGGCACCCTCGGGTGCCGTTATTGTTTCTGCCAGCCGGCAAGGCTCAGGGCTGCTGCCAGCGCGGTAAACGCAGCGTCAGCTCAAGCCCGCCATCAGGACGGTTGATCGCTTTGACCTCGCCATGATGCGCCAGCACTACTTTGCGCACGATAGCCAACCCAAGGCCATAGCCTTTGCCCATCAGCGGCGAATTGACCCGCACAAACGGGTCAAAGATGCTGGATAACTTCTCTTCATCGACACCCGGCCCCTGATCCCGCACCCGAATCGCCAGCCACTGCTGTTCCACACTTAAGCGTACCTCAATCTGCTGACCGGGCAGCGAAAAGCGCAGCGCATTGCGCAGCACGTTCTCGACGCCACGCCGTATCAGCTCTGCATTACCGCGCACCGTGTAGTCGGCCTGTTGATCCACCAGAAACTCAACCCTGACGCCGGGGATCTGCGCTTCATAGCGGACATCGGTGACCACCGCCTCAAGTAATCCGGTCAGGTCAAAATATTGCTCATCCGGAATGCTTTCATGTTCGGCGCGCGACAGGGTTAACAATTCGCCGATCATCTTGTCCAGCCGGCGCGCCTCTTCATCAATCCGATCGAGTGAACTGCCGACGCTTTCCGGCGTCTGGCGCGCCAGTCCGGTGGCCAGCTGCAGCCGCGCCAGCGGGGAGCGCAGCTCATGGGAGATATCGTGCAGCAGCTCTTCGCGCGCCCGCACCAGCGTTTCCAGCCGTTCAACCATCGCGTCAAAGGCTTCCGCCACGTTGGAAATCTCATCGTGGCGTTTGCGCATCATTGGAAACAGCCGCACGCTTAAATCGCCCTCGGCGACCCGGGAAAAGCCTTCGCGTAACTGACGCATCGGTCGTGTCAGGTTCCAGGCCAGCAGCAGGCTGAACAACAGGCCGACCGATCCGGCAAACACGAACATCGGCTCGGGAATATTGAGAAATTTGCGCGGCATCATGTTCATGCTGCTGTCTTCCCGCATGCCTTTAATGTTGTAGCGCAGCTCATAATCTTTGTTATCTGCACCGCGCACCCAGCGCACAATCTGGTCGGGGATCCGGCCTTCAAACGGTGAATTTAGCCGCTCGGGCAGACTGGGCTGACCGGCCGGCCGCGCATGCTGTATCACGGTAAAAAACTGGCGATCGTTAGGCTCCCAGCCCGCCATCATATCCTCCAGCGCCGCTGGACCGCCCCGCTCCAGCACCGACACCGCAGAGGCCATTTGCAAATCGACGGTCCGCCGGATGGCGACGATTTCAGGCGGCTCATGGCGTTTACCGGAGAGCGAAAAGCCCAGCCAGAGTAACTGGCTCATGATAACGAACACTATCCAGAAGCCGATCAGAATCTTCCAGAACATCCGTCCACGGTAGCTTTGCTTCATCGAATACGGTAACCAATGCTGCGCACGGTTTCGATATTCACGCTGTCAGCGGTTAAGGCGCTTAACTTCTGGCGGATATTACTGATGTGGACATCGACGCTGCGATCATAGGCTTCGCGAGGACGACCGAGCCCCTTTTCTGACAGCTCATCTTTCGATACCACCCGATCCGGCGCGCGCAGCAACAGATCCAGCAGGTTAAATTCCGAGGCGGTCAGATCAAATGCTTTGCCCTGCCATTCGGTAATGCGGGTGGCAGGATTGAGCGTCAGCTCGCGCCAGCGCAGCGGCTCTTTGGTATCCGGCTGCGGCGCCTGCTCTTCAAACCGGCGCAGCACCGCACGCAGACGGGCCACCAGTTCACGCGGATAGCAGGGTTTCGGCATGTAATCATCCGCGCCCATCTCCAGTCCGATGACCCGATCAATATTGTCGCCTTTCGCGGTCAGCATAATCACCGGCAAACGGCTGTTCTGCCGCACCTGACGCAGCACATCAATACCGCTCATATCGGGCAGCATAATATCCAGAATCATTGCGGTGTATTGTCCGGACAGCGCCCCCTGAATCCCGGCGCTACCGGTTAACACCAGCTGCGCATCGAACCCTTCAGCGATCAGGTACTGGCTTAACATGGTGCCTAATTCAACATCATCATCAACAAGCAGGATTTTCATTTTTATCTCTCGTACAAAATTGCCGCTATTTTGTCCTGAGCCGCACCAGGGCGCAGCCTGATTTACGCGATCCTTACAGATTTAGCACTGCCGACGGCATAAGGCCACGCCAAAAAAAAGCCTGCGGGCAGCAATAACGCGCACGCAGGCCGGTTCAGGCGGAGATGAAGTTACTGATAGAGGCCGGTCGAGAGATAACGATCGCCGCGATCGCAGGCGATCGCCACCACTACGCTGCCGGGATGGGCAGCGGCGATCCGCAAGGCGCCCGCCACCGCGCCACCGGAGCTTACGCCGCAGAAAATCCCTTCACGTCGCGCCAGCGCGCGCATCGTCTCTTCCGCTTCCTGTTGTGACATATCAATCACGTCATCGACCAGATTGGGTCGGTAAATGCCCGGCAGATAGGCCAGCGGCCAGCGACGGATCCCCGGAATGCTGCTGCCCTCACTGGGCTGCAAACCGATCACCTGCACCCCGGTATTGTGCTCTTTCAGGTAACGCCCGACGCCGGTAATGGTACCGGTGGTGCCCATACTGGAGACAAAATGGGTCATCCGCTGGTTTGACTGCTGCCATAACTCGGGGCCGGTGGTCTGATAATGGCCCAGAGGATTATCCGGATTATTGAACTGGTCGAGTACCCGGCCTTCGCCACGCGCTGCCATCGCCTGCGCCAGGTCGCGGGCACCTTCCATTCCCTGATCGCGCGACACCAGCACCAGTTCCGCGCCGTAAGCGCGCATCGCATCCTGCCGCTCCTGACTCATGTTATCGGGCATCAGCAGACGCATCCGGTAGCCTTTCAGCGCGGCGATCATCGCCAGCGCAATGCCGGTATTGCCACTGGTGGCTTCAATCAGCTGATCGCCGGGAGTGATTTCGCCGCGCAACTCTGCCTGATGGATCATCGACCAGGCCGCGCGATCCTTGACCGAACCCGCCGGATTATTGCCTTCCAGCTTGAGCCACACCTCACTGCCGTTGGCGGGCGTCAGGCGCTGCAGCTTAATCAGCGGGGTATTGCCGATGGTATCTTCGAGAGTCGTCACGGTGTCGTTCCTGGCGTAGTGCAAAAGAAAAATGGCAAAAAAAAGGCGGGAGTCACACTCCCGCCCGGTGTTGATGAGAAAATATCAGGCGCTCTGCGCAAAGGCAACTGCGCGCAGCGGGGTGTCGCCCTGATAGAGACGCGCCTGCTGCAGGCCGACAAACAGGCGTTCGCCGCGAATCGGTGCGGTCTGCTCGCCTTCAAACACCAGCGAGAACGGCTCGCTCTGCCAGCCGGCAGGCTGCACCACCAGCTGCCAGAAATGTCCGCGCGGACTGATCTCCAGCACCTGAACCGGCAGCGGCGTTTCCAGGCTGCTTCGGCGCGAAACATCAATCTCCCACGGACGCAGGAACAGTTCCACCGCGCCCTGATGCGCCGAGGTGTAGCCCAGCGGCCAGTGATGTGCACCTACATGGAACTGTGAACCCTGGATTTCGCCGTCAAAGCGGTTTACTTCACCAAGGAACTCCAGCACGAAGCGGGTCGCCGGATCGCGCCAGACGTCATCTGGCGTACCAACCTGTTCGATATTGCCCTGACTCATTACCACAACGCGATCGGCCACTTCCATCGCCTCTTCCTGGTCATGGGTGACGAATACGCTGGTAAACTTCAGCTCTTCATGCAGCTGACGCAGCCAGCGGCGCAGCTCTTTACGCACCTGCGCATCCAGCGCGCCAAACGGCTCATCCAGCAGCAGGATTTGCGGTTCAACCGCTAAAGCACGCGCCAGCGCCACACGCTGTTTCTGTCCGCCCGACAGCTGCGCCGGAAAACGATTCGCCAGGTGCGCCAGCTGCACCATCTCCAGCAGGCGGGTCACGCGCTGTTTAATTTCCGCCGTGGACGGACGCTCACGACGCGGCAGCACCGTCAGGCCAAAGGCGATGTTGTCGAATACCGTCATATGACGGAACAGCGCATAGTGCTGAAACACAAACCCTACCTGACGGTCGCGGGCGTGCAGGCGACTGACGTCATGGTTATGAAACCGAATCTGACCGCTGTTCTGATGCTCCAGTCCGGCAATAATACGCAGCAGCGTGGTTTTTCCCGAGCCAGACGGGCCCAGCAGCGCCACCATTTCGCCCGAGGCAATATCAAGAGAGATATCGTTCAGCACCGACGTGCGACCAAAGGATTTGTTGATCTTGTTAATCTCAATGCTCATGATTTCCCTCCTGTTGCAAGCGGTTGTGCTGATGCGCTAAACGCCATTGCACAATGCTCTTCAGAAACAGCGTGACAATTGCCATCAGCGTCAACAGCGCAGCGGCGGTAAACGCGCCAACGGTGTTGTAATCCTGATGCAGTAATTCAACCTGAAGCGGTAAGGTATAGGTCTCACCGCGAATCGATCCCGATACCACCGAGACCGCACCAAATTCACCAATCGCGCGGGCGTTGGTCAGCACCACGCCGTACAGCAGCGCCCAGCGGATATTCGGCAGCGTGACCCGACGGAACATCTGCCAGCCAGAAGCGCCCAGCAGAACCGCCGCTTCATCTTCGTGACTGCCCTGGCTCAGCATCACCGGCACCAGTTCACGGACGACAAACGGACAGGTAACAAACACCGTCGCCAGCACCATGCCGGGCCAGGCAAACATAATCTGGATGTTATGTGCATCCAGCCAGCCGCCAGCCGGGC
Source organism: Pantoea brenneri (assembly GCF_038594305.1). Lineage (NCBI taxonomy): Bacteria > Pseudomonadati > Pseudomonadota > Gammaproteobacteria > Enterobacterales > Erwiniaceae > Pantoea > Pantoea brenneri. Next base: position 221,791 of record NZ_JBCGBG010000001.1, on the reverse strand, counting down.
CGTTAACGCCCCAGAACAGCAGATACATCAGACCGGCCACCACCGGCGAGACGGCAAACGGAATATCAAACAGCGTCAGCAGCAACTGTCGTCCCGGGAAGGTAAAACGCGTCACCAGCCAGGCGAGCAGCGTACCGAACACCAGGTTGACCGGCACAGTGATCAGCGCGACCAGCACCGTCAGCCAGATCGCATGCAGCATGTCGCCATCCGCCAGATTGCCGAGCGCCACGCCTAATCCCTGGTTCAGTGCTTCCCAGAAGATCGAGGCCATCGGCACCACCAGCAGCAGGACCGACACCAGCGCCCCGATACCAATCAGCAGCCATTTGCCCCAGTTTATCGGCTGGCGGGCAGCATGATTAAGTTGCGAAACCTCTGCCATTAGTGGCCTCCCAGACGACGGCCAAAGCGGCTCTGTAATGTGTTAATCGCGAACAACAGAATCAACGAGGCGGCCAGAATCACCGAGGCGATAGCGCTGGCAGCCGGATAATCAAACTCCTGCAGCCGGACGAAAATCATCAGTGAGGTCACTTCGGTTTTCCAGGCGATGTTGCCGGCAATGAAGATCACCGCACCAAACTCACCCAGGCTGCGGGTAAACGACAAGGCGGTACCTGCCAGCAGCGCGGGCGCGACTTCCGGCAGCACTACGCGGCGGAAACTCTGCCACGGCGTGGCACCCAGCGTTTCGGCGGCTTCTTCATACTCCGGGCCTAACTCCTCCAGCACCGGCTGTACGGTTCGCACCACAAACGGGATACTGGTGAACGCCATCGCGATGGCAATGCCAATCCAGGTGTAGGAAATTTTGATATCAAAATGGGCGAACCACTGTCCATACCAGCCGTTGACTGAAAACAGACCGGCCAGCGTCAAGCCCGCCACGGCCGTCGGCAGGGCGAACGGCAGATCCATCAGGCCATCCAGCAATGTACGACCAGGAAAACGGTAACGGGTAAGGATCCACGCCATCAGCATGCCGAACACCGCGTTAAACAGCGAAGCCACGCCCGCAGAGAGCAGCGTCACCTTATAGGCGGCAATCAGCTGCGGATTGGTGATCACATCCCAGTACTGTTGCAGCGTCATCTGCGACAGCTGCATGAGCACTGCACTGATTGGCAGCAGCAGAATTAAACAGGTAAACAGCAGACTGGTGCCAAGGCTGATACCAAAGCCGGGCAATACGCGTTTCTGGCTGGCTGCAAACATTATCCACGCCCCGCCGCTAACAATTTGTCGAGCTCACCGCCGCTGACGAAATGGGTCTGCATCACTTTATCCCAGCCGCCAAAGGCGTCTTCAACCCGGAACAGCGTGGTTTGCGGGAAGCGATCTTTCTGCTCCGCCATCAGTTGCGGATTATTCACCCGGTAGTAGTAATGGGTAATGATCGCCTGAGCAGCCGGGGTATAGAGATAATTAAGATAAGCGCTGGCCGCGTCAGTGGTGTTGTTGTGGGCGACATTTTTATCCACCCACGCCACCGGAAACTCCGCCAGAATGTCGGTCTTTGGCACCACCACTTCATACTGGTCTTTACCGTACTGATTGCGGATGTTGTTAACTTCCGACTCAAAGCTGATCAGCACATCGCCGAGGCCACGCTCAGCAAAGGTGGTAGTTGCGCCGCGGCCGCCGGTATCGAACACTTCAACATTTTTCAAAAACTGGGTCATAAAGGCGCGGGTTTTGGCCTGATCGCCGCCATCGGCTTTGTCCGCAGCGCCCCAGGCAGCCAGATAAGTGTAACGGCCATTACCGGAGGTTTTTGGATTGGGGAAAATCAGCTTCACGTCGTTGCGGGCCAGATCTGACCAGTCATGAATCTGCTTTGGATTGCCCTTACGCACCAGGAACGCCATGGTGGAGTAAAACGGCGAACTGTTGTTAGGCAGTCGGTTTTTCCAGTCCGCCGCAATCAGGTTGCCTTTATCATGCAGCACCTGCACGTCAGTCACCTGATTGTAGGTGACCACATCCGCGCGCAGCCCCTGCAGAATCGCCAGTGCCTGCTTCGAAGATCCAGCATGTGACATCTTAATGGTCAGGGGATCGGCCGGATGGCTGGCATCCCACTGTTTAATAAACGGTGCATTCAGGGCAACAAACAGCTCACGCGACACATCGTAGGAGCTATTAAGTAATTCAGTAGCATGGACTGCGCCGGCCACGCTCAGCGACAAGGCGATACCGCTCACGATTTTTTTCATCGCTTGTAATGTCATTTGGCACCCTGAAAAAGTTTGATGCGGATCTCACCCGCTGAGGCACCAGTTTATTTATAACTGTGTGAAAACCAGTAACGGTTTTATATATCGTTTGATGATTTCAAAGTCGAAAAAAGCATAAGACGGCGGCGAAGTTTATGCTGTTTTCAGCAAAAGACGAGGCGGACGGCAGGTCGCGTCCGCTGGGTGATTGAGAGAGACGTACGGGACAACGGCGGGCTTGCCGGACAGCCCGCCGCACGCGCCGCTGACAGTCTTAACGCTGCCAGACTATCTTGCTGATTTTCCAGTTTTTCAGCGTGTCGTCAGAAGGCATTAACCCTTCCGGACCGTGCCAGTCGCCGTGGTAAACGTAAGTCAGATGCTGACTGCCGGACACGCGGCAGGCGACGTCGCGGGTATCGGTTCCGCTGGCCAGCGCGCAGTTATCGAAGGCTTTCGTGAATTTATTGCTGAACAGATCGCCAACTTTGCTGCCGTCAGCGCTGACAATATTGCTGTCCATCACTTCAATGCGTTCTGGCTGTGACTGACCGTACACCACCACTTTAACCTCGCCATCCTTCAGCGCCTGCCAGAAAGAAACCACCTGGCCGTTCTGACTGCGCATCCCCTGACGCAGGCTATAGTCGCCGTTCAGTCCGTCATTAATGGCGCTTTCGCTCATGGCAGTTGAGGCGGTTAAGCCGCCCACGCCCTGCTCGGTCACGGTCAGCGAAGAACCAAACCAGTTCCACGGCAGCGTTGATGACCAGTGATAACTCAGCGGATTCCACCAGCTTACCTGCTGGCTGCTGTCAGCGCCGGAACCGGCGTTGCTGGCGCAGCCGCTCAACACAACGGCGGCCATCAGTAGCGTGGAACGAACAGCTTTCATGAAAACTCCTGTTAATGCGATGCCGGAAAGGCGGAACTGATTGGAGTCGCAAAGCGGCAAAAAGTTTATTTAAGATGGTGTTCGGGCAGAAAGCAGTCGCGCAGACGCCGGTTGCTTTGCAGCCAGATCAACGCCAGTAGGTCAAACAGCGTCAGTAACAGCGGCAGCGGCGAGCTGAGCAGATCGCCCTGAATAAACTGCACGCCCTGCCAGAGTAAATTCACCAGCAGTGAAAGCGCCAGCACGCTGCGCCAGTGTTGCCACAGACGCGGCCAGCGCGTCCGGTAGCCGGTCAGCAGCAGCCCCGCCAGCGCCGGTAACCCGAGCGCGAGACCGATCCAGAACGCCTGCTGGTCAGGATAGAACAGCGCGAGCAGATCGTTGCCCTGCTGACGTGAAGCCCCGGCCATCACCAGCAGCAGCCAGGTGCGTGCCTGTAGCAGCAGGATCAGCCAAAAAAGAAATGGCAGCCGCAGCTGCCCTTTGCCATCATATTCATCCGGCAGATAGTCGGGTGACGGATTAATATTCACGATCTTCAATCAGACGCTTGCCGTACAGCAGCGCATCAACCGGCTCGTAATCGAGCTTCTCGTAAAACGCTACCACCTGATCGTTCTCTTCCCGGATCATCAGATGCAGTTTCGGACAGCCGCGGGCAATCAGCTTCTTCTCCAGCCGGTTCATCAGGGCATTGGCAAAGCCGCGGCCCTGATAATCTGGATGGACCGCCAGATAGTAAGCGGCACCGCGGTGGCCATCGTAGCCCCCCATCAGCGTGCCCACTACCACACCGCCCACTTCAGCGACCAGAAAAAGATCGGGGTCGTGATGCATCTTACGTTCGATATCCAGCTCCGGATCGTTCCATGGCCGTAACAAATCGCAACGTTCCCATAAGGTGATCACTTCTTCAAAATCTTCCTGGCGGAAGGCGCGGATTTCCATCTTCTTTACCTGCAACTAACCACAATTTGCTGATTATCACGCATTCTTCGACACACGCAACCCTCGCCACGCTGGCGACAAACAAAAAACGCAAATTTTCTGTTCGCGGACTGAAATACAAAGTAATGCCCTGAAATGTTTCAGAGATCGCAGCCGGCATAGCGTTACGCTATAACATCGGCAACATTCTTCTGAACGGACCCGCACATGCATTTGCTTAAACGTTTGATCCACCGTCGCCAGTTACTGCTTTCCGGGCTGGCGCTGGCCATTTTATCGCCGCGTGCCGTTCAGGCCAAAGAGGCGTCTGCTGGGCTGCAGAACAGTACGCGTCATCCGCGCCCTGCTCCACCAGCCAAAAATGGCAAGCACATCGTCATGCTTGATCCCGGCCACGGCGGCGTTGACTCTGGCGCGGTGGGCGAAGAGGGATCGGAAGAGAAGCACATCGTGCTGGAGATCGCCGGCAATGTGCAGCGTCAGTTACAGAGCCATCCGCGCATTGAAGTACGGCTGACGCGCGACAGCGACCATTTCATTCCGCTGTATCAGCGGGTCGAGATTGCCCATCAGCACGGCGCGCATCTGTTTATGTCGATCCATGCCGACGGGTTCACCAGCCCGGACGCTAATGGCGCTTCGGTGTTTGCGCTCTCCAATCGCGGCGCCAGCAGTTCAATGGCACGCTATCTGTCGCAGCGGGAAAACGATGCCGACAAACTGGGCGGCGTGAAGGTGCAGCAGCAGGATCACTATCTGCAGCAAATTCTGTTCGATCTGGTGCAGACCGACACCATCAAAAACAGCCTGACGCTCGGTAAGCACGTGCTGGACCAGATCCGGCCGGTGCACCATCTGCACAGTCAGCACACCGAACAGGCGGCGTTTGCGGTACTGAAGTCGCCGTCGATTCCTTCGGTGCTGGTCGAAACCTCGTTTATTACCAATCCGCGTGAAGAACAGTTGCTCGGCACCAGCGCGTTCCGCCAGAAGATTGCCGCTGCCATTGCCAGCGGTATCGTCAACTACTTCGATGAATTCGATCGCCACAACGCCTGATTGTGGCCAGCTGTTCAGCGCACTAACACCGCCGCAGCCATGCAAGCCGCCAGATTTTGCGTATAATCGCGGCAGACTTTGACCAACAATAAGCGAAGAGATGGCTGATATTTCCCGCGTAAAAGCATTCCTGCTATCCCTGCAGGATGAGATTTGTAGCCGCCTGGCGGCAGAAGATGGCGGCGCACAGTTTGCCGAAGATAGCTGGCAGCGTCCCGGCGGCGGCGGCGGGCAGAGCCGTGTGCTGCGCAACGGGGCGGTATTTGAACAGGCGGGCGTCAACTTTTCGCATGTGCATGGCGATCAAATGCCGGCCTCGGCAACCGCGCACCGGCCAGAGCTGGCGGGTCGCAGCTTTGAAGCGATGGGCGTCTCGCTGGTGATTCACCCACATAATCCTTACGTGCCCACCAGCCATGCTAACGTCCGTTTCTTTATTGCTGAGAAACCGGGAGCCGATCCGGTGTGGTGGTTTGGCGGCGGTTTTGACCTGACGCCGTTTTACGGCTTTGAAGAGGATGCGCTGCACTGGCATCAGACCGCCTTCGATATTTGCCAGCCGTTTGGCGACGATATCTATCCACACTATAAAAAGTGGTGCGATGACTACTTCTATCTCAAACATCGCGATGAGCAGCGCGGCATTGGCGGCCTGTTTTTTGACGATCTTAATACCCCTGACTTTGAGCACTGCTTCAGCTTTATGCAGGCGGTGGGCCGCGGCTTTATCGATGCCTATTTACCGATTGTGGCACGACGTAAAGATCATCCGTGGGGCGACCGTGAACGACAGTTCCAGCTCTATCGTCGCGGCCGCTATGTGGAGTTCAATCTGGTGTGGGATCGCGGCACGCTGTTTGGTCTGCAGACCGGCGGCCGTACCGAATCGATCCTGATGTCGATGCCGCCGCTGGTGCGCTGGGAATATGCTTACCAGCCGGCTGAGGATTCGCCTGAAGCCGCGCTCTACCGCGATTTCCTGCCGGTAAAGAACTGGCTGAATCTTCCCGCCTGATCGCATGACTCCGCAGCGCGGCCTGCGCTGCGGTTTCCCCCGCCTGCTGGTTTCAGCCTCGCTGATACGGCACGGATTGCTACAGTGTTGCCTGCGTCATTTATCCTGGCTGCTATGCTTAGAGGTGGAATATGGCGCACCCCACGGTTAACACCGCATGACGGCTCCTTCGCACCGCCTCGCAGCGCAACAATCAGAGAAACCGCATTTTCATCGGAAAGTGTCTGTTGCAATGTTATGGGTTCGCGTTCCCGGTAGCAGAGCACGCCACAGATTGGCTACGAGGCCTGAGGTGCTCCCTTTTCGCTTTCATGTTTTCTTTTCAAGGAGTTTAGAAATGAACCAGCTAGAAGCCCTAAAACAGTTCACCACCGTGGTGGCGGACAGTGGTGATATCGAATCAATTCGCAATTACCATCCGGAAGACGCCACCACCAACCCGTCACTGATCCTCAAAGCCTCCAGTCTTGATGCCTATAAACACCTGATTGATGATGCGATCGACTACGCCAAAAAACAGGGCGGCAGCAAAGAGACGCAGATCATCAACGCCAGCGACAAAGTGGCGATTAACCTCGGTATGGAGATTCTGAAAAGCGTACCGGGCCGTGTCTCGACCGAAGTGGATGCGCGCCTCTCTTTCGATCGTGGCATGTGTGTGACTAAAGCAGAGAAACTGGTTCGCCTGTACGAAGAGCATGGTATCGACCGCTCACGTATTCTGATCAAGCTGGCCTCAACCTGGGAAGGCATCCGCGCGGCAGAAGAGCTGGAGAAAAATGGCATCAACTGTAACCTGACGCTGCTATTCTCCTTTGCCCAGGCGCGAGCCTGTGCCGAGGCGGGCGTGTTCCTGATCTCGCCATTTGTTGGCCGTATTTATGACTGGTACAACAGCCGCAAACCGATGGACCCTTATGTGGTCGATGAAGATCCGGGCGTGAAATCCGTTCGTCGCATCTACGACTACTACAAAAAGCATCGCTACAGCACCATCATCATGGGTGCCAGCTTCCGTAAAGTGGAGCAGATTGTGGCACTGGCCGGCTGCGACCGTCTGACCATTTCGCCTAACCTGCTGGAAGAGTTACAGAACAGCGATGCGCCGCTGGAACGTAAACTGGAGCCATCAACCGAAGGCTTCCATCAGCCGTCGCCGCTCTCTGAAGCTGAGTTCCGCTGGGAGCATAACCAGGATCCGATGGCGGTGGAAAAACTCTCTGACGGTATCCGTCAGTTCGCGGTTGACCAGCAGAAGCTGGAAGATGTGCTCGCCGCACGCCTGTAGTGTTCATTTTTAGTCGGGCGGGAATTTCCCGCCCTGATTCTTAACAAGGGAGAACTTTATGTCCTCACGCAGAGAGTTGGCAAACGCGATTCGTGCACTGAGTATGGATGCGGTACAGAAAGCAAACTCAGGTCACCCGGGTGCGCCAATGGGCATGGCAGATATCGCTGAAGTCTTATGGCGCGACTTCCTCAAACACAATCCGACCAATCCCGCCTGGCTCGACCGCGACCGGTTTATTCTCTCCAACGGTCACGGCTCAATGCTGCTTTACAGCCTGCTGCACCTGACCGGTTATGACCTGCCGATTGAAGAGCTGAAGAATTTCCGTCAGCTGCATTCAAAAACCCCGGGCCACCCGGAGATCGGCTACACCCCTGGCGTTGAAACCACCACCGGCCCGCTGGGTCAGGGACTGGCGAATGCTGTCGGCTTAGCCATTGCCGAACGCACCCTGGCGGCGCAGTTTAACCGCCCGGATCACGACATCGTTGACCACTTCACCTATGTCTTCATGGGCGATGGCTGTCTGATGGAAGGGATCTCGCACGAAGTCTGTTCGCTGGCCGGTACGTTGGGCCTCGGCAAACTGATCGGCTTCTACGACCACAATGGTATTTCGATTGATGGCGAGACCGAAGGCTGGTTTACCGACGACACCCATAAACGCTTTGAATCCTACAACTGGCATGTGATTGGCGACATTGACGGACACGATCCGGAAGCAGTCAGCCAGGCGATCAAAGAAGCGCAGAGCGTGACTGACAAGCCGTCACTGATTATCTGCCGCACTATTATCGGTTTCGGTTCGCCGAACAAAGCCGGTAAAGAAGAGTCACACGGTGCGGCGCTGGGTGAGGAAGAAGTGGCGCTGACGCGTAAGCAGCTCGGCTGGAACTATCCGCCGTTTGAAATTCCGGCAGAGATTTACCAGCAGTGGGATGCCAAAGCCGCCGGTGCGGAACGCGAAAAAGCCTGGGATGCTAAATTTGCCGCCTATAAGCAGGCCCATCCTGAGCTGGCTCTGGAATATGAGCGCCGGATGAATGGCGAAATGCCGTCTACCTGGGAAGCGGAAGCCACCAAATTCATCAACGATCTGCAGGCCAATCCACAGAAAATTGCCAGCCGTAAAGCGTCGCAAAACTCGCTGGAAGCCTACGGTAAATTACTGCCCGAGTTCCTCGGCGGATCGGCTGACCTGGCCCCGAGTAACCTCACCATCTGGTCAGGCTCGAAGTCGATTAAAGACGATCCGGCCGGTAACTACATCCACTACGGCGTGCGTGAATTCGGCATGACAGCGATTGGTAACGGTATCGCTCACCATGGTGGCTTCGTGCCTTACACCGCGACCTTCCTGATGTTCGTTGAGTACGCGCGTAATGCGGCGCGTATGGCGGCACTGATGAAAGCGCGGCAGATTCTGGTCTATACCCATGACTCGATTGGTCTGGGTGAAGATGGCCCGACGCACCAGCCGGTTGAGCAGATCGCCAGCCTGCGCCTGACGCCGAACATGAGCGTCTGGCGTCCGTGCGATCAGGTTGAGACGGCGGTGGCATGGAAAGCGGCGGTAGAACGCCATCACGGCCCGACGGCGCTGATCCTGTCACGTCAGAACCTGCTGCAACCGGAGCGCACGCCAGAGCAGATTGAGAACATCAAGCGCGGCGGTTATGTGCTGAAAGACTGCGACGGTACGCCAGAAGTGATTCTGATCGCGACCGGTTCAGAGATTGAGATCACCCTTGGCGCCGCGGAGAAACTGACCACCGGTGGCCATAAAGTCCGGGTGGTTTCTCTGCCATCTACTGACCTGTTTGATGCACAGGATGCCGCTTACCGTGAATCGGTACTGCCGAGCGGCGTGAAAGCGCGCGTGGCGGTTGAAGCCGGTATCGCTGATTACTGGTTCAAGTATGTCGGACTGGATGGTGCGATTGTCGGGATGACCACCTTTGGCGAATCAGCGCCGGCCGGTAAGTTGTTCCCTGAGTTTGGCTTCACGATTGAAAACATCGTCAGCCACGCTGAAGCATTACTCAAGCCAGTTTAATGGTTTTGCCCTTCCCGGCCGATCGGGAAGGGCCATTTCTGCTCATAGCCTGAAACAGAAAAAAATCTGCTTACCCCTCTTCCCGCCTCGCGCAAACTGATTACTATAGACTCGTCCTATTTTACGCTGCCTGTCCGCTGGCCGCCCGCCTCTTCCTGTCTGATGGAATGTTGCGGTTTGCTGTCGGCGACTTCCTGAAGTATTAAGGCAGCCATTTTCCGCCGATTTAATAGCGAAGCCCTCTCCGTTGAACATGCGCACATCATATTTACTGGCCTTAATGGTTTCTCTGCTTCCATTAAAAAGCATGGCGCAGGTCGCGCCCGATCCATTGCTGGCGTCACAGATTGTCGATCGCTATGCGGAACATATCTTTTACGGCAGCGGCGCGACCGGCATGGCGCTGGTGGCCATTGATGGCAATCAGCGGGTGTTCGCCAGCTTTGGTGAAACCCGGCCAGGCAACAATGTGCGTCCGCAAAAAGATTCGCTGATTCGCATCGCCTCACTCAGTAAGCTCATGACCAGCGAAGTGATGGTAAAGCTGGCGGAGCGCGGCCAGATCCGCCTCGACGATCCGCTCAGTAAATATGCGCCGCCGGGCGCGCGGGTACCGGGCTACAACGGCCAGCCGATTCGTCTGATTAACCTGTCGACTCATACCAGCGGTCTGCCGCGTGAGCAGCCCGGCGGTAAACCTCATCGTCCGGTCTTTGTCTGGCCCACACGCGCTGAGCGCTGGGACTGGCTCTCTGGTGCCACGCTTAAATCAGCACCGGGCAGCGATGCCGCCTATTCCAACCTGGGATACGATCTGCTGAGCGATGCGTTGTCGCGGGCAGCGGGTACGCCTTATCCGGCGCTGTTTCAGCAGCTGATTACCCGACCGCTCGGCATGAAAGACACCACGTTTACCCCGTCGCCAGAGCAGTGCAGCCGGTTAATGGTGGCCGAGAAAGGCGCCAGCCCTTGTAACAATACGCTGGCCGCGATTGGCAGCGGCGGCGTCTACTCCACGCCGGATGATATGGGTCGCTGGATGCAGCAATTCCTTAATTCATCGGTCAACCAGCGCACGCCGCAGATCGATCGGCTGCAGACGCTGATCTATCGCCGCGAGCAGTTGCATAAAGTTGAAGGCATGGATGTGCCGGGCAAAGCCGACGCGCTGGGAATGGGCTGGGTCTATATGGGACCAAAATCCGGACGTCCTGGCATCATTCAGAAAACCGGCGGTGGCGGCGGCTTCATTACCTATATGGCGATGGTGCCGCAGCATAATGTGGGAGTGTTTGTGGTCGTCACCCGCTCACCGCTCACCCGCTTTACACCGATGAGCGATGGCGTGAACAACATGCTGGCTGAACTGGTCGGTAACCAGCTGGGATCACCGATGATGGTGCAGGCGATTCGTTAACGTTGCTGCACCGCACTGGCGGACTGGCTTACCCACAGGGTGGGCCAGTCATCGCTGCTGTGCCAGGCGTCACAGGTCGATTCTTCAGCATACTCCGCCAGCACAAAACGCGTGCCGTCAAACTGCCAGCGTGTCGCTCTGCCGCAGTCGCCTAATCCGCGTCCTTTGCCAAAGGTATAGAGCTGGCCGGTAGCCGCATCGTAATCCGCATTGATCAACTCAAGCTGGCGTTCGCTGGTACCCGGTGGCGTAAATGGCAGGGTCAGCGTCACCCCTCTCGCCACGTAAGGCTGACTGCGCGTCACTTCAAACGCCAGATCGATCACGTTGTAAGCGCCCATTTCGCAACTCACCAGCAGCAGCGCTTTCTGATCGGTCAGCGGCGCCACGCTCACTTCGCGCCGCATCGGGTCCAGCGAACAGGAGTCGGTATTGATGCGCCAGGTGCCGTAATCGATCAGTCCGCTGGTCTCTTCGCGGGTCAGCGCAGCAGGCTGAGGCGGCGCGGGCGGTAATGGCGGCAGAGTCGGTGACGGCGGCACATCCCAGCTGGCCCGGTCGCCGCGCTTAACCCAGGCACTCATGCCATTCACCCTGCCCTGCACATCATCCATCAGCAGCAGTGCCGCTTTCATGCCGCGCAGCGAGATCAGGGCATTGGGATCGTAGGTGAGCTGCACGGTTTTTGCGTCCAGTACCAAATCAAGGAATTCATCGATGGCGATGGCGTTGCTGGTGGCGAGATGATGGGGTTCTACCGTCCAGTGTTTCAGATCGGGTTTGAGGCGACGCTGGTCGAGCAACAGATTATCCTGCAGCGGCCCGCCCTTCAGCTCACCGCTGTAGGCGCTGCCATAGTCGATACGCAGCAGCGGGCGGTCATTGACCCCCGCATGACGCGAAATCGTCATTACTAATCCTTTGTCGCCCGGAATATTGCGTGCCACGCAGAATGCCGCGTTGTTACAGGTCATTTGCCAGTCGTTAAACGACTTCTGCAACGGTTCGGCCTGCACAGAGGCAACCAACAGCGAAGACGACAGCCACAGCGATTTCATCCAATACGACATTAAGAAAATCGATCCCCGAATACTCAGAGTGGAGATGATAGCGCATCAACGGGCCCGACGGCGGCCGCATTCTGTGAACCCGTCCAGAAAGCGCGATTAACTGCTTAAAAAGCAGCCATGGTTCAGTGAAAAGTAACGCATCAGCCACCGCTACTCAGGATAAAATCGGATCGGTTCGCTGCGCGCGTTACGGCTTTAACCAGCCCGCTAACTGCGCATGCTGTAACAACATCACGGTTTTACCGTCGCAGATGCGGCCATCTTTGACCATCGCCAGCGCCTCAGGAAAAGCGATCTCCAGCACCTCGATCGATTCATCCTCAACCCCGCCGCCCGCATTGTCGCGCAGCGATTCATTATACTCAGCAGCGAAAAAGTGGATAAGCTCGGTCACTCCGCCCGGCGACATGTAGCAGGCATAGAGTTTTTCTACCTCGCCTACCGCATAACCGGTCTCTTCAATCGCCTCTTTGCGAATGCAATCTTCGGGTGAATCGTCGTCGAGTAAGCCAGCGCAGGCTTCGATCAGCATGCCGCTGTGGTTACCGTTGACGTAGGTGGCGATGCGGAACTGACGCGTCAGCACCACGTTGTTCTTTTCGCGGTTATACAGCAGGATAGTCGCCCCGTTGCCGCGATCGTAGACTTCGCGTTTGTGGCGAATCACTTTGTCACGCCGGTCGGTGATTTCATAGGTGAAGTTGCGTAGCACAAACCAGTTATCAGACAGCAACTTATCTTTGATGACATTGATCTTAAACGACATGCGCGCTCCGCTACAGCATAAAGGGAGTCTGCCATCATAGGATGAAGCCGCTGGGAAAACTATCTGAATTCGCCTGCCGCCGCGCTGGATAAACGGCAATAAAAAAGCCAGCCCGCAGGCTGGCTTATTCACGACGCGCTGAGATTAGTGCGAGCTTTCATCTGCCAGTCGGGCTGGCTTCGGCTCTTCTTCATGGTGATCGTGTTCGGTTTCCGCAATAGCGCTGACGCGCTTACGGACCCCAAACCACCCCAGCACCAGAATCACCGCAATCAGCGGGATTGAGGCGATGGTGTAGGTGCCGTTCGGATAATCAAACGCCATCAACACCAGCACGCTGAACAGGAACAGCAGCGTCAGCCACGAGGTAAACGGCGCGCCTGGCAGCTTAAAGCTGACGTCATCCGCTTTGCCTTCTTTGATCGCCTTACGCAGCCGCAGCTGGCACACCACAATAAAGGCCCAGGAAGAGATAATTCCCAGCGAAGCGACGTTCAGGACAATCTCGAATACCTGCGAAGGCACATAGTAGTTAAGCACCACGCCAATCACGTAGACGCCGATGGTGACCAGAATACCGGCATAAGGCACCTGCTGACCGTTCATCTTTGACATGAATTTTGGTGCCGATCCGCCCATCGACATGGAACGCAGAATACGTCCGGTCGAGTAAAGGCCGGAGTTCAGGCTGGAGAGCGCCGCGCTCAGCACCACGATATTCATGATGCTGCCAATGTAAGGCACGCCCAGCTTCGAGAAGAAGGTCACAAACGGACTCTGACCTGCCTGATAGGCATTCCACGGCAGCAGCATCACCAGCAGCACCACCGACCCGACATAGAACAGGCCGATACGCCAGATCACGCTATTGATCGCTTTTGGCAGCATGGTTTTCGGGTCTTTACATTCGCCGGCCGCAGTGCCGACCAGCTCAATCGAGGCGAAGGCAAATACCACCCCCTGAATCAGTACCAGCGCCGGCAGTAAGCCATGCGGGAACAGGCCGCCGTTGTCGCTAATCAGATGGAAACCGGTACTGTTGCCATCCAGCGGTTTGCCGGTGCCGAGGAACACCACGCCCACCACCAGAAACAGCACAATCGCCAGCACTTTGACCAGCGCGAACCAGAACTCCATCTCGGCGAACCACTTCACGCCAATCATGTTCATGGTGCCTACGATGGCCAGCGCGCCAAGCGCGAAGACCCACTGTGGCACATCGCCAAACGCGCCCCAGTAGTGCATGTAGAGCGCGACGGCGGTGATGTCGACGATACCGGTCATGGCCCAGTTCACGAAATACATCCAGCCTGCGACGTATGACGCTTTTTCACCGAGGAATTCACGGGCATAGGAGACGAAGCTGCCGCTGCTGGGGCGATGTAATACCAGTTCGCCTAGGGCACGCAGGATAAAGAAGGAGAAGATGCCGCACACCAGATAGATGATAGCCAGCGCCGGTCCGGCCGCCTGCAGACGGCCACCGGCCCCCAGGAACAGACCGGTGCCGATGGCGCCGCCGATAGCAATCATCTGTACGTGACGGTTGCCCATCGCCTTTTGATAGCCGCTGTCGTGCGAATTAAGCCAGCGTCTTTTTGCAGCGCGCATCTCGGCCGCAGATTTTTTATTCGATTTCATAGCTTTCCTGTTTGTCCTGACCATCAGTCGCAGTACATCCAAACGATTGCGTTATGCCATGCGAAATGGGGTATTTTCCTCTGTGCGTCTGCCTGTGAGTTAGCGAAAGCAGCGCGGGAATTAACGGCGATGAATCCTACCCGTTCTGCAAGAACGAAGCAAAATATAGTGGGAGGCTGCACGGGTTGATTTGTAAGAATCGGTTCTGATGCACAAAAACAAAAAAACCGGCCGCAAACGGGCCGGTAAAAGCTACAGGGATGGAAACCGGGAGGGTGGGATTAGCGGTAGATCTCTGCGGTACCGGTCCACAGGCTGGAGTCACCCGGGTTGTCGACACCGATAACGCGATAGTGGCTGGCGCCCATCTCTTCCGCTTTTTGTGACAGCTGGCGATTCGCATCATCCAGTGAGCCACGGACATTAGAGACGGAAACGTTGCCGATGCTCTGCATACTCTGCGCCTGGTCACGGTCAACCGGCAGCGCAGCGAAGGTTGAAAATGAGGCGGTAGCCAGCAGGGCACCAGCCAGAACTGCATTCAGTCTTTTCATCAGATGCTCCTTAAAATGTGATCCGCGAGTGTTTTAATGACTGGATGAATTATTAACGCTGCAATGAAAGGCAACCTCTGCCGGGCGTAAAGCTGGTTATTTTTTAAACGCCTTTGTCTGTGCGTTCCTGGGAACGGTCAGTTGCGGTCATTTTATGTACATTATGTAACGGCTTGTGTAATAAACAGGGTATTGGGACTTTGCGTTGTGCCACCGCTCTCTTATAATCCCGCACTCCCTACAGGGCTATTGATGTGATTGTTAAACGTTCCGTTACCCACAGCATTGCGCAGGCGTTAAGCGCCATCGTGCTGCTTTCACTGCTGACCACCGGTCTGGCGCTGGTCACCCTCTTCAGTAGCCAGCGTGATGCCGAAGCGATCAATCTGGCAGGATCGCTGCGGATGCAGAGTTACCGTATGGCCTGGGATGCCAGCAGTCAGCCACAGCAGCTGCCTCAACATCTGGTGCTGTTCCGGCAGACGCTCGACGCTCCGGTGCTGCAAAAGCTGGATCGCCCCTGGGTGCCGCGCGAAGTTAAGCTGCTCTACCAGCGGTTACGCGCAGGCTGGCCGTCATTGCAGCAGCGGCTGGAACAGGGTGATGCGCTGGCTTATCAACAGCAGGTACCGCTTTACGTCGGCGAGATCGACCGTTTCGTGCTGGGCTTGCAGCGCTATGCTGAACTGAAAATGCGGCTGGTAGCGGCCAGCAGCCTGGCCGGGGTCATCGCCATTGTGGCGCTGGCGCTGCTGACTATTCGGTTCACCCGGCAGCAGGTGGTGCGCCCGCTCAATGCGCTCGTCACCGCCAGCCGCTATGTTGAGAGCGGCAATTTTGATTTTCCGCCGCTCAGGGTGGAGCAGCAGAACGAACTAAAGGTGCTGTCGCAAGCGTTTAGCGGCATGGCGACCCGTCTGCATTCACACTATCAGCTGCTGGAAAGCACGGTGCGCGCCAAAACCGAAGATCTTACTCAGGCCAACCGCACACTGTCGCTGCTGTACGACAGCTCACAGATGCTGACCGCCAGCCCGCTGCATCCGGCCCTGTTTGAAGCGGTGCTCAATAATGTCCTGACCCGCGAGAAACTGACGGCGATTCGGCTCGACAGCGACCAGTTTCATTTTCATGCCGGTGAATGTGATGCCACCACGGACTGGCAACGACTGCCGCTGCAGCAGGGCGACCAGCAGATTGGCGAACTGCGCTGGCGGGCGCGCGCCCCTGCCCCGGCGGATGAGTTAATGCGCAGCCTGGCGGCGATGCTGGGACGCGCCATCTGGATCTGGCAGGCCCAGAAGCAGCATCAGCAGATGCTGCTGATTGAGGAACGCACCACTATCGCTCGCGAACTGCACGATTCGCTGGCGCAGTCGCTGTCATTTTTGCGCATTCAGCTTACGCTGCTGCGACGGACCGTCGATAAATCTGACCACGCCGCCCACGGCATCATTGCCGACTTTGATCAGGCGCTGGCCGATGCCTATCGCCAGTTACGGGAACTGCTGACTACCTTTCGCCTGACCATCGAACAGGCGGATCTGGTGGCGGCGATGCAGGCGATGATCGCCTCGCTGCAGGAACAGACCGGCGCGCAGATTCTCTTCAACTATCAGCCAGGCTTAGAGAGTCTCGAAGCGCAGCAGCAGGTCCATGTTTTACAGATCGCCCGCGAAGCGTTGCTGAATGCGATTCGTCACGCCAGCGCGCAGTGCATCAGCATTGATTATCAGCACACCGAACAGGGTGAGCACTTACTGACGATTACCGATGACGGCGTTGGCATCAGCAACACCGATGAACCGCCAGGCCACTACGGACTGACCATTATGGCGGAGCGCGCGCAGCGCTTAGACGGCAAGCTCAGCATCAGCGCCCAGCCACGCGGCACCCAGGTCGCACTGCGATTTCCACCGCGTCCGGCGCGTCAGTTCGAATAGCGTGCCGGTGCGGGTTAACAGATTATTGATAAGCGATCGCCAGCCTGTTTCAGGCGAATGGCGACAGCAGAGCCGCTGCGGCGCAGAATTCTGTGTCAGCAGCAGGTGACATCTTTCACGCATAACAGCCTGAAACAGTTCGGGGAAAGGAAAAGAACATGCAACAGCCCACATTAACTTTGATGATTGTTGACGATCATCCGCTGATGCGCCGGGGGATTCGTCAGCTACTGGCGCTCGATCCCCGGCTGGTCGTGATCGCAGAAGCCAACAACGGCACGGAAGCGCTGGCAGAGGCTCGCCAGCATGAGCCGGATGTGATCCTGCTCGACCTGAATATGAAAGGCATGTCGGGACTGGATACCCTTAAAGCCCTGCGCCACGAAGGCATCAGTTCGCGCATTCTGGTGCTGACCGTCTCTGACGCCCACAGTGATATTTTCACCATGGTGGATGCCGGTGCCGATGGGTATCTGCTGAAAGACAGCGAGCCGGAGATCCTGCTGGGACAGATTCTGCAAGCTTCCCAGGGCGAAAAAGTGTTCAGCGAAGGCGTCGCCCGTTATCTTGCCAATCGCCAGCACAGCGCCGATCCTTTACGCCAGCTGACTGAGCGTGAGCGTGATGTGCTGCAGGAGGTGGCGCGCGGTCTGTCGAATAAAGAGATTGGCACCATTCTGCATATCTCAGAAGAGACGGTAAAAGTGCATATCCGCAACCTGTTGCGTAAACTGGATGTGCGCTCGCGCGTTGCCGCGACCGTGCTCTGGCTTGAAAGCCGCCATCGTTAAATAATCGGAGAATTTACACTTTCTCCACAATTTCTCCACGATTCTCTAATTGACCGCACGTAGAGTAAGTGTCGGCAGGAAATCGTGGAAGAGATCATCCGGTTGCTCTGCCGGTGCACCCTTTCCTGGGCTCTCATTCCTGATAAAAAAGCACTGAGGAGTGTCGATTTAATGTCGAATTTCTTTATCGACCGACCCATCTTTGCATGGGTTCTGGCGATTTTGCTGTGTCTTTGCGGCACCCTTTCCATTATTTCGCTGCCTATTGAACAGTATCCCGACCTGGCACCGCCCAACGTGCGGATCACCGCTAACTATCCTGGCGCCTCTGCCGAAACGCTGGAGAACACCGTTACCCAGGTGATCGAGCAGAATATGACTGGCATCGATAACCTGATGTACATGTCATCCAACAGCAGCAACACCGGCCAGGCGCAGATCACCCTCACCTTCACCGCTGGCACCGATCCGGATGAAGCGCGCCAGCAGGTACAAAACCAGCTGCAATCCGCGCTGCGTAAATTACCCCAGGCAGTGCAGTCACAGGGCGTGACGGTCAACAAAACCGGCGACAGCAACATTCTGATGGTGGCTTTTGTCTCGACCGACGGCAGCATGGATAAGCAGGATATTGCAGATTATGTCGCCAGTAACATCCAGGATCCGCTGAGCCGTATTGATGGCGTCGGCCAGGTAGATGCTTATGGTTCACAATATGCGATGCGCATCTGGCTCGATCCCAACAAGCTGATCGCCTACTCCCTGACCACCGATGATGTGGTCAGCGCCATCGAATCGCAGAATGCCCAGGTCGCCGTCGGCCAGGTTGGCGGCCTGCCATCGGTAGACAAGCAGGCGCTTAACGCCACGGTGAATGCCCAGTCGATGCTGCAGACGCCGGAGCAGTTCCGGGCGATTACCCTGAAGAACAATCCTGATGGTTCGGTGGTCACGCTGGGTGATGTCGCCAGCGTGGCGCTCGGTGCCGAAAAATATGACTACCTCAGCCGCTATAATGGCCAGCCCGCTTCCGGTCTGGGGGTAAAACTGGCCTCGGGTGCCAATGAGATGAATACCGACAAGCTGGTGCGGGCGCGTATTGAGGAGTTATCCCACTATTTCCCGCACGGGCTGGAAGCCAAAATCGCCTATGAAACTTCGCCATTCGTCAAAGCGTCAATTACCGATGTGGTGAAGACGCTGCTGGAAGCGATTGTGCTGGTGTTTGGTGTGATGTACCTGTTTATGCAGAACTTCCGCGCCACGCTGATCCCCACCATCGCCGTCCCGGTGGTGCTGTTTGGCACCTTCAGCGTGCTCTACGCCTGCGGTTTCAGTATCAATACCCTGACGATGTTCGCCATGGTGCTGGCGATCGGCCTGCTGGTGGATGACGCCATCGTGGTGGTGGAAAACGTTGAACGCCTGATGAGTGAAGAGGGATTGTCGCCGCGTGCCGCGACACGCAAATCGATGGGCCAGATTCAGGGCGCGCTGGTCGGTATCGCACTGGTGCTGTCGGCAGTCTTCGTGCCGATGGCTTTTTTTGGCGGCACGGTCGGGGCCATTTATCGCCAGTTCTCAATCACCATTGTGTCGGCAATGGTGTTGTCGGTACTGGTGGCGATGATCCTGACGCCCGCGCTGTGCGCCACGCTGCTCAAGCCGGTGAAGCCCGGCGAGTCGCACGGGCGTGGCGGCTTCTTCGGCTGGTTCAACCGTCACTTCAATAAAAACGCGGACCGTTACCAGCACGGCGTGGCAGGTATTCTGCGTAAGGGCGGCCGCTGGCTGCTGCTCTATCTTGCGCTTATCGGCCTGATGGCCTTTCTGTTTCTGCGTCTGCCCACTTCTTTCCTGCCGCTGGAAGATCGCGGCGTGTTTCTGACCCAGGTCCAGCTTCCGGCCGGTGCCACCTTAGAGCAGACTGCCGCCGTGGTGGCAAAAGTCGAAAATTACTATCTGACCGAAGAACAGGCCAATGTGCTGTCGGTGTTCTCGACCATCGGCGCCGGGCCTGGCGGTAACGGTCAGAACGTGGCGCGGCTGTTTGTCCGACTGAAAAACTGGGAAGATCGTCCCGGTGCCGATCGCACCTCGTTCGCGATTATTGATCGCGCCACAAAAGCGTTTCAGAAGATTAAAGAGGGTCGGGTGATCGCCAGCAGTCCGCCGGCCATTACTGGCATGGGCAGTTCGTCGGGCTTTGACCTGCAGCTGCAGGATCATGCCGGGCTCGGCCATGCCCGGTTAATGGCGATGCGCGATAAGCTACTGGAGATGGCCGCCAGCGATAAATCGTTATCGCGGGTGCGCCACAACGGACTCGACGACAGCCCACAGTTACAGATTGATGTCGATGAGCGCAAAGCGCAGGCGCTGGGCGTCTCGCTCGATACCATCAACGACACCCTGACCACCGCCTGGGGCTCAAGCTATGTGAATGACTTCCTCGATCGTGGCCGGGTGAAAAAAGTCTATGTCCAGGCGGCAGCCGAATTCCGCATGCTGCCGGGCGATATCAATAAGTGGTACGTGCGCAACAGCAGCGGCGGCATGGTGCCCTTCTCCGCGTTCGCCACCAGCCACTGGGAGACCGGTTCCCCCCGGCTGGAGCGCTACAACGGTTACTCCTCGCTGGAGATTGTCGGTGAAGCCGCCAACGGCGTCAGCAGCGGCACCGCGATGGATGAGATGGAAAAACTGGTCAACGCCTTACCGCTGGGCGTCGGCTTCCAGTGGAGCGGCGCTTCGTACCAGGAGCGTCTGTCCGGCTCGCAGGCACCGGCGCTGTATGCTATTTCGCTGCTGGTGGTGTTCCTCTGCCTCGCCGCGCTGTATGAGAGCTGGTCGATTCCGTTCTCAGTGATGCTGGTGGTCCCGCTCGGCGTGGTCGGCGCGCTGATTGCCACCTGGCTGCGCGGGCTGGAGAATGACGTCTATTTCCAGGTCGGGTTGCTGACGGTGGTGGGCCTCTCCGCCAAGAACGCCATTCTGATTGTTGAGTTTGCCAATGAGATCAACAGCAAAGGCGGCGAACTGGTGGCATCAACGCTGGAGGCCGCCCGCCAGCGCCTGCGGCCGATTCTGATGACCTCGCTGGCCTTTATCTTCGGGGTACTGCCGATGGCGATCAGCAGCGGTGCCGGCTCCGGCAGTCAGCATGCGGTCGGTACCGGCGTGATGGGTGGCATGATCTCCGCCACGCTGCTGGCGATCTTCTTCGTACCGCTGTTCTTCGTGCTGGTACGCCGTCGTTTCCCGCTGAAAGAGAAACCGCACGATTAAGCAGGCTGACTCAGCAGGGAGTCGCGCCAGAAATAAAAAGCGGCCACTGATATCAGTGACCGCCTTATTTCTGTGTGTGGTAAGAATTGCAGCAAGAGGGGAAACGCCCTGCTTTTCTCGTCACGTGTTACTTGTTGCGTAACATCGCTTCGATAAATTCTTTCCAGTTCCCCATTTCAGTGTCAATCATAATGCCCTCTCTTATTGTGATGGCAATGTTACGCGTTTTTTTTCATCAGGTGAATACGTTTACACCTGTTATCACTATCGGCAGCGGTGAATAAAACCTGAGTTTTATCGGATTTGGTAGCTGACGCACATTTCAGCAACTGCTTAACCCGCCTGCAATTATTAATTGATAACCCCAGCGGTAGCTTATTTTCTCAACATGGCGAAATTCTTAATTATCCAATGATAAGCCAGGTAATGATTACGGCTGAAATTGATAACGTTTACCTGATGCCTGCCGGTAACGATTATTGACAGCTCTGGCCCGCCTGGTGAGATGCCGCAACGGATCGCACTATGCTAAACTCGCGCTTTGGCTGCTTTTTTCAGCTTCAACGTTTCACAGGACAATAAGGATCAGGCAATGAGCGCGCAGTGGGTGATGTACGGGATTAAAAATTGCGACACGATAAAAAAAGCCCGGGGCTTTTTAACGGCTGCTGGCATCGACTATCGGTTCCATGACTACCGTGCTGATGGCCTGAGTGACGCGCAGTTGCAGGAATTTATTGATGCGCTGGGTTATACCACCCTGCTCAACACCCGCGGCACCACCTGGCGCAAATTGCCCG
Organism: Pantoea brenneri; assembly: GCF_038594305.1. NCBI lineage: Bacteria > Pseudomonadati > Pseudomonadota > Gammaproteobacteria > Enterobacterales > Erwiniaceae > Pantoea > Pantoea brenneri. The sequence goes on along the minus strand of NZ_JBCGBG010000001.1, from coordinate 200,038 downwards.
AGGCAGAGCGCGAGGCCGTCACCGATGCAGACAGCGCCAAAGCGCTGATGCTGGCTCAGCCTGCGATGATTAAACGCCCGCTGTTACGCACTCCGGATGGCACTTTGCTTGCCGGCTTTAGTGAGACGACCTATCAGAATGCTATCCAGGAGAAGTCATAATATGTTTTGCCCGGTCATTGAGCTGACGCAACAGCTTATTCGTCGCCCGTCTCTCAGCCCCGATGATGCCGGCTGTCAGGCTCTGCTGATCGCCCGCTTGCAGGCGATTGGCTTTCACATCGAGACCATGAACATCGGTGACACCCTGAATTTCTGGGCGACCCGCGGTGAAGGCGAAACGCTGGCGTTTGCCGGTCATACCGATGTGGTCCCGGCGGGCGATTCCAGCCGCTGGATCAATCCTCCTTTTGAACCCACCATCCGCGACGGCATGCTGTTTGGCCGTGGCGCGGCCGATATGAAAGGCTCGCTGGCGGCGATGGTGGTGGCCGCCGAACGTTTTGTCGCCGTCCATCCTCACCATAAAGGCCGGCTGGCGTTTCTGATTACTTCCGATGAAGAGGCCAGCGGTGCTAACGGTACCGTTAAAGTGGTTGAGCGCCTGATGGCACGCCAGGAACGGCTTGATTACTGCCTGGTTGGCGAACCGTCCAGTACCGAAGTGGTGGGCGACGTAGTGAAAAATGGCCGGCGCGGCTCGATCACCGCGAATCTGACGGTGCATGGGGTTCAGGGTCATGTCGCCTATCCCCATCTGGCCGATAATCCGGTGCATCGGGCGATGCCGGCGCTGAATGAACTGGTGGCCGTCGAGTGGGACCAGGGCAATGCCTTCTTTCCGGCGACCAGCATGCAGATTGCCAACGTACAGGCCGGAACCGGCAGCAACAACGTCATCCCCGGCGAGCTGTTCGTGCAGTTCAACTTCCGTTTCAGCACTGAGCTGACCGATGAGATGATCCGTCAGCGGGTTGCAGAACTGCTGGATCGTCATCAGCTGCGCTACACCATTGAGTGGAAACTCTCGGGTCAGCCGTTCCTGACCGATCGCGGTAAGCTGGTCGATGCCGTCGTAAAAGCGGTGGCGCACTATAATGAGATTAAGCCGCAGCTGCTGACGACCGGCGGCACCTCTGATGGCCGGTTTATCGCCCGGATGGGTGCGCAGGTAGTAGAACTGGGTCCGGTGAATGCCACCATTCATAAAATCAATGAGTGTGTGAAAGCCTCCGACCTGCAGATGCTGAGCCGGATGTATCAACGCATCATGGAACAACTGATCGCCTGAGTGCGATATTAAGGAGCGGGAAATGGAGTTTATTAAAGACTACTGGTGGATCCTGGTGATCCTGCTGATGGTTGGCGTGCTGATGAATGTGTATAAAGATCTGAAACGCATCGATCACAAAAAATTTATGGATAACAAACCGGACCTGCCGCCGCATCGTGATTTTAACGATAAATGGGACGATGACGACGACTGGCCGAAGAAAAAGTAATCGCGGATGCCCTCGCCGTGCGAGGGCATTTTTACATCATCACAATCACATCGTCATCACCGGGTTTCGCCCCGCTTAACGCTTCATCAAAGTAGCGTTTCGGTACCGTATAGCGCAGATGATTAAGCGCCAGTTCCATACTGCGATGGTCAATCGCGTGGGCTAAATCATCAACAATATCCAGCGTCACATCACCGCCTAATGCCGTCAGTCGTTGCTCTGCATGTTGCGCATGATGCAGCGGGATCTGCTCATCATAATCGCCGTGGATCAGATGCACCGTGGTACGGGTGCTGGCTTTCTCTGGCAGGGTAACGAAACGGCCATTAAACACCACCGCGCGCCCCGCCAGGTCGGCATGGGCTTTTACCCCTTCCAGCACCATGCTGCCACCCTGCGAAAAGCCGATCAGCGCCGTAGCTTCCGCCCGGACACCACTCTGCTGCTGCCAGTGACGGACCGACTCGACAAACTGCGGCATGGCGGCATCTACCCGCTGCTGGACCGTCTGGTCGTGTAATTCCGCTTCAGTAAACCACTGACGACCAGCGGCAGGCGATCCTACCGAAACCACCAGCGCTTCAGGAAAAGTGCGGGCAAACCAGCTGCCGATCTCGCCCATTGAATCCGGATTGTCGCCCACGCCGTGATAAAGCAGGAACAGCTGGGCCGCCGTAGCAGGCTGTTGAACGATTACATATTTCAGTGTCATGTTGACCTCCTGTTGTCACTCTACGCCGCCGGGCGCGGAATGATATGAGGAATATTTGAAGCCGCCGGTCGAATTATTTCAACGACTGACGTAAGACGTCGGCATCAACGTCCTGCAGCGTTTCAAGTGCGATAGTGGCTTGCTGACGCAGTGCGGCAATTAACGCTTTACGGCCGCTCAGCCCCGCCTGCCGGGCCAGTGCAGTCAGCGCATCAGGAGCAGCGATAGCAGCCTCGATCAGCGGTAACGGCTGAGCAGAGACCCCAGCCAGCCGCTGCAACACCGGCAAACTGGCCTCCAGTGGCCGCTGCGCCCAGGCAAAACCGGCCGCCAGTCGGGCATCCTGCGGCGTGAAACCTGCCTCACGGCACGCAGTGATGTCCGGCTCCAGCGCGATATGCTGACGCAGCACCGGCCAGTCACGGGCCAGCTGGTGTGCGGCCCGCCGCTGTAACGTCTCACCGGCATCAGAACAGGCCAGCATCGCCATTGCGGCGTAGCAGCCGCTACTGGCTTCACGCTGGCTGCCGATGCGCACCAGGGTAAAACCACAGCTGCGCCAGAAAGCCCAAAGAGATTCAGTGTAGCCGAAGCTGACAGAAAGATAGTCGTAATCCGCGGCGGCATGACGGGCTGCCGCCACCAGTTGCTGACCGATGCCACGACGACGACTCTCCGCCGCCACGGCAATGCGGCTGATACGCAGTGAGCGTAACGTTGCCGCTTCAGCGAATCCGGCGTGCGCCGCCAGCGACTGAGCCACCAGATTGCCACGCGGCCGACGGGTACCGGCCCATACCGCCTCTGCCAGGGCAGCATCAAGCCCGCCCTCTTCCACCAGCCATAACGCGCCCTGCAACGCTAACGCGTTACCCGCCAGCCACAGCTGCATGCCGGGCGCATCCAGCAGACGACGTAAATCAAGCGGAGAGGTGCGGTAATGGGCGCTGGTCAGCAGCCGATAGGCCGCCTGCAACGCCGTAAAATCGTTGCGCGACGCCCGATGCGGAATGGCTGAGGATGACGGTGCGACGGCAGCAGCATCGTCAAACAGCAGCGCCTGGTTGAGCCAGCGTTCCAGCGGATCGCTGCGCGACCAGCGGAGTGGTTCATCAAGGGTGAAATAGCGAACCTGCGGCAGTCCGGCGCAAAATTTCAGGATAAAACCGCGTCCGCTGCCTTCGTAACCCTGCACCGTGGTGGTGAGTAATACCCGGGGAAAACGACTGATCAGCGCCTGCAGCAACGGCGCGGGAATGGCGGCGGCTTCATCAATAATCAGCCAGGCAGCGGGCGGCGGCGGCATCAGCGCCAGTAGCGCATCCGGGGCCATAAAATGAAAATGATCGCCGGCAAACGCGGCCAGTACCCCGGTGGACGCCCTGGCCGGCGCGGTCACCAGACAGTTTCCCTGCTGGCCCGCCAGCATGCCCGCCAGTGCCGACTTTCCGCGTCCGCGGGCGGCAGTCAGCACCGCCACGCCTGACGGCAGCGCCAGCAACTGCGCCAGCATCGCCTGCTGCTGTTGCGGTGCCCGACACTGCCACTGTGGCCAGTCTGTATGCGGCGGAAGACGGCAAGGCTGATGCTGCTGCTCCAGCAGCACTTCTGCATCGTTCAGAATCTGCTGTTGCAGATGATCAACGAAGCGTGGCGTGGCGATCGGCTCGGCGACGTCCGCCCAGCGCAGGCTATCAGCATCAGGTTGTTGCAGCCACCGGTCCCAGGGCGGGACCAGCAGCAGCAGCCAGCTACCGGCGGTTAAGGTGCCGGCCAGCGCGGCGAAGGCTTCAGCATGGAAGCCCTGCCGGGCATCGAAAATCGCATGATGAAATTCGCGTCCCAGCAGGGTGCGCACCGCCCCCGGCACGCAGTGCGGACCGGAAAACAGTGCGTTGTCGCTTAGCGTCAGCCAGTCACCCGCCAGCGCATCACGCCACGCCGTCGCCCGCATCAGGCACCACGCCGGATCGCCGCTGATCACCGCCAGCCGTCGAATCCCGGCCTGCTGCATCTGTGCGGTGAGGCGTTGCAGGGTCACTGGTTGCTGGCGAAGGTGTTGCACTGTCCCGGATTGCCACCATCAAAGCCGCGCTTGAACCAGCTGTATCGCTGCTGCGAGGTGCCGTGGGTAAAGCTGTCCGGCACTACCCGCCCCTGACTTTTTTGCTGCAGTCGATCGTCGCCAATCGCCTCAGCGGCATTCAGGGCTTCCTGCAGATCGCCAACCTCAAGGATATTTTCCTGCTGCATATAGTGTCCCCAGACGCCAGCGAAGCAGTCAGCCTGTAACTCCATTTTGACCGACAGCTGGTTTACCTGAGTCTGGCTGGCACCCTGCTGCATTTCGCGAACTTTCGGTTCGATACCCAACAGTTTCTGGACGTGATGGCCCACTTCATGCGCAATCACATAGCCCTGGGCAAAGTCACCACCGGCACCGAGTTTGGTTTTCATCTCATCATAAAACGAGAGATCGATATAAACCGTCTGATCGGCAGGACAGTAGAACGGCCCCATCACTGACTGGCCGGTACCGCAGCCGGTGCGGGTGGCACCGCGATACATCACCAGCTTCGGCGCGACATACTGTTTGTTCATCTGCTGGAACAGTTTCCCCCAGGTATCTTCGGTGGTCGCCAGCATCACTTTGGTAAATTTCGCCGCTTCATCCTCATTCGGACTGACGCTACGCTGCTGTTGCTGACTGGTCGGTGCCACTTCACCGCCGGTCAGTAAGGCGGTCAGGTCATAGCCATAATAGCCGGCCACCGCCACCACAATCAGCAGAACAATCCCGCCTTTGCCGCGCGGCAGACGAATCTGGCGGCCTCCTCCACCAAAACCGGATGATTGATCGCGACGGTCCTCTACATTGTCGCTTTCGCGACGCCCTTGCCAGCGCATGCTGTACTCCCTTAGCGGTTTACTCAGATGGCATGATTTTAGTTGTGTGCCGGGGCAATCACCAGCTTTATGCCAAAATGAAAAAAGGAGAGCCGGGGCTCTCCTTTTTCTGCGGTACGGCGCGACTTAGTCGAGCTTCACGCCCAGTCGCTGGGCAACCGCTTCATAGGCTTCAACCACGCCACCCAGGTTCTGGCGGAAACGGTCTTTGTCCATTTTATCCAGCGTCTGTTTGTCCCACAGGCGCGCGCCGTCTGGCGAGAACTCATCGCCCAGCGTCACTTCGCCGTTAAACAGACCAAACTCCAGCTTGAAGTCGACCAGAATTAAGCCGGCGTCATCAAACAGCTTGCTCAGCACTTCATTGGCTTTGAAGGTCAGTTCCTGCATCCGCGCCAGGTTTTCTTTGCTGACCCAGCCAAAGGTTTCGCAGTAGGATTCGTTGACCATCGGGTCATGTTTCGCATCATCTTTCAGGAAAAGATCGAACAGCGGTGGATTCAGCACCATCCCCTCTTCCACGCCCAGACGCTTAACCAGTGAACCCGCGGCACGGTTGCGGACGACACACTCAACCGGCACCATCTCCAGCTTCTTCACCAGCGCTTCGTTATCAGACAGCAGCGCTTCCATCTGGGTCGGGATACCCGCTTCCTGCAATTTAGTCATGATGAAATGGTTAAACTTGTTGTTTACCATTCCTTTGCGATCAAACTGCTCGATTCGGGCGCCGTCACCGGCTGACGTATCGTTGCGGAATTCGAGTATCAGCAGATCCGGATTGTCGGTGCTGTATACGGTTTTCGCTTTACCGCGATACAACTCAGCTCGCTTTTGCATCTTGTTAACTCCAGACTTGAAATAACGGGTGTTCAACGGCCTGTGCCGCTGCGGCGATTGGCGGGACGCAATCGATTACTTCGCCGCGCGCTATTATGCCAAAAACAAAATAAAAAGGCCGGAGAATCTCCGGCCGTTAATCACTTTATTTGTTCAGCGCGCCCTGGAACACCGCCACCAGCGCATCATTTTGCGACTGGGTCAGCACATGTCCTTTCGGATCGATGAACTGCAGGCTGGTACGGTTATCAAGATCGCCGACCTGCACTTTGTAATCACCGTTTGGCAATTCCGGATCTTTCGCGCCCACTTCATCCCAGCTGCTGCTGCCCGGTGATTTATAGGTCACCTTCATGCTGCCGGTTGAACGGGTGGTGTCCGTCACTTCCATGCCGACGCGTTTCATCGCCTCTGGCAGACGCTGCCACGCCACGTTGTAAGGCGTACGCAGGATCAGCAACGGCAAGCCGGTATCATCTGCGCCACTCTGCACATCAATCGCACCATTCACCCGACCTGAAGCGGCGTTTTCGCTGGCGGTTTCGATCTTATCCAGACCGGTGCTGATGTCGTTGAGCATCTGCGCGGTATAACGCTGGATTTGCGCCGGCGAAGTGATGGTTTTGCCATCCTGTTGCAGTTCCAGCAGACGAACCGTCAGCAGCTGCTGATAGCTCTGCGACTGTACGCTGATCTGGTAGCGGCCACGGTACTGCTGGTCTTCATCAGCCCGGTTCCACTGCACCCAGTCAGTGGTCAGCTGCTGTCCCGCGTCATTGCGTGAAGCAATCGGGAATTTGTAAGACTGCACCACATTAACCACCTGCGACCAGACGGAGCCACGGCTGTTCTCAATCATCAACGCGCCGGTATTATTGCTGTATTGCGCGCGCGTACCGTTCAGCAGCGCCAGTGGCTGGGCCGGTGGACGGATATCGAGCTGCTTGCCGGTCGGCGCCTGACTGCTGGTGCGCGGCACGTCAAAATCACCACGCTGAACCGGCAGGATCATTCCGGCAGGGGCTTTCAGTTCATGTAATTCGCTGGCTTGCAGGTAAGATTCATCACCGCTGACCTGGCGCTTATAGCGCTGGTCGCTCGAACAGGCCGACAACAGCATCAGGGTGGAAAGCCCCACCACGGTAGCTACCGTTGACCGCTTTACTGAGTAATTCATTCAAACTCCCTAAATTATCGCAAACCCGCTTTCACCAGCGCCTGCTCCACTTTCGGCTGGCCGGCTGCAGTCAGTGGCGTCATTGGCAGACGCAGCGTGTCGTTAGCGATTAATCCTAGCTGTTTCGCAGCCCATTTTACCGGGATAGGATTGGGTTCACAGAAAAGCGTCTGGTGCAGATGCATCAGACGCTGATTCAGGCGGCGAGCCTCGACGAAATTGCCCTGCTGCGCCAGTGTGCACAGCTCGGCCATTTCGCGCGCGGCCACGTTCGCAGTCACCGAAATGACGCCTTTGCCGCCCAGTTGCATAAAGTCCAGTGCGGTAGCGTCGTCGCCACTCACCAGAATGAACTCTTCATTAACCAGCTCTTGGATCTGACTAACCCGCGATAAGTTCCCGGTTGCCTCTTTGATTCCGATAATATTTTTTATTTCAGCCAGGCGGGCAACGGTTTCCGGCAGCATGTCACAACCGGTGCGCGAGGGTACGTTATACAGCATTTGCGGCAGGCTGGTGCTGTCGGCGATGGCTTTAAAGTGCTGGAACAATCCTTCCTGCGTCGGACGGTTGTAATACGGCGTGACGGTCAGGCAGCCGACAACGCCGGAGTGTTCGAAACGTTTAGTCAGAGAGATGCCTTCTGCGGTGGCATTCGCCCCGGTTCCGGCGATCACCGGGATCCGGCCATCGGCCAGCTCCAGGGTCAGCATCACCACATCGCCGTGTTCCTCATGGCTCAGCGTGGCCGATTCGCCTGTGGTGCCGACGGAAACAATCGCCGCGGTGCCGCTGGCGACATGATAATCAATCAGTTTTTTCAGACTCGCACGGCAGACATTACCTTTGTCATCCATTGGCGTAACGAGTGCAACAATACTTCCCGTAAACATTGGCGATCCCCTCGACAAACAAGTGCTTCATGGTACGTTTTACACTTAGGGAAAAGCAAGCAAGCCACGCTATTCCCGCGCTTGTCAGCAGTTTTTTTTATGTTTACCTTATGGTTATTAGCGAATGCACAGGAAAAGCCATTTTGCCGCAATCTCAGCCCCATCATCTGGTGATCACCGCGCTCGGTGTTGACCGTCCGGGTATCGTCAATACCATCACCCGACACGTCAGCAGCTGCGGTTGCAATATCGAAGATAGCCGTCTCGCCATGCTTGGGGATGAGTTCACCTTTATCATGCTGCTATCCGGTAGCTGGAACGCCATTACGCTGATTGAATCCACTCTGCCGCTGAAAGGTGCCGAACTGGAACTGCTGATCGTCATGAAGCGCACCAATGCCCGTCAGCGTCCGCCGATGCCGGATACCGCGTTTATTCAGGTTGAGGTGGCGGATTCGCCGCACATCATTGAGCGTTTTACCGATCTGATCGATAAACATCAGATGAACGTTGCCGAACTGGTGTCACGAATTACGCCGGGGCAACACGATTTACCCCCAACGCTCTATATTCAAATGACGGCCCACAGTCCAACGCGTACCGAAGGCACGTCGTTTGAGCAGGCTTTTAATACGCTGTGTCAGGAGCTGAATGCCCAGGGTTCGCTGCGTCTTTACAGCGCGTCGGATGCCGACAGCAGTGAAGCCATCAGCCCGGCACGCTAACGGCGCAGGTCACAATACCGGAGCTATTTCTCCACATTACTGTCACCGAAACGTGCCCGGCTATGTGGTGAAATACCCCCTGATGGTAATTTTCCGTTTGGCAGTTTCCGGCCGGATGGTGTATTACCGACAGCCTGAATAAAAAAATGGAGAGATGTGATGAATCCACTGAAAGCCGGTGATACCGCACCGAAATTTAGCTTGCCCGATCAGGACGGCGAACAGGTTAATTTGACCGACTTCCAGGGACAGCGCGTTCTGGTGTATTTCTATCCGAAGGCGATGACGCCTGGCTGCACCGTCCAGGCGTGTGGTCTGCGTGACAATATGGATGAGTTGAAAAAAGCGGGTGTCGAGGTGCTGGGCATCAGCACTGACAAACCGGAAAAACTGTCACGCTTTGTCGAAAAAGAGCTGCTGAATTTCACCCTGCTGTCGGATGAAGATCATGAGGTCTGTAAGGCATTTGGCGTCTGGGGTGAAAAGACCTTTATGGGTAAAACCTATGACGGCATCCATCGCATCAGCTTCCTGCTGGATGCGGATGGCAAGGTGGAAAAGGTATTCGATAACTTCAAAACCTCAAATCACCACGACATCGTGCTGGATTACGTTAAGTCCGCCTGATGTCTGTCGGGCGCGGCAGTTTACTCGCCGCGCCCGGCTTATTACGCCGTCCGGTGCTCGTCCGGCCAGGCATGCACCACCGCTTTGACCAGCGTCGCCAGTGGAATGGCAAAGAACACGCCCCAGAATCCCCATAGCCCGCCAAAAATCACCACCGATAAGATAATCACCAGTGGATGCAGATTAACCGTTTCTGAGAACAGAATCGGCACCAGAATGTTGCCATCCAGCGCCTGAATCACCAGATAGACGATAAACATGGTCCAGAATTCGCTGCCCATCCCCCACTGAAACAGTCCTACGCAGATTACCGGCACGGTAACCAGCATCGCGCCGATATAGGGAATCAACACCGAAATCCCCACCAGTACCGCCAGCAGGAGCGCATAGTTGAGGCCGAGAAACAGGAAGGCCAGCCAGCTGGCGATGCCGACCACCACCATCTCCAGCACTTTGCCGCGAATATAGTTGGTGATCTGCTGATTCATCTCCAGCCACACTACCCCAGCCAGACCGCGATTGCGTGGCAACACCCGGCGCACTGCGTTCAGCATCTGTTCTTTATCCTTTAACAGGAAGAACACCATCAGCGGCACCAGCACCAGATAGATCATCAGCGTCATCAGGCCGACCAGCGACGCCAGAGAGTAGCGGACCAGCGAATCGCCGACGCCGCTCAGCCGGCTACGCAGGTTCTCCGCAATCAGATCGATGATGCCGGCATCCATCAGTGCCGGAAAACGCTTCGGCAGCCCGGCGGAAAACAGGTAGAGCTTGTTGAGCATGTTGGGCAGGTCGCGGGTCAGATTGATGCCCTGTTGCCAGGCGACCGGCGCCACAATCAGCACCATCACCAGCAGAATACCGGCGAACAGCACCAGCACAATTGAGGTGGCCCAGCTTCGGCTGCAGCCAACGCGCTGCAGTCGAGCCGTTGGCCATTCCAGCAGATAGGCCAGCACCACGGCCAGCAGCAGCGGTGCCAGCAGATCGCTTAAGAAAAACAGGATGCAGAAGCCCGCTAGCAGGATCACCAGCAGGGCAATAGCCTGCGGATCGCTGAAGCGGCGTTTGTACCATTGAAATAATAAAGCCAGCATAACTTCCGATCCAATACAGCAAAAAAGGAGGACGATTGTACCTGATATAAGCAGCCTGAAAAGGGCGTTGCCTGCTGGCGCGCGGTTAGCTGACGGGTGCCGCAATCACGCAGTTACGTCCGCTGTTTTTCGCCTGATACAGCGCGGCATCCGCCTGCTTTAAGCTGGCTTCCAGCGACACATCCTGCTGACCGTTCCATGCCGAGACGCCAATTGATAAGGTGATGCGGCCAACGTCGGTAAGCCAGGCTTCGGCAATGCCGAGCCGTACCCGCTCCGCAATGATCAACGCCTCTTCCAGCGGGGTGCCCGGCAGCAGCATCAGGAACTCCTCTCCGCCGTTGCGGCAAACCACGTCGGACTGGCGCGCGCTGGCCCGCAGGGTACTCGCCACCTGCTGGATCACCCGATCGCCGACGTCGTGTCCCCAGCTATCGTTGACGTTTTTAAAGTGATCGATATCCAGCGCCAGCACCGAAAACGGCTGGCGCAGCGTCTGGTAATAGTCCAGCACCGCGTTGAGGCCGCGACGGTTCAGCAACTGGGTCAGCGGATCGGTTTGCGCTTCCGAGTTGAGCCGGCCAATTTTGTCCTGCACCAGACCAATGCCGGTCAGTAGTGCGCGTTTGACCTGAGCGGCCTCAAAATACCAGGCGCTGATGCCGCCAATCTCCATTGACACACCCTGTGCATCCATCCGGCTGGCTTTACGGGCCAGTTGCCACAGCGGCAGCGCAATCAGCCGGGCCAGCACCACCGCCACCAGCAGAGTCAGCAGCGCAAACGGCACGGAATTTTTCAGCACCTTGAGCAACAGGCCGGAGAGCGGCTTCAGCGTGACGTTAATCGGCTTGAGCGCCACCACCATCCAGCCGGTGGTCGGCACCACGGCATACCCCGCCAGCTGCTTAACCTCACCCGACTGCGAGAGCATTAGCGAGCCATTGCTTTGATCCTCACGCGGCCCGATGATGGCGGGCAGCATTTTGCCAATCAGCTGGCGATTCTGGTGATAGAGCACCTGATTATTGCTGTCGAGCACGTAGACGCTGGTGCCATCGCGATAAAACTGCTCGCCCAGCAGCGCATTCAGAATGCTCTTTTTCTTCAGATAGATGGTGCCGCCGACATAGCCCAGATAGTCGCCTTCGTGGCTCCAGATTGGCCAGGAGACAAATACCAGTAAGTTGTTCGCTGCAGAAAGAGTGGGTTTACTGATGATCGGCTGGCGCATCTCCAGCGCTTCGCGTGATGCTTCACTGGTCAGATGCATCCCTTTCAGCGTCAGCGACTCCGGCGAGATGGCTTTTACTATCCCCTGCTCATCCACCACTGCTACCGAGTTAAAACTGGTGGTCTGCTCGCGCAGGCGGTTGACTTCGTTTTGCAGCAGCGTCTCGTTATTAAAATTATCACTGAGTTGGTTAGCGCTGTAATGCAACTGTGACTGCGCCAGCTGGAAGAAAATCTCGCTGGTGGAGGCCAGTTTAGCGGCATAAGCGCGATTAGCCTCAAGGGTACTTTCAATCAGTACCTGACGCTGTACCCGCCAGGTCGCGTAGAGCGTATTGGCAAGCGTAATAACGATGCTGACCATAACCAGCAGTGCGATTAAATTGCGTAGATCGGTTTTGGGCCGAAAACGCCTTAGCATGGCGTTGCCGCCGCAGGAGAAAAAATCATGTCTTACGTGCCCGATTATTGTTTTTAGCGTGTGCCGGTTACCCTGGTGATTCCGGGCATAAGTCTACACCCTGGCGGAGGATTTGAGCAGGTTTAAGGCCGCCGACAGTGGACTAAATTCAAATTTACCTGGCCCTAATCGATTAATTCCTGCTGATTATAAAACGGCCACAACCCAGAAAAGCGGTCAATGGCGTACTGATGCGGCACCATCCGCTGCCCCGGCTGCCAGCGCTGCAGCAGAAATCGGGGTGGTTCCAGCACGAAGTGGGCCGGGTCGTCAGGTTGCAGCTCCAGCACCACCTGATGTTATACGCCGGCCAGCTGCTCTATCGCCTGTAATTGCCGGGCAATACCGGATGAAGCAGCGAAGGCAGCAACCTCCACAACGTGGTGACGTACTGAGTCGTAACTGACGGACAATATGATGCGGGCGTAATCCGGGTTACGCTGAGGCGGCCAGCTCCTTGTGCAGCGTGTCGGGGTTCAGCAGAGGAGGAGTAGAAAAGGCGCGTGCGGCGGTGTCGCGCGAAACGCCCGCCAGCGTGGCTACACGGCGTAAATCGGTCATCACGCCCTCGCTTACCGTCGATGAGATCGATCTCATTGAGGCGGAAGCTAACGGCATGATACGACAGAGGCAGGGTTGGAACCTGACGAAAAGAGAACAGCGGCGGTGTCGCCGCTGTCAGGATCACAGCATCAGGAAAGCGTACCCTTCATTTTGCAGCGTGGCGACGGTGGTGCCGCTGGAGATGGTGTGGGTGACCATCGGGTCAATCCATTCGCGCTCAAGCTGATGGAACGCCACCGACTGATCGCAAATCGACACTTCAACACCGGCTTTTTTCAGTTCACTGATCAATTTAAGGTTCGGATTGTCGACGCCATAGGCTTTATGAAACTGCGCATTGTTTAAGGCAGCCGGGACCGCATCGCTGTTAATCGATACCACGAATTTCAACTGGTCGAGCGGGACGCCCGCCGCATAATAGAGGTTAGTGACGCGAGCAACCCGCTCCAGACCCAGGTTCGGCTGGCGAATATCGCCTTCACTGCGGTTGATCTGGAAAACAATTTTATTACTCAGGCCTGGCGTTGTGCCCGGTTTAAAGGCTGGCGTATCGACATAATGTATTTTTCCGTAGCCTTCAATGGCTGGGGTACTCCAGAAATCAGCCGGCTGGGTTTTATTATCTGCCACTTTGCCACTGACCTTATCGAATAATTCCGGCAACTGTAAAACATTACCACCAATAAACCCCGCCACGGCGGCGACCACAATAAAGGCTGCTGGACGCATCACTTATTCTCCTGATGTTTTAGACAAGGTATTAATTACATTGCCAGCCACGCGTAACCCTGATTTTGCAGGGTCGATACCGTGGTCGGACTGGAAAGCGCATGCACGACCGATTTATCAATCCAGTTATTGGGATAGTGATGGAAGGCCACCGACTGATCGCAGACCGATACTTTTACGCCCGTTTTATTTAGCTCATCGATCAATTTCAGGTTCGGATTATCAATGCCATAGAACTGCCTGAAATGGGCGTTATCCAGCATCGCCGGGGTGGCGTCACCGGTCACTGAGACCACAAATTTCAGCTGGTCAGCCGGAACGCCTGAGGCAATATAGAGATTAACCACCCGCGCGACCCGCTCCAGCCCCAGATTGGGCGCAGTCATCGCTCCGTCGCTACGGGTAATCTGGAAAACGATTTTATTGCTCAACCCCGCCACCGGTTTAAAAGCGGCGTCGGCCTCATAATGAATTTTGCCATAACCTTCAATCGCTGGCGTACTCCAGAAACCTTCAGGCTCCTGCGGCTCAGACGAAAAATGCTGCACGACTTTGTCATAAAGAGTGCCGCTTTGTGTGACAACCGCGCCGACCACACCACCCATAATGGCAATTAACACGTAAGAAACCGCTGAACGCATAACACTCCTCTCCGGCAAATAACGCGCTACAGATCCATATTCTGAATCGGGGCAATATCTATATCACAGCGCATCGATATTCAGCGCCTGCGTAAATGTGTGTCAGCTCAGATTTGGTTACGACAGAAATAATGATCGTGCTTTACCAATCGAAAATTTTCATCAACATCTGACGTAAAGCGAATAATAGATGGACCTTAATATCTTTATTAATTGCCCGCATTAATGATCACTTCAGGTTAATTCAATGCCACTATTTTCTGGAGCCTGAAATGACTATCCGATGAGGAGGAATTATTTACTTAATCGTGACGACGGACATAAAACGCGCGAAATGGCCTTTTTTTCGGAGTAAACCTGGAAAAATTCATGCCACATTCAATTTTTTTGAGTGAATTTACATAACTTTAAACTAAGCGCGTAAAGCGTTTTATTTCACCCTCAGCATAATCTGCTTTATTTCCCGCGACCACACCGGGAAAACCTGAATAAGCCAGTTTCTCCTCGCCCATTACCCTCAGCTCAGGCGGCCGGCGTTTTTTCGTTTAACTCCGGTTTAAGTTTTTAACATATTCAATTTTTTTCGCCAGAAAAGGCGATCTTGCACAAAACAGACGCCATCCGGCGTAGATAACCCCATTCCTTTCTTATCATGCTGTGGTTAAGATAGTTGCGAACCGTTGTTAGCTGCGAAAAAACGGAAGCTTACCGCTGCGCACCTGGCCAGTTTCAGGGCCTCTTTACAGGATTAAGGCATGTTGAACCGGTTAAAAAAAACGCTGATCGCCGCACTGCTCCCAACGCTGATGTTCACCAGTCTGGCACCTGCCTGGGCCGACGTCAGTGATTCACTGCCCGATATGGGGACCACAGCGGGCTCAACGCTGTCGATTAATCAGGAATTACAGATGGGCGACTTCTACGTTCGCCAGTTGCGCGCCAGTGCTCCCCTGATCAATGACCCGTTGCTTAACCAGTACATCAATCAGCTCGGCCAGCGGCTGGTGTCACACGCCGATTCGGTTAAGACGCCGTTCCACTTCTTTCTGATTCAGAACGATGAACTCAACGCCTTTGCCTTCTTTGGCGGCAATGTGGTGCTGCACTCGGCGCTGTTCCGGTTCACCGAAAATGAAAGCCAGCTGGCCTCGGTAATGGCGCATGAAATTTCG
This sequence comes from Pantoea brenneri, assembly GCF_038594305.1. Taxonomy (NCBI): domain Bacteria; kingdom Pseudomonadati; phylum Pseudomonadota; class Gammaproteobacteria; order Enterobacterales; family Erwiniaceae; genus Pantoea; species Pantoea brenneri. The sequence continues at coordinate 184,757 of NZ_JBCGBG010000001.1, read as the reverse complement.
CACGTGACGCAGCGCCATCTGGCACGCGCCATGGAAGATCAAAAGCGCAATGCCCCGCTCACCTGGGTCGGCGCGCTGGGCTCAATTCTGCTGGCGATGGCCAATCCGCAGGCCGGTATGGCGGCGCTGACCGGTACGCTGGCGGGAACCCAGCAAGGCATTATCAGCTTCACCCAGGGTAACGAGCAGGAGGCGGATCGCATCGGGATTCAGGTGCTGCAACGTGCCGGTTTCGATCCCCAGGCGATGCCAAATTTTTTACAGAAGCTGGCCGATCAGAGCCGCTTCTCGTCTAAGCCACCAGAAATTCTGCTGACGCACCCGCTGCCTGACAGCCGTCTGGCAGATGCGCGCAACCGCGCCAACCAGATGCGACCGGTGGTGGTGCAGTCCAGTCAGGATTTCTATCTGGCGAAGGTGCGTGCGCTGGGGATGTACGCCACCGGCCGCAATCAGCTGACCGATGAACTGTTGAACCAGTACGCCAGCGGTAACACCCGCGAACAGCTGGCGTCGCAGTACGGTAAGGCAGTGCAGTTTTTACAGGCGAAAAGCTATGCCGATGCGAAGCGGATCATCACTCCGCTGCTGGCGAAGCAGCCGGATAACGTCTGGTTCCTCGATATCATGTCGGATATCGACATCGGACTGAACCAGCCGCAACAGGCGATCGCCCTGCTTACCGGCGCGACCGGCGCGAAGAACAGCCCGGTAGTGCAGCTCAACCTGGCAAACGCCTACGTTGAAGCGAAACAGCCGGCCAACGCCAGCCGCATTCTGAATCGCTACACCTGGACCAACAAAGATGATCCTAACGGCTGGGACTTACTGGCACAGGCATCAGCACAGCAGGGACTGAACGATGAAGAGCTGTCGGCGCGCGCTGAAAGCCTGGCGCTCAACGGCCAGCTTGACCAGGCGATCACTACCCTTAGCAGCGCCAGCGCCCAGGTGCCGCTCGGCAGCCTGAAGCAGGCGCGTTACGATGCCCGTATCGATCAGCTGCGGCAGTTGCAGCAGCGTTTTAAACAATATCAGAAAGGCTAACCGGCCCGTTATCAGAGGAGATCGCCTGAAATGGTGACGATTTATCACAATCCGCGCTGTAGCAAGAGTCGCGAAACGCTGGCGCTGTTACAGGAACGCGGCATTGAACCCGAGGTGGTGCTCTATCTGCAAACCCCACCAACCCGCGACACGCTGCAAATCCTGCTGCAAAAGCTGGGGATGCAGAGTATACGCCAGCTGATGCGGACCAAAGAGCCGCTTTATCATGAGCTGGGGCTGGCGGAGGAAACGAAGAGTGAGGCTGAACTGATCGCCGCGTTGGTTGACCATCCCAGCCTGATTGAGCGACCGATTGTGATTAATGGCGACCAGGCGCGTATCGGCCGCCCACCGGAGGCGGTACTCGGGATTATTTAAAGGCCGAGCGTCTCTTTAACAAAGGGGATGGTCAGTTTGCGCTGGGCACTGATCGATGCACGATCGAGGCGATCCAGCGTATCAAACAGCGTGCGCATTTCGCGATCGAGTCGCTTCAGCAGGAAGCGGCCAACGTCTTCCGGCAGCTCAAAGCCGCGCAATCCGGCACGCAGCTGCAACGCCTGTAGCTTATCTTCATCAGAGAGCGGCTGCAGACGGTAGATCTGGCCCCAGTCGAGACGCGAAGCCAGATCGGGCAACTGCAGATTAAGCTGACGTGGCGGACGATCGCCGGTGATAAACAGGCGGGTATTGCCGGTTTCCAGAATGCGGTTGTAGAGATCGAAGATCGCCATTTCCCACTCCGGCTCGCCGGCAATGCACTCGATATTATCGATGCATACCAGTGACAGTTGCTCCATCCCTTCCAGCACTTCCGGCACAAACCAGGTGCGCTTATCCAGCGGCACATAGCCGACCGCCGCACCGCGCGCTGACATTTCTGCGCAGGCTGCGTGCAGCAAATGGCTCCGGCCTCCGCCTTCGCGCGACCAGAAGTAGAGATAGCTGCCATGTTGTTGGTTGAGAGCACCTTTCAGCGCGGCAATCAGCGACGGGTTCTCCCCCGGCCAGAAGCTGGCGAAGGTTTCGTCGTCAGGCAAATAGAGTGGCAATGACAATTGTGCCGGCGTGTTCAGAAGCACCTCAGCAAGAGAACAAGCAAAAAACCGGGGAAGTCTACCACAGTTTTCAGAAAGAGATGAATGGAGCGTCCCTGCCCCGTTCTCAGGAAGCGGCTAACGATCAGCTATCCTGGCGTTCGTCAGCTTCCAGCACTACCTCTTCCGGGCGCAGCAGTGAAATCACGCGGAAGATCAGCGCTAATCCCACGCCAACGAGAGTGGCCAGCGCCATGCCTTTCAGTTCCGCCGCGCCGATATGCACCTTCGCGCCGCTGACGCCGATGATCAGGATTACCGAGGTCAGGATCAGATTCTGCGCTTTGTTGTAATCCACTTTGGATTCGATCAGCACCCGGATACCGGACGCGCCAATTACCCCGTACAGCAGCAGCGAGACGCCGCCCATCACCGGCACCGGGATCGCCTGAATCGCCGCCGCCAGTTTACCGACGCAGGACAGCAGAATGGCGAGGATCGCCGCGCCGCCAATTACCCAGGTGCTGTAGACGCGGGTAATCGCCATCACGCCGATATTCTCACCGTAGGTGGTGTTGGGGGTCGAGCCAAAGAAACCAGAAATCACCGTTGATAAGCCATTGGCGAACATCGAGCGGTGCAGGCCAGGGTCGCGGATCAGATCTTTCTTCACGATATTGGCCGTGACCACCAGATGGCCGATGTGTTCGGCAATCACCACCAGCGCCGCCGGCAGAATAGTCAGCATTGCCACCCACTCGAAGCGTGGCGTATAGAAGGTTGGCAGCGCGAACCACGGCGCGTTCTCTACCCCGCTCCAGTCGACGATGCCCATAAACCACGAGAGCGTATAGCCGACCAGCACCCCGATCAGAATCGGGATGATCGCCAGAAAGCCGCGAAACAGCACCGAACCAAACACCGTCACCGCCAGCGTCACCAGCGAGATAATCACCGTGGTGCTGTCGGGCGAACTGCCCTCAGCCGGCAGCAGACCGGCCATATTCGCCGCCACGCCAGCCAGTTCCAGGCCGATGACTGCGACAATCGCGCCCATCGCCGCCGGCGGGAACATCACATCCAGCCAGCCGGTACCGGCCCGTTTCACAATCAGCGCCACAATACAGAACAGCACGCCGCATAGAATAAATCCGCCGAGCGCCACCTCGTAGCCCAGTGGCAACAGCAGCAGCACCGGCGAGATAAAAGCAAAGCTTGAGCCAAGATAGGCAGGAATTTTACCCTTACAGATAAACAGATAAATCAGCGTGCCGACACCGTTGAATAACAGTACGGTAGCCGGGTTGATGTGGAACAGAATCGGCACCAGCACCGTGGCGCCAAACATGGCGAACAGATGTTGCAGGCTGAGTGGAATGGTTTGCAGTAACGGCGGTCGTTCACTGACGCCAATGGCGCGACGAGTCATCATTTATCCCCTTGCGTTAGTTTTCCCCGTTGGTGACACCCGCGCCGACGCAGCGTCACGCAGAGTGCGGGAAGCTGATGCCAGACGGCGGGTGTTATCCGATTGGGGATGATGCTTTTTTTGCCAAAAAAAAGCCGACTCTCCGGCCGGCTATGCGATTTATTTGGTTCCGAAAATCTTATCCCCGGCGTCACCGAGCCCAGGAATGATGTAACCTTTGTCGTTCAGTCCCTGATCGACCGACGCGGTATAGAGCTCTACGTCAGGATGCGCTTTTTCCAGAGCGGCAATCCCTTCTGGCGCGGCCACCAGCACCAGCACTTTAATGCTGCTGCAACCGGCTTTTTTCAGCAGGTCGATGGTGGCGATCATTGAACCACCGGTCGCCAGCATCGGGTCTACCACCAGCGCCAGGCGCTCTTCAATGTTCGAGACCAGCTTCTGGAAATAGGGAACAGGTTCCAGGGTTTCTTCATCACGGTAGACGCCCACCACGCTGATGCGTGCGCTGGGAACATGCTCCAGCACGCCTTCCATCATGCCGAGACCGGCACGCAGAATCGGGACCACCGTAATTTTTTTACCTTTGATTTGATCGATCTGCACCGGGCCGTTCCAGCCCTCAATAGTCACTTTTTCGGTTTCCAGATCGGCGGTGGCTTCGTAGGTCAGCAGGCTGCCCACTTCTGATGCCAGCTCGCGGAAACGCTTGGTACTGATATCATGCTCACGCATCAAGCCCAGTTTATGTTTGACCAGCGGGTGTCTGACTTCCACGATCTTCATTGGTGTTCTCCCGGAATGAGTTGAGCTAAAAAAAAATCGCGGGATTATACCGCCTTTTCGCCTTCGCGCCACTTATCCTTGCGCAAGGCGGCAGCATTTACCGGGACAAAATAAGGATTGATGAAAATCGCCTGGTGCGCAATCCCGGACTCGCAAACGTTTGCCTGCGCTGGTAGAATTACCGCGCTTTATTTAAACCACCAACCGCAACTCGCGTGGGGACCTCGCAGTGACCGACAAGACCTCTCTCAGTTACAAAGACGCCGGTGTTGATATTGATGCTGGTAACGCCCTGGTTGACCGTATTAAAGGCGTAGTGAAAAAGACGCGTCGCCCGGAAGTAATGGGTGGACTGGGCGGCTTCGGTGCGCTTTGCGCGCTGCCGCAAAAATACCGTGAACCGGTGCTGGTCTCCGGCACCGATGGCGTCGGCACCAAGCTGCGTCTGGCGATGGACCTTAAGCGCCACGATGCGATTGGCATTGACCTGGTCGCGATGTGCGTCAACGACCTGGTGGTTCAGGGTGCAGAGCCGCTGTTCTTCCTCGACTATTACGCCACCGGCAAACTGGACGTTGATACCGCTTCTGCGGTGATCACCGGCATCGCCGAAGGCTGTCTGCAGTCAGGTTGTGCGCTGGTTGGCGGCGAAACCGCTGAAATGCCGGGCATGTACCACGGTGAAGATTACGACGTAGCCGGTTTCTGTGTCGGCGTGGTTGAAAAATCAGAAATCATCGACGGCAGTAAAGTGCAGGACGGCGACGTGCTGATCGCGCTCGGTTCAAGCGGTCCTCACTCTAACGGCTACTCGCTGGTGCGTAAGATTCTGGAAGTCAGCAATACCGATCCGCTGGTTGAACAGCTGGAAGGCAAACCGCTGGCTGACCACCTGCTGGAACCAACCCGCATCTACGTAAAAAATATCCTCAGCCTGATTGAGCAGGTCGATGTGCATGCGATTGCGCACCTGACCGGCGGCGGCTTCTGGGAAAACATTCCGCGCGTCCTGCCCGACAACACCCAGGCGGTGATTGACGAGAAGAGCTGGCAGTGGCCTGCGGTATTCAGCTGGATGCAGCAGGCGGGCAACGTCAGCCGCTTTGAGATGTACCGCACCTTTAACTGCGGCGTCGGGATGATCATTGCCCTGAGCCCGGATGAGGCGGATAAAGCCGTCGCGCTGATGCAGGCTGCCGGTGAAAAAGCGTGGAAGCTGGGCGTGATCAAGGCCTCCGATGCGGAAGAGCGTGTGGTCATCAACGGATGAAAAAGCTGGTTGTACTGATTTCCGGCAACGGAACCAACCTTCAGTCCATCCTTGACGCCTGCGCCAGCGGGCGGATTAACGGCAGCGTCGCTGCCGTTATCAGCAACCGTGCTGCGGCCTATGGCCTGACCCGGGCGCAGGAAGCGGGCATTCCCGCCAAAGCGCTGGCCGCCAGCGACTTCGCTGACCGTGACGCCTTCGACCGTCAGCTGATCGCTGAAATCGAGGCCTGGTCACCGGATCTGGTGGTACTGGCAGGCTATATGCGGATTCTCAGCAGTGCGTTTGTCGCCCATTTCCATGACCGCCTGCTGAATATTCACCCTTCTCTGCTGCCGAAATACCCCGGCCTGCATACACACCGTCAGGCACTGGAGAACGGCGATAGCGAACACGGGACCTCAGTGCATTTTGTCACCGATGAACTGGATGGCGGCCCGGTGATCCTGCAGGCCAAAGTGCCGGTATTCCCGGATGACAGTGAGGCGGAGATTACTGAGCGGGTGCAGCATCAGGAACATGCGATCTATCCGCTGGTGATTAGCTGGTTTATCGACGGACGGCTCAGGATGCGTGACGGGAAAGCCTGGCTGGACGGTGAACCCTTGCCGCCGCAGGGCTATGCAAACGACTGACGTGGAAGGAGAAGCCATCATTTCTTCTGAAGTGATGGCAGAGTAAAGGCTCAGAGAGCCTGTGCCCTCCGTAAAGACGCAAAAAACGCCATCCCTGGCCGCTCAGCGCGGGCGATTACGCACCTCATCCCTGAGGTGCGCCCGTAGCCGGGCCAACGCTTTGCGTTGTTCAAAAACGCTCCCGACGTTTTTGTCGATGGCCCGCGATGCTTTACTCCGGGCATCGGCTCCCATCGCTTTAAGTTTATCAGTCGTCTGACCAAACCCCGCTCTTATCCCTTTCCTTAACCGTAGCGGCCGGTAATGTAATCTTCGGTGCGTCGTTGTTTCGGCGCAGTAAAGATGCGATCGGTATCGTCAAACTCCACCAGCGCGCCCTGATGCATAAAAGCGGTATAGTCCGATACGCGTGACGCCTGCTGCATATTGTGGGTGACCAGCACCAGCGTAAAGTGCTGCTTCAGCGTGGTCATCAGCTCTTCAATCACCAGGGTAGAGATGGGGTCCAGCGCCGAGGTCGGTTCATCCAGCAGCAGAACCTCCGGTTCGATAGCAATCGCCCGCGCAATCACCAGCCGCTGCTGCTGTCCGGTCGAGAGCGTCAGCGCATTCTGCCCCAGTTGATCCTTCACCTCACTCCATAACGCCGCCGCCCGCAGCGCACGTTCGCAGGCTTCGTTCAGCACCCGCCGATCGCGCACGCCCTGTAATCGCAGGCCGTAAACCACGTTTTCATAGATCGACTTCGGAAACGGATTGGGCCGCTGAAACACCATCCCGACCCGCCGACGCAGCGCAGAAAGATCCTGATCCGGCCGCATGATCGGCACCGCGCCCAGCAGCACCTCACCGTCGATCCGACAGTGATCGATCACATCGTTCATCCGATTGAAGCAGCGCAGCAGGGTCGATTTACCGCAGCCGGACGGGCCGATCAGCGCGGTAATGCGGTTTTTTGGCACCTGCAGCGAAATGTCCTGCAGCGCCTGGCGCTCGCCGTACCACAGAGAGAGATGGTTAACGGTGAGCGCAATGTCAGTGTCGGGCGTCATAGTCATAGCCTGTTATTGAGTCATAAGGCGATAGCGTTCACGCAGGCGGTGACGCAGGCTCATCGCCAGCAAATTGAGCGACAGAATAATCAGCACCAGCAGCAGCGCGGTGGCGAACACCAGCGGCCGGTCAGCTTCAATATTCGGACTCTGAAACGCCAGATCGTAAATCTGGAAGCCAAGATGCATAAATTTGCGGTCGAGGTGCAGATAAGGGAACACCGCATCGATCGGTAATTCCGGCACCATTTTCACCACCCCGACCAGCATCAGCGGTGCGGTTTCGCCCGCTGCGCGTGCCACGGCGAGGATCAATCCGGTCAGCATTGCCGGCACCGCCAGTGGCAGCACCACATGCCACAGGGTTTCCGCCTGCGTGGCACCAAGCGCCAGCGATCCCTGACGCAGACTATCTGGAATGCGGGAAAGTCCCTCCTCCGTCGCCACGATCACCACCGGCAGCGTCAGTAACGCCAGCGTTAACGCCGCCCACAGCAGGCCCGGCGTGCCGAAGGTCGGATTGGGCAATGCGCTGGCGAAGAACAGCTGATCGATCGTGCCGCCGACCAGCCAGACAAAAAAGCCAAGGCCAAAGACGCCATACACGATTGAAGGCACCCCGGCCAGATTAACCACCGCAATCCGCACCAGCCGGGTCAGTGCGTTGCGCCCGGCATATTCGTGCAGCCAGATTGCGGCGATCACCCCAAGCGGCATCACCACAATCGACATCAGCAACACCATCAGCACAGTGCCAAAGATCGCCGGGAAAGCACCGGATTCGCTTCCACCGTCGGCCGGCGAGTCGCTGACAAAGCGCCACAGCTGATGCAGGAAATGGAGACTCTTTTCGCCCAGCGTCATTGCGTTGGGTTTCCAGCTATCGACAATTTCCGTTAGCGGAATCGCGTGGTCGATGCCGTGCACATCCCGCAGGATCAGCACGTCGCGCTGGCTCTGCTGTTGCAGGCTGGCCAGCGTCTCGCTGAGATGATCGAACCGACGCTGCAAGGCCGCCTGATTCGCCTGATATTCCGACTGGGTCTGTAGATCAAAGCGACCGGCGGCGCGCTGCTGCGTGGCCTGTTCATCCAGCTGCTCACGCTGGCTGTTGACGCGTGCCATCTCTACCCGGCGAATCTGATTGGCCTGCCGCACCAGCAGTTGTACCTGCGCCAGCCGCTGATGCAGCAGCGCATCGGGATTGCGGGCGGTTAAGACCTCATTATCTTCGCGCAGGCCGATAAACCAGCCGTAAGCCTGGCCGTGACTGCGACGCTGCAACACCATGATCGCTTTCGGCTGGCTGACGCTGGCCGCTTGCCGGCTGTAGACCACGCGGAAATCGGGCGCGTCCCAGTCGCGGTTGCCGGTTTTAATCAGGTAGCGATGAACCTGTCCGCCGCTGTTGCCCTGCTCGTCAGCCGGGGCGGGAAAGCGCGGCTGATGCTCAAGAGTTTCGCCCAGCAGGCGCACCTCACGCCCGTCGGGCTGGCTGAAACTGTAGAGGTCAACCCGCTGCGGCCAGAAAGCCCGGACGCCCTGCCAGGCCAGCAGGCCAATCAACAGCGTAAAGGCTAACAGGCAGACCGCCACGGCACCGGCGGTTAACCAGCGCCAGCGATCGTTTTGTCGCATCACCTTCATACCTGCTCCTCATGCTGGCTGTAGCGCTGGCGCAAACGCTGACGGATCAGCTCCGCCACGGTATTGATCACCAGAGTGAACAGCAGCAGCATCAGGGCGCTGAGAAACAGGATGCGATAATGGGCGCTGCCAGCGGCGGCTTCCGGCATCTCGATGGCGATATTGGCTGACAGGGCGCGCAGTCCGCTGAACAATCCGCCCTGACTTTGCGGCGTGTTGCCGGTCGCCATCAGCAGAATCATCGTTTCCCCCACCGCGCGGCCCAGGCCGATCATCAGGGCGGCAAAGATCCCGGCTGAGGCGCCAGGCAACACCACTCGGGTCAGGGTTTGCCACGGCGTAGCACCCAGCGCCAGCGAGCCCTGCCCCAGCGATGCGGGCACGCTGAACAGCGCATCTTCAGAGAGCGTAAATATCAGCGGCACCAGCGCAAAGCCCATCGCCAGCGCCGCCACCAGCAGGTTGCGCTGTTCATAATGTGGCAGCCAGTCGCCTGCATCAGGGATAAACAGCGTTGGCAGCCACAGCGTCAGTAAGGTGACCAGCAGCAGCAGCGGCAGCAGAATCAGCACCTCGCGGCCCGGCTGTCGCCAGCGCGCCGGTAAACGCGCGCTGAGCGCGCCGCACAGCAGCAAACTGGCGGCCAGCGTCAGCGGCAGCAACAGCACTCCAATCAACGCCTGACTGATGTGCGGTGCCAGCCAGACACCGGCAATCAGCCCCACCACCACGCTCGGCAGCGCGCCCATCATTTCGATAGCCGGTTTAACCCAGCGACGCAGGCCCGGTGCCATAAAAAACGCGGTATACATGGCTGCCGCCAGCGCCAGCGGCGTGGCAAACAGCAGCGCTAAGCTGGCGGCTTTCAGCGTGCCGACCACCATCGGTACCAGGCTGAACTTGCCCTGATAGCTGTCGCCCGCCGCAGTCGATTGCCAGATCCAGTCCGGTGCCGGGTAATTTTCGTACCAGATTTTTTGCCAGAAATTACGCCAGGTAACGTCAGGCCACGGATTATCCAGCCGCAGGGTTTGCCAGCTGCCTGCCCGCTCAATCAGCAGACTGTCGCCACGCGGTGAGAACTGCGCGTCAAGAATGCCTGGCGCCAGCTGGCGCTGCAGAATCGGGCCATCCTGTTTGCTGGCGAACAGCCGCAGCAGGCCATTTTCACTGAGGGTGGCGAACACCCGACGTTGCGGCTCGGTGACCACTTTCGCCACTCCCGCGCTGTGCGCGAACGTCCGGATGCGTTGAAGACGCGGTCCCTGTGGGCTGGCGATCGCAAACCACTGGGTAATGCCGCTCTGATCCTGAATCAGCAGGCTCTTACCGCCCACCAGCAGATGCAGACTTTGCGGGCGCTGCGGCAGCGTCTGGGTTTCACGCAACCGCGCCTGATCCTCGTCGAGTTGCCAGACCCGCAGCACGTTGCCTTCGGTGGTATAGAGCAGATCGCCTGCCGGGGAAAGTGCCAGCAGGTCCAGCTGTTGCTGTGGCAGATCGACAGTGGCGGCCTGCTGATCGGTGCCGAGCGTCAGCACCGTCAGGCCGCGGTCGGTCAGCGCCGCGATACGCCACTGGCCTGGATGGCGAGTCGCCAGAGCCATTTTTGTCACCGCGCCGTGCGGCAGGTGAAACGGTTTGTCGCCCAGCGGAAAGCGCCACTGTTGTTCCGCTGTCGGTTGCATCAGCATCAGCGCACCCTGCATATTCAGCAGCAGCGTCTGGCCGTCGGCACTGCGCACCACCTGTTGCGGTGGCGGCGATAACGCCAGCGCCGGTTCCGCCGGTTGTCCATCCAACGGAATAAACCGCGCCGCGCCGTGCGCGCTGATACGCCAGCCGATACGACCATCATTGCCGAGGGCTAACGCCGGCGCGCGATCCCATAGCTGCTGATTACTGGCAATCTGCAGACCCGGTGCACTGAACAGCGGCAATACCACGCCAATCAGCCAGCAAAACAGCAGCAACATCAGCAGCAGAATCGCAATGCCACAGGACGTGACCAGCCGCCGCGTCAGGCGGTCAACGGCACGACGCTTACGGTCGCTGAACTGGACTGGGATGTGGTTTACGCTCATGCGGTTCCGGTAGCAGGCAAAAACAAGCCGCTATGTTGCCCGTAGCCGGTTGATAAGACAACTATTGACGTTGGACAACGCTGCCATACTCTCGCCATAATGATCAGGGACACTGGATCTTCAGTCCTGCAACCGCTATATGGAGTGAGAATGGGTCAGGTAAAGCTTTATATTGAAAAAGAATTAAGCTGGTTATCCTTTAACGAACGGGTTTTGCAGGAAGCGGCGGACAAAAGTAATCCGCTGATTGAGCGGATGCGTTTTCTCGGTATCTACTCCAATAACCTCGACGAATTCTACAAGGTGCGTTTCGCCGACCTGAAACGCCGCATTCTGATTGGTGAAGAGCAGGGTTCCGCCAGTACGCCACGTCATTTATTCAAGAAGATCCAGCAGCGAGTCCTGAAGTCTGACCAGGAGTTCGACGCCCTGTATAACGATCTGCTGCTGGAGATGGCGCGTAATCAGATCTTCCTGATCAACGAGCGCCAGCTCTCGCCGAATCAGCAGGCGTGGCTGCGCCACTATTTCAAACATGAACTGCGCCAGCATATCTCGCCGATTCTGATCACCCATGAAACTGACCTGACCGAATTTCTGAAAGACGATTACACCTATCTGGCGGTGGAAATTATCCGCGGCGATACCATTCGTTATGCGCTGCTGGAGATCCCGTCCGATAAAGTGCCGCGTTTCATTAATCTGCCGGCTGAGCCGCCGCGTCGTCGTAAGCCGATGATCCTGCTGGATAACATTTTACGTTACTGCCTGGACGATATTTTCAAAGGCTTTTACGACTACGACGCACTGAACGCCTACTCGATGAAGATGACGCGTGACGCCGAGTACGATCTGGTGACGGAGATGGAATCGAGTCTGCTGGAGCTGATGTCGTCCAGCCTGAAGCAACGCCTGACCGCCGAGCCGGTCCGCTTTGTCTACCAGCGCGACATGCCCGATTCGATGGTGGAACTGTTGTGTCACAAGCTCTCCATTTCTAACTTCGATTCCATATTGCCCGGCGGACGCTACCACAACTTTAAAGACTTCATTGGCTTCCCGAACGTCGGCAAAAACAACCTGGTGAACCGGCCGCTGCCGCAGATTCGCCATATCGGATTTGATGGCTTCCGCAATGGCTTTGATGCCATTCGCGATCGCGATGTGCTGCTCTATTATCCTTACCATACCTTTGAGCACGTGCTGGAACTGCTGCGTCAGGCGTCGTTTGACCCCAGCGTGCTGGCGATAAAAATCAATATTTATCGCGTCGCCAAACACTCACGCATCATGGATGCGATGATTCATGCGGCCTATAACGGTAAAAAAGTGACGGTGGTGGTTGAACTGCAGGCGCGCTTTGATGAAGAGGCGAACATCTACTGGGCTAAGCGCCTGACCGAAGCGGGCGTGCACGTAATTTTCTCTGCGCCGGGGCTGAAGATCCACGCCAAGCTGTTCCTGATTTCCCGCCGTGAAGGTGAAGAGATTGTGCGGTACGCGCATATCGGTACCGGCAACTTCAACGAAAAAACCGCCCGCCTCTATACCGACTACTCGTTGCTGACCGCCGATGCGCGTATCACCAACGAAGTGCGCCGGGTGTTTAACTTTATCGAGAACCCTTACCGGCCGGTCACCTTCGATCATCTGATGGTGTCACCGCAGAACTCACGCCGGATGCTGTATGAGTTGATCGATAACGAAATCGCCAATGCGCAGCAGAAAAAGCCATCCGGCATTACTCTGAAAATCAATAATCTGGTGGACAAAGGACTGGTTGACCGGCTTTATACAGCCTCCAGCGTGGGGGTTAAGGTCAATCTGCTGGTGCGCGGCATGTGCTCATTAATTCCCGATTTGCCGGGGATCAGTGAAAATATTCGCGTCATCAGTATCGTTGACCGTTATCTGGAGCACGATCGCGTCTATATTTTTGACAATGGCGGCGATAAAAAAGTGTTCCTCTCCTCGGCTGACTGGATGACGCGTAACATTGATTACCGCATCGAAGTGGCGGTGGCGATTCTCGATCCACGTATTAAGCAGCGCATACTCGACATTATTGCTATTCAGTTAAGTGATACGGTAAAAGCCCGCATCGTCGATAAAGAGTTGAGTAACCATTACGTCCAGCGCGGCAATCGTCGCAAAGTGCGATCGCAGCTGGCCATTTATGATTACATCAAGAACCTGGAACAACCTGAATAAATCCTATGCCAATTTCCCATAAAAGTACGCCAAAACCCCAGGAGTTTGCGGCGATCGACCTCGGATCGAACAGCTTCCATATGGTCATCGCCCGGGTGGTAGATGGCGCGATGCAGGTATTGGGTCGCCTGAAGCAGCGCGTCCATCTGGCTGACGGGCTGGATGCCAGTAATCGCCTGAGCGAAGAGGCGATGGAGCGGGGATTAACCTGCCTGGCGCTGTTCGCGGAACGCCTGCAGGGATTCAGCCCGAGCAATGTCACCATTGTCGGCACCCATACGCTGCGCCAGGCGGTCAACGCCGAAACCTTTTTGCAACGGGCCGCCGAGGTGATCCCCTATCCGATTGAGGTGATTTCAGGCCATGAAGAGGCCCGTCTGATCTTTATGGGCGTGGAGCATACTCAGCCGGAGAAAGGTCGCAAGCTGGTGATCGACATCGGTGGCGGGTCAACCGAACTGGTGATTGGCGAGGATTTTGAGCCGCAGCTGGTGGAAAGCCGCCGCATGGGTTGCGTCAGTTTCGCGCAGCTCTATTTCCCCAACGGTGAAATCAGCCGCGAGAATTTCCGTCGCGCCCGCTTAGCGGCCGCACAGAAGCTGGAAACGCTGGCGTGGCAGTATCGTCTGCATGGCTGGCAATATGCGCTGGGTGCGTCCGGCACCATCAAAGCCGCCTGTGAAGTGCTGCAGGCGATGGATGAGAAAGAGAAGCTGATTACGCCTGAGCGTCTCGACAAACTGTATGACGAAGTGATCAAACATAAATCGTTTGCCGCGCTGAGTCTGCCAGGCCTGTCGGAAGAGCGTAAAGGGGTGTTTGTACCGGGACTGGCGATTCTGTGCGGCGTGTTCGACGCGCTGGCAATTCGCGAGCTGCGCCTCTCCGATGGTGCGCTACGTGAAGGCGTGCTGTACGAAATGGAAGGCCGCTTCCGTCATCAGGATATCCGCAGCCGCACCGCGCAGAGTCTGGCGAACCATTACGCCATCGACAGCGATCAGGCGCGACGCGTGCTCGACACTACCGAACAGCTCTATCTGCAGTGGCGCGATCAGAATCCCAAACTGGCGAATCCGCAACTGGCGGCGCTGCTGAAGTGGGCGGCAATGCTGCATGAAGTCGGACTGACCATCAATCATAGCGGTCTGCAGCGCCATTCAGCCTACATCCTGCAAAACACCAATATGCCTGGCTTTAATCAGGATCAGCAAATGCTGCTGGCGGCGCTGGTAAGATTCCACCGGAAAGCGGTGAAACTCGATGAGTTGCCGCGGGTGACGCTGTTTAAGAAGAAGCAGTTCGTGCCGCTGATTTTCCTGTTGCGTCTGGGTACCCTGCTGAATAATCAGCGCCAGGCCACCACACGGCCGGATACTCTGGTGCTGAAGTGCGACGACGGCCACTGGACGCTGATTTTCCCCGCGGGCTATTTCAGTCAGAACACCCTGGTACAGCTCGATCTCGAGCGCGAGCAGGGTTACTGGAATGATGTCACCGGATGGAAACTGATCCTCGAAGAGGCCTGATAACGTGGGTGCCTGGCACCCATTTAACTGAACTGATGACCATGACACAACATACCGAACGTCTGCGTGACGAACACTATTTTGCCGAAACCTACGGCCTGACGCCGCCTCACTCTGAAGTCGTGGCGGCGCTACCACAGCTCAACGTCGGGAAAGCACTCGATCTCGGCTGTGGCGGTGGGCGTAACACGCTGTATCTTAATCAGCACGGTTTCGACGTCACCGCATGGGATCATAATCCGCAAAGCCTGGCGCGCCTGCACGATATCATCGAGCGGGAAGGTCTGAGCGGCATCCATACCGAACAACGGGATCTGAACCAGACGCGCTTTAACGGTGGCTACGATTTTGTGCTGTCGACAGTGGTGATGATGTTTCTGCAACCGCAGAGCATTCCGCAGTTGATTGCTGATATGCAGGCCTGCACGGTGAAAAACGGCTACAACCTGATTGTGGCAGCGATGAACACCGACGATATGCCCTGCCCGAGCGATTTTACCTTTGCGTTTAAATCGGGCGAGCTGAGCAATTATTACCGTAACTGGCATATCGTGAAGTACAACGAAAATCCTGGCCAGCTGCACCGTAAAGATGAACACGGCAATCGCATTAACTGCCGCTTCGCCACGCTGCTGGCGCAGAAAGCCAGTTACTGATCTTTGTCTGCTGTTTTTTTCAACCGCGATTGATTTCGTCTGGCGACTGTGACTAAATGTTGCGGTCGCCCAGCTTTGGGTC
Source organism: Pantoea brenneri (assembly GCF_038594305.1). NCBI lineage: Bacteria > Pseudomonadati > Pseudomonadota > Gammaproteobacteria > Enterobacterales > Erwiniaceae > Pantoea > Pantoea brenneri. The sequence goes on along the minus strand of NZ_JBCGBG010000001.1, from coordinate 169,292 downwards.
ATTACAGGAACCACCCCGCGTGAACAGCGCTATTTCTCCCCGAAGACGTCAAAAAACCGGCACCATGACCCGTATTGTGTTGCTGATCAGTTTTATCATTTTGTTTAGCCGCCTGATTTTTATCCTGCCTGCTGCCTTCGAACATCATCAGCAACAAAAATCGCTGCCTGAACCGGTTGCCGTCAGTTCTGGCGATACGCGTTAGCGAACACGACTTTTTCGCCTGAAAAACTGCCCCGCCGTCCGGTTGACTGCGCCATTTTTTGCATCCCTTTTTCAGGCGAAACGCTACACTTCGTGCTGGTGCTTTCAGACTAAAGGGATTCAATGTGTCTGCCTCACACTCTCAACGTTTAAGTGAAATACGTCATCGCATTCTGACGCTGCTGCTCAACGAGCACGATCTGGTTGATGCTTTGCTGGATAAATCCAGCGACCTCAGTCCTGAACAGCAACGTGAAAATGCGGCCCAGCGTGACGCGCTGGAGCAGGATATTCGTCAGCTGCACGCTGCCGACCTTGCCGACATCCTCGAAGCCTTACCGGAAGAAGAACGTCAGGCGCTGTGGCGACTGGTGCCAAACGAACGGCGCGGTCTGGTACTGGTGGAAGCCTCGGAAACCGTCTGGGCCAGCCTGACCGAAGAGATGAGCGATCGCGATATTCTGCGCGCCATCGAACCGCTGGATATTGATGATCAGGTGTGGCTGGCACGATATCTGCCTCGTGACCTGACGGGCCGCCTGCTGGCGACCGTGGAACCGGGCCTGCGCGCCCGCATGCTGAGCATGGTGGAGTTTGATCGCGATCGCGTCGGTCGGGTGATGGATTTCAATATCCTGACGGTACGCGACGACGTGACGCTGGCCACGGTGCAGCGATATCTGCGTAAGCACAAAAGCATGCCAGGCGGCACCGATAAAATCTTTATCACCAATGACGATAATCTGCTGCTTGGCGAACTGCTGCTGACCGATATTCTGCTGAACAAGCCGAAAACGCTGGTCAGTGAGGTAATGAATGCCCGCCCCACCACCTTCCAGCTTAACGATAAGGCGGAAGATGCCGCCAGCGCCTTCGAACGTTATAACCTGATCTCCGCGGCCGTTACTGATGCAAAGGGCCGCCTGATAGGCCGTATCACTATTGAAGACATTATCGATTTGGTGAATGCCGAAAACGAAAGCAATATCCGTAAAATGGGCGGTATCAGTCAGGAAGAGGACGTGTTTGCGCCGGTGCGGAAGTCAGTGCGTAAACGCTGGGCATGGCTGGCGATTAATCTCTGCACCGCCTTTGTCGCCTCGCGAGTGATTGGGCTGTTTGAAGGCACTATCTCGCAAATCGTGGCGCTCGCCACTCTGATGCCGATCGTCGCTGGCATCGGCGGCAATACCGGTAATCAAACCATCACCATGATTGTGCGTGCTCTGGCGCTACATCAGGTTGAGCCGGGAAACTTCTCGTTCCTGATTGTCCGTGAACTCGGCGTGGCGCTGATCAACGGCCTGTTCTGGGGCGGGATTATGGGCGGCATCACCTGGCTGATGTATGACAACCTCGCGCTGGGCGGCGTGATGATGCTGGCGATGGCGCTGAATCTGCTGCTGGCAGCGCTGATGGGCGTGCTGGTACCGCTGGTGATGACCAAAATGAAGCGCGATCCCGCCGTCGGCTCCAGCGTATTGATCACCGCCATCACCGACACCGGCGGTTTCTTTATCTTCCTGGGACTGGCTACCCTGTTCCTGCTGCCGCACTGAGCCTCAGGTGCGGCCCGGGTTGCATTGTAATGCTCGCTTGAGATTACGCTGGCGCGTCACCTGCGCCAGTTCACCGATGGCGGCTGGCAGCGCATAGGTGCCGCGCTGGCTTAACCACTCCAGCACATCGTCCAGATGCCAGATGGCGGTTTTGCCGTCATGCACCGGCAACGGAAACGGCGGGCGATGGCTGAGCATCAGTTTGCGCATATTCTGCCGCGACATGCCGGTTAATTCCGCCACATCCGTCAGTCCGACAAAATCGGGCGCGGCTTCCGCCAGCATGGCACCGGGTATGGCGCCGATGACCTCCGCTTCGGCGCGCATCAACGCCTCACTGGCAGAAGAGGCTTCACGGCTAAACTCCAGCGCAATTCTGCCAGGTACGCCGAGCCCGACCAGCGCATCATCACAGCCCGCCAGTGCCAGATTCTCCAGCATCTCATCCTGCGTGGCGTGCTCCGCTGGCAGGCTAAATCGTAAAGTAAAACGGTATTCCATGAGCCGCTCCTTTTGCTGTGTCAGGCCGTAAGAAAGTGACAATGATCAACCACGCGGCGCAGGGCATTGGCATGGTTTTGCGCACTCTTCGGCGTACTCCAGATGCAGGTCAGACAAAACTCGCCGCACCGACAGGTCATCAGGTTTTTCGGGCAGTACATCTTGCCCCACGCATGATGGCCGCCCGGTACTACCCGCCATCCATGGGATTCGGCGTAACATAAAGCCGATTCAATCTCTTTACTGTGATGTCGCTTTCTGACCATTTGAGCCTCTAGCGTGACGTGAAACCAGTGGGTTGTCAACTGACAACTTATTAAAGTGGAGATTATGCGGCTCAGCATGGGCAGACTTTTTCTCGCGGTAAAACAGTCAGGGTATAAACTGGAAAACGGCACGCAAAAAATCATCAACAGTGGATTTATGCGACCAGAATGAACAACAAACTATGGAGGCAACATGTTTAAACCGGATGATTTTGTCCAGTCAAAGACCGGCGGTCCAAAAATGCAGGTGCTGCGGGCAGAAGGCGATACTCTGTGGTGCGCACGCACAGACGATGCGACCAAAAAAGAGATTGAAGTGAAGGCTGATAGCGTGAATCTGTATCACGAAGAAGGCGACTTCGGCGTCTGCTGATGAAAACTGGCCCCGACGAACGGGGCCGGACTGTTACGGGTTATTCTGTTGAAGGTTGTCGTGGCCGAGGCCGCCGATAAACGGCAGACGTAACCGGAAAGGGGTGAAATCCAGCCCCATGTTTAATCCCAGCAGGTTCACTTCAAAGCCCTCTTCTGCGCCGAGCGTCACGCCCGCCACGCCCAGAATCGACACCTGTAATCCACGTCCCGATGGCGGCAACCCAATCGGACGCCACAGCGGTCGGTAATCTTTGCCCAGCGCATTAGCGGGCAGATCAAGCTTCAGTGCCGGTACTTCACGGCCAATGTGTGCCAGAAAGGTATTACTGTTGGGTCCCGGCCAGGCATGATAGGTGGTTGGCCACGGGTAAGATTTAATTGCTGCCTCAATCTGCGGAATCATCGCTTCCGCCGCCGGGCCGCGATGCTCCACCAGCAGCCGTGGTTTCGCGCCGTACCAGTACCCGTCAGGAATATTGGTGTTGCGGCGGACTTTATCGCCGCTGCCCCAGCTAATCACCTCATAACGGTTATAACGGCTTTCGCCAGCGCGTTTGAAAATGATCCACGGATGAACCGCTACCGCACCTTTCCAGCCATAGGTCGGTGCGGCATAGACCTGAACAATAGCTAGGTTGGCTATGGCGCGCGGATCGGGCGCGATACCGGCCGAATCACGACGGGCCGACCACCAGCCGCCCTTTTCGCTGTTATCGCTGTGGCGAGTGGCCTGCGCAATACTGGCCCCCAGCGATAACAGTAAGACGGCAACAAAAAACAGGCTGAACACTTTAAGTGAGAGCATGACAACATTCCTGAAGACAATAAATGGCAACGTCTGCTGAGCAGTCGGATTTACACGGGGCGGCTTTGGGATATTGAGCAAAAGCGGCGGGTAAAGGCTGGCGACAAGTGTGGCGCGCGTCTCTCTACTGCAGAGCAGAATAGCGCAATTCTCGTCAAAGTGAACAATAAAACGCCAGCGGCGGCCGGGGATGCGCTGAAAGGTTAAAACCGCGGGCAGAATGGCACGGTTTGTTTCGTCCAGTCTTCATCTGTCTGCCTTGCCGTAAAAATTGCGGAACAGCGGCGCTTACTCTGGTTACTGGCTTGATGGCGGCTGTCAATCGCTCCATTTCGCCAGACGGCTCCCTGCAAAAACCCAACACCACGCCGAACCGGACTTGACCATTCGGCCTTACAGAAACGCCAAAACAGCGAGCTGCGATCGTAGGCTTCTTAGCCTGAGCCTGAGCCTGAGCCTGAGCCTGAGCCTGAGCCTGAGCCTGAGCCTGAGCCTGAGCCTGAGCCTGAGCCTGAGCCTGAGCCTGAGCCTGAGCCTGAGCCTGAGCCTTCAGGCTGATGCCTGACACCCCATTTAACAACATTGCTGCTATATAAAAATCCGCCATCTCTCTTTGGGATGACGGATTTGTTATCCTTGCCAGCCAGGTATCCGGGCACCGGTCTGCTCCGGGTCCGGACTCTCCTTCCTTACGAGTGACGAGGAGGTTTATAAGCTAACTCAGAACCACGCCTCAAACATGCCGCCGACATTCAGCGAATCCAGTTGCTCGTTGCTGGTGGCATCGGCTCTGGCGATATGCGCGTTGTCCACCTGACCGCCGGTCACATAGAAGCGCAACATCGGACGGAACTCAGGCCCCATGCCAATGGCGATGTTCTGCGATAACGTTAGTTTCCAGCCTTTGTTATCTCCGCCCTGATCGTAATCCACACGCTGGTAGCCGGCTTCCAGCCAGGTTGAGTGCACGTCGTTCCAGAAATACATCGGTCGCACAATCGCAGCATAGTTTTTACGGTTGTCGGTGTTGTCCTTACCGTCATCGTAGTCATGGAAGGCCAGCAAATAATCGAGCTGCGCCTGCTGGGTAAACTTATGACTGCCCTCGAAGCTGGCGTAGACCGTGGTCAGATCGTCCGTTTTGTTGTAGACGCTGTTATCCGAGTTGTCGGAATAGCGCAGAATGACTTTGTTCACCCCGCTGTCGTTGGTGTGGCTCAGTACCAGACCGCCCTGCCAGGCATCGAGCTGCTCATCGTTGTCTATCGCTTTCGAGTCAAAGCCGTAGTTGGCGTACACTTCGACATCAATCGGCCCGGCCTTGATGCCGTGGGTTTTGGTGGTCAGCGCATAATGGCCATCATCACCGGTGTCGGAGCTACCGGTACAGGTGATACGTGATGGATTAGTCTCATCGGCCGACACTTCCGGGCTACAGGATTTCACCTGCGACACCGTTGCCACGTCAAACTGAATGCCGCCAATAGCCAAGTTTTTCACCCCGGCCCCCTGGCCGTCATGGTTCATCCAGAAGTAGTCGTTGATCCCCTGCTGCGGACGTTGATGGAAATCGCGGCCAGCCCAGATATAGGCATTTGGGTTTGATTCGAAGACGTTAGTGACGCCTGCATAGGCCTTTTTCAGGTTCACTTCATCGCTCCAGTGGTCAAACATGACGTTAATGTCCCAGATGGCCCCTCTGTCGCTTTTGAAGGCTTTGCTCAACTGGAATTCACCGCCGTTACTTTCGTTACCCAGACGACCGATCGCCGAGGCACCGTTATAGGATCCCTCGACGCCAACATATTTCTGATCGCCCGCCTGGAAGTGGCTGCCGTAGCGGGCGTAGCCACTGAATTTAAGACCAAATGGAATGGCTAAATCCGGAGAGGCAGCAGTGGTTTGCGGGTCAGTAATAACGTCGACTTTTTTATCGGCAGCAGCAGTGATTTTCGCCTGCCTTTCGGCCAGGGCTTTATCAACCGCTTTAGCGACAATGGCGTCAATCTGTTCCTGAGTGAATTCCTGTGCCAGAACGGAAACAGAGCACAGTGCGGTAATTATCGCCATTGCTAAAGGGATTGTTTTTACAGTTTTCATGGCTATCTCAAATTAATTAATTATATCTTTAGAAAATAACCATCCTGTTTCGGTGTGAATAGAAACAACGTCACCAAAACAAGTTGATTTTATTTTTATTTCGTAGAGGTACAGTTAAATAATTAGCGTAATGAGTGTCTCCGTAGTCAGGGTGAGTAAATATTACTGGGGTCAAAAGTGAATAATCCATTCCACTAATTCAAATTGCAGCAAGGATTGCATCCGATAATTCGGTGCTAAGACTCCTTCACGGTCAGAGGCTGGTGCGCTTATCCGGCGCAACGCCATCCTTAGCATTAAGGCTGGCGTTGCACTTATTACCTGAATTGACACTTAGTATTTAATTAAATCGTGATTCACTGGCATCCCAGCTATAAGTGTTATTTTCAATTAGAAAATCACCCAACTCCTGATAACTGAAGTGATAAAACTCTGCGCTGGCAGCATAACCAGAATAGTCAACGACCGCGAGGCCAACAAATGCTCCGGTAAAGAATCCTCCATAGCTTTGCAGTACATAATCATCTGAAAGGATGGCTGAATCTAATTTGACAGGGATTTCAGCGAAATTGATTCCGTCAAAACTATATTCATAACTATAGGTTTCCTTCCGAACTTTGGTGCGAAACCAGACATATTGCGTTTCCTCCGGAATCTTAATGGCCTCATCTTTCAGATAGGAGGTGTATTTCCCACGATTATTCTCACCAATTTCGATAACGGCTCCATTAATTTCATTCCAGGTAATGAAAACAAAACTCCAATGGCGGTCGTTGTAATAATTGGTTAACCCTGCCATTTGCTGGTAATTAAATGGCTCAAATTTAACTTTAACCTGCGCATCAAAATAAAAGGCTTGCCAGCGTCGGGCAATCAGCGAGAGGTCATGGGTATTCGCTAGCGATCCCTGCCCTGTCAGGGTTAACTTTCCATCACCCGTCGTTCCCATTTTTTCGGTGAACGGGACCCGGAGCGTATTCCAGTTGAGATCAAGTGTCGCCGTTATAAAATCATCGTGCTGGCTATGATCTTTTGCGCTTTCGGTATAAATCGCATCTGCTGGCCCTTCGACAAACGTTCGTCCACCGTGGCCTCCTGCAATACGTGGCCAGCCATCTTTATCCCAATACACTTTCTGGATAGAGGTTTCTCTCCCCAGGGTAGACCAACCACGAGGGTCGTAGGCGGACTCACCGACACGGTTCCACGGACGCGCGCAAAGCGAAGCATAATACCATTCCCCTGTCGGGGTTGAGACCAACGAGCCGTGCCCCTGCTTTTGAATATAGCTGTCTGGCGTATCCATATTGGTTAAGAACACTTCCCCTGGCTGTGTTTCAAAACTATTGGCATTCAATGTTTTTGAACGCGCCACGACTTCCTGGTGAGTGAAAACGGTTCCGCCTTGAGCGGCAAAAAGATAATAATAGCCGTTCAGTTTGTAGAGATGTGGCCCCTCGACCAGGGCGACGGCAGTACCGCGATAAATCGTTCGCGCAGTTTCTGGTTTTAATTTCAGCGTCTGTGTATCAAGCTCAGTTAACGTAATGCCATCAAAAGGATGATGATACTCGCGATGATCCCAGGTTTGTTGAATGAGGTATTTACGACCATCGTCATCATGGAAAAGTGAAGCGTCAAAACCGACACCGTTAAGTTTAATCGGATCTGTCCATGGGCCACGAATGTCAGTGGCTGTAGTCAGATAATTCGTCATGTCTTTAAAGGCACCTTCGGTGACTTTCACATCGGTATAAACTAACCAGAATTTACCATCAGCATACGAAAGCGCTGGTGCCCAAATCCCGCCGGATGAAGGATTTCCTTTCATATCTAAAAGCGCGGTTGTTGATAATGGGGCCGGGAGAAGATTCCAGTGTTCCAGGTCTTTTGACTCATGTAAACGAACACCCGGGAACCACTCAAAAGTAGAGTTTGCAATATAGTAGGTGTCTTCTACACGGATAATGCTCGGATCGGCATTAAATCCAGGTAAGATAGGGTTTTGAATCAGAGACATATAATCATACCTTTTAAGTTTAAGCTGGCTATTTTTTGAGTTTTATCGCTAATTTTTCAAACTACACACGTACCTCATCAAGCTGACGATTGATGTCGGTGACATGTTTGTCTGAGATGGGATAGACCTGAATGATGATCATCGAAATGGCGGCTAACATTATTGGAGCCCAAATCGCTGTAATAATTATTCCGTCGATAGCATTTGCACTTTGCTGAACCCCTTTTTCGTTAAAGCCATAGGCGGCCAGTAACCAAAGTGGAATCGCGCCACCCAGCGTGAAACCGATTTTGAAAAACAGTCCCATAATGGCATTAATAATGGCGGCGTTTCGTTTTCCTGTTTTTAATTCGCCATAAGCGACAACTTCAGGGACAAGTGCCCACATGAAGCCGGTCGCAGAGCTTAAGCCCCACTGTTTGATGAATGTTGAGATATAAGCCAGCCAAAGGGCATCGTGCATTGCTTCACGTGACCATACGTAGGTCAGTAGTTCACCGACAATAAACATGCCAAGGAACAGATGGAAGAAGCCTTTTTTGCCAAAAATTTTCTTCAGTCTGGGCCAAAAAACAGGGAAGACAATACCGGGAATTGAGGCGACCAGGCCGATAGCGCCCATCCACTCTGAGTGGCCAACGACGTACTGATTGAAAAAGCCATTTACGGTATTCATGAAAAACATGAAGGTGAAGGCCAGCATGAAAAACAATCCGAGAATGACAAGCGGCCGGTTATGTCTGAGTTCATGGAACAGATCTGTCGCTTTTACGTTGGCTGTTTGTTCTGCCGTCGCAACGACACGTTCTTTAGTAAATTTATAACAGATGAAAAGTGCAACTGCGCCGATCAGCATATAGATTGAGTAAACACCAAACCACGCGTAGTTAGCTGAGGGATCGGTGTAGTTACCCATATTGAGTTCAAGGCCAAAAAAACCCGTATCTTTCAGGCTTCGATCTTTTGGAGAAGCAATTTGTACAAACATTGGAAAGAGCGTATAGACAAGAAGATTCGCACTATTAGCCAGCATCATACGTGTGCTGGTCAGTTTATCAATAGATTCAGGATCTCTTGTCAGTGAAGCATTCAGTGAACCATACGGGATATTCACTACTGAATAAATCAAATCCAGGGCTAAATAAACCACAAATGCAAAAGGAACAGAACCCTGGATACCCGGGATAGGAGCAAACAGTAAAGCAGAAAGGATAACAAGAGGAACACCTGCTCTTAAAAGCCAGGGACGGTATTTTCCGGCAGGAGAGCTTCTTTTATCAACATACGTTCCCACCATCGGGTCCCATAACACGTTAATAATGCGGACAAAAAGAAATATAAATCCGGCTGTTGCTGTACTGATTGTATTTACAGTCAACATGTGAAGCGCCAGAAAACCGCCAATGGTACCGAATACCAGGTTTTGCGCAAAGTCGCCCATCCCATAACCAATACGCTCTCCACGGGTTAATTTATGATATTCATCATGCCGGCTTTGCATTATGTTATTGCTCATTCTAGTCAGATCTCCGGTTCTTTTGTCTGGGAGGAACACTTTCTGACACAAGTAACCCATGAGAATCTATTATGTTTTTAAATTAATTAATTATGTTTTTTTATTTATGTGATCATTGAGACAAAAGCCATTTAAAGGCCCGGAAGGGTTGATTAACCGCGCACAGACGATATTCTCAGCAAATGAACTACCATACTAAACAGGCTTTTAATTTAGACCCTTGCCTGCTGTCGGTGACAAAGCAAACTCAATATATAAGCGTAATTTTGCGGGATGGCTCACACTTGATAATTATCTCAATACGAGAGTGAAATAACGTAATTGAGCAACCGGCGATGAAAAGAGAGGATAGGTAACAGTGATTTATTTTGCGCCGCCTAAATTATGGAGTTCTTTATGCAAGTTCAGGCCACGGCTCGCCTTCTTTCTATGCCAAACGAGATGTCAGCATCAAAAGCAGGTTTTGACTAGCGCTACTCACTGGCGCATCGGAATCGTAGGCGAAGGAAGGATATAATCAGAGCTACCGGCAAAGATTTTGAGAGCAATAATAATATTCATTGCCAGTCTGGAAAGAAAAAACCAATCTGGTCTACGTTGTTTCATCCTCTCCTTTAGTTTCGTCCATAATGCTTCGCTAAATTTCAGCTCGTCGCGCTTGCGCAAGCGTAATCCCACCGACGCCCTAACGGTCAAAGCTAATGGTCTCTTGTGTTCGATTTATTGAATAGTGGTAGCGAAATGAGATTGAACCCGCCGGAGTTACCACAACATAAAGGTCATCACGGTCATTAACGTTATAGCGTTTCTCGTGAGTTCCATTGAAAAAACCGTGCTTCCCGTTGCTAACAGCTGCCAGAAAGTGCCAGATACAAAAAAGCCCGCAGTGATGCGGGCTTAGAGGGATTTTACTGCTTAACCGTGCAGGCTGTTGCCAGACGCGAAATCATTCCCATTCAATGGTCGCCGGTGGCTTGCCGCTGATGTCATACACCACGCGGGAGATGCCGTTGACTTCATTGATGATGCGGTTAGAGACGCGGCCGAGGAATTCATACGGCAGGTGCGCCCAGTGCGCGGTCATGAAGTCGATGGTTTCCACTGCACGCAGTGAAACCACCCAGTCATATTTACGGCCATCGCCCATCACACCGACCGAACGTACCGGCAGGAAGACGGTGAAGGCCTGGCTGACCTTGTTGTAGAGATCGGCTTTGTGCAGCTCTTCAATGAAGATCGCATCGGCACGGCGCAGCAGGTCGCAATACTCTTTCTTCACTTCGCCCAGCACGCGCACGCCCAGACCCGGACCCGGGAACGGATGGCGATAAAGCATATCGTACGGCAGGCCCAGCTCCAGACCGATCTTACGCACTTCATCTTTGAACAGCTCTTTCAGCGGTTCAACCAGCCCCATCTTCATCTCTTTCGGCAGGCCACCCACGTTATGGTGCGATTTGATGACGTGCGCTTTACCGGTGGCAGAGGCGGCTGATTCAATCACGTCCGGATAGATGGTGCCCTGCGCCAGCCACTTAACGTCCTGCAGTTTCAGCGCTTCTTCGTCAAATACTTCCACAAAGACGCGACCGATGGTTTTACGCTTAGCTTCAGGTTCATCAATACCCGCCAGTGCATCCAGGAAGCGCATCTCAGCCGGCACATGGATGATGTTGAGACCAAAGTGGTCGCCAAACATATCCATCACCTGTTGCGCTTCGTTCAGGCGCAGCAGACCGTTATCCACGAATACGCAGGTCAGACGATCGCCGATGGCGCGGTGCAGCAGCATCGCGGTCACAGAGGAGTCAACGCCGCCTGACAGGCCAAGGATTACCTTGTCATTGCCGACCTGCTCACGCAGGCGCTCAACCGCATCTTCAATGATCTTAGCCGGGGTCCACAGCGCTTCACATTCACAGATATCGATAATGAAACGCTCAAGCATCCGCAGCCCCTGACGGGTGTGGGTCACTTCCGGGTGGAACTGCACGCCGTAGAAACGCTTCTCTTCGTTGGCCATGATGGCGAACGGACAGGTTTCGGTGCTGGCAACGGTGACGAAGTCAGCCGGAATGGCAGTCACTTTGTCGCCGTGGCTCATCCAGACATCCAGCAGCGGTTTACCGGCGGCGCTGAGCGCGTCTTCAATACCGCGTACCAGCGCGCTTGGGGTGGTCACTTCAACCTGCGCATAACCGAACTCACGCTCGCTGGAACCGGAGACTTTACCGCCCAACTGCATCGCCATGGTCTGCATGCCGTAGCAGACGCCCAGCACCGGCACACCGGCGCTGAAGACATATTCAGGCGCACGCGGGCTGTTCAGCTCGGTGGTGCTTTCCGGCCCACCGGAGAGGATGATGCCGCTCGGATTGAACTGGCGAATCTGCTCTTCGGTCACGTCCCATGCCCAGAGTTCACAGTAGACACCCAGTTCGCGCACGCGACGTGCCACCAGCTGAGTATATTGAGAGCCGAAATCGAGAATCAGAATGCGATGCTTATGGATATTTTCCGTCGTCATTGAGGGGTTTCCAGAACGGTGACTTGATAAATAAAAGCGCCCGGCTGAAGCCGGGCGGGAAATCTTACTGGATTACGATCCCATGCGGTAGTTCGGTGACTCTTTGGTAATGGTCACATCATGGACATGGCTTTCGTTGATGCCGGCACCGCTGATGCGGACAAATTCCGCTTTGGTGCGCAGGTCATCAATGGTCGGGCAGCCGGTCAGGCCCATACAGGAGCGCAGTCCGCCCATCTGCTGGTGTACGATCTCTTTCAGGCGGCCTTTATAGGCAACGCGGCCTTCAATGCCTTCCGGCACCAGTTTGTCGGCGGCGTTATCGGTCTGGAAGTAACGGTCAGATGAGCCTTTCGACATCGCGCCCAGTGAACCCATGCCGCGATAGGATTTGAACGAACGCCCCTGATAGAGTTCGATTTCGCCCGGGGATTCTTCGGTACCGGCCAGCATAGAACCGACCATCACACAGGATGCGCCCGCAGCAATTGCTTTGGCGATGTCGCCAGAGAAGCGGATACCACCATCGGCGATTACCGGAATACCGGTGCCTTCCAGTGCAGCAACCGCATCAGAAACGGCGGTAATCTGTGGCACGCCAACGCCGGTGACGATACGGGTAGTACAGATGGAGCCCGGGCCGATACCGACTTTAACTGCACTAACGCCGGCGTCTACCAGCGCCAGTGCGCCAGCACCGGTCGCCACGTTGCCGCCGACGATTTCAAGATCAGGATATTTGGCGCGGGTTTCACGAATACGTGACAGCACGCCTTCGGAATGGCCATGCGAGGAGTCAATCAGCAGCACGTCAACGCCGGCCGCAACCAGCGCATCGATACGCTCTTCGTTACCGGCGCCCGCACCAACGGCGGCACCGACACGCAGACGACCCTGCGCATCTTTACAGGCGTTTGGTTTACGTTCGGCTTTCTGGAAATCTTTTACGGTAATCATGCCAAGCAGATGGAAGCTGTCATCCACCACCAGCGCTTTTTCAACGCGCTTTTCGTGCATTTTGTGCAGCACTACGTCGCGCGCTTCACCCTCTTTCACCGTCACCAGACGATCTTTCGGGGTCATCACAGCGGATACCGGCTGGGAGAGGTCAGTGACAAAGCGAACGTCACGACCGGTAATGATACCGACCAGTTCGTTGTCGCGGTTCACTACCGGGTAACCGGCAAAACCGTTACGCTCGGTCAGCGCTTTCACTTCGGCCAGCGGTGTAGTTGGCAGCACGGTTTGTGGCTCAGTCACCACGCCGCTTTCATGTTTCTTCACCTTGCGCACTTCGTCCGCCTGGCGTTCAATTGACATGTTTTTGTGAATGAAGCCAAGACCGCCTTCCTGCGCCAGCGCAATCGCCAGACCCGCTTCGGTCACGGTGTCCATTGCAGCGGAAAGCATCGGAATATTTAAACGGATATTTTTGGTCAGCTGAGTGCTGAGATCGGCCGTATTCGGCAGGACGGTGGAGTGTGCAGGAACGAGTAAAACGTCGTCGAAAGTGAGTGCTTCTTTAGCGATTCTTAACATGGCAATACTCCACCTCGGGTGAATGAGAATAGATAAAATATTGCCGCGGCATTATACAGGCCGTAACCGATTGCCTCCAGCATTATTTCAGAAAAACTCTTGATCCGCGCTATCAGCCCTGTAGTATCGGTGAATTAACCTGCTGATTTGGAATTTGATCTTCGTCACATGTCGCTGCCACCCGTCGCCAATATTTTTACCGTCAGCCGTCTCAATACCACAGTGCGTCAGCTGCTGGAAAAAGAGATGGGCCTGGTCTGGCTGAGCGCCGAGATCTCCAACTTCACCCAACCCGCTTCCGGTCACTGGTACTTCACCCTGAAGGATGACGGCGCCCAGGTGCGCTGTGCCATGTTCCGCAACAGCAACCGTCGCGTCACCTTTCGTCCGCAGCATGGTCAGCAGGTGCTGGTTCGCGCCAACATCACGCTGTATGAGCCGCGCGGCGACTATCAGCTGATTATCGAAAGTATGCACCCGGCCGGTGAAGGTCTGCTGCAGCAGCAGTTTGAACTGCTGAAAGCGCGGCTGGCGACCGAAGGTTTGTTCGAACCACAGCATAAGCAACCGCTGCCCGATCCGGCGCGCCAGGTCGGTGTGATCACCTCTTCAACCGGCGCGGCGCTGCACGATGTGCTGCGGGTGCTGCATCGCCGCGATCCCTCCTTGCCGGTAGTGATCTATCCCACTCCGGTTCAGGGCGTTGATGCGCCTGCCGCTATCGTCCGGGCGATTGAGATCGCTAACCAGCGTAATGAGTGCGACGTGTTAATTGTCGGCCGTGGCGGCGGCTCACTGGAAGATTTGTGGAGCTTTAACGACGAACGCGTCGCGCGGGCGATTTTTGCCAGCCGTATTCCGATCGTCAGCGCTGTCGGCCATGAAACTGACGTCACGATTGCCGATTTTGTGGCAGATTTGCGCGCGCCAACGCCTTCTGCCGCCGCCGAGATCGTCAGCCGTAATCAGCTTGAGCTGCTGCGTCAGCTGCAGTCGCAGCAACAGCGGCTTGAGATGGCGATGGACTACTATCTGGCGCGCCAGCAGCGGCTCTACAGCCGGCTGGAGCATCGTCTGCAACAGCAGCATCCTCAGTTACGTCTCGCCCGCCAGCAGACCGCCCTGTTCCGCCTGCAGCAACGGCTGACTGACGCGATGGAAACCGGCTTGCGCCACGCCAGCCGGCAACAGGATCGCCTGACGCATCGGCTGACCGCGCAGCAGCCACAGCAGCGTCTGTTTGAAGCGCAGAAGCAGCTGCAAAGCTGGCACTATCGTCTGCAGCAGAGTATGCAGAAACAGCTGAACGCGGATAAACAGCAGTTCGGCCAACTGGTAGCGCAGCTGGAAGGCGTCAGTCCGTTAGCGACCCTGGCGCGCGGCTTCAGCGTCACTACCGATACTGCAGGTCAGGTTGTGAAAAAGACCCAGCAGCTGCAGAACGGCGATCTGCTGCGCACTCGCCTGGATGATGGCTGGGTCGAGAGTCAGGTAACCCAGCTGTTGCCGGAGAAAAAGCGCCGCCGCAAAGCCGCTTCCTGATCGCCCTGCTGGTGTCAGACCGTCAGTACACCGGTTATCGTATCGCTTGTTATGGCATCAACGAGGTGTATCTTTACTGACCGGTCTATACTTTTTGGCACATCCCTGTTGCCAAGGAGTTTCACATGGCCTTTAGCGTTATTCCTCCCTATATCCTCCGCAAAATTATCGCGCACGGCTCCGGTCACCAGCAGGAACAGGCGCGCCGCACCCTGACCCATGTACAGCATCTGATGGCTGAACACTGGCAAAAGCCGGCCGTGGCGAAAACGGCAGCAGGCGGCCATGTGGATCGCGAAATTTATGATGCGCAAAACCAGCAAACCCTGCCCGGTAAGCTGATTCGTCAGGAAGGCCAGCCCGAAAACGGTGATGTCGCAGCCGGTGAAGCCTGGGATTATCTCGGCACCACCTATGACTTTTTCTGGCAGGCCTACCAGCGCAACTCGCTGGATAATCAGGGGCTGAAACTGCTCGGAACGGTCCATTACGGCGATAAATACCAGAACGCCTTCTGGAACGGTCAGCAAATGGTATTTGGTGATGGTGACGGCGAGATTTTTAATCGTTTTACCATCGCAATCGACGTGGTGGCGCACGAACTGACGCATGGCGTGACCGAGAATGAAGCCGGTCTGATCTACTTTGAGCAGGCGGGTGCGCTGAACGAGTCACTCTCCGATGTATTTGGCTCGCTGGTCAAACAGTTCAGTAAAAAACAGAGTGCCGATCAGGCTGACTGGATCATCGGTGAAGGCCTGCTGGCCAGCGGTATCAATGGCAAGGGGCTGCGGTCGATGTCTGCGCCCGGCACCGCGTATGACGACCCGATGCTGGGCAAAGATCCGCAGCCGGCGCACATGGATCATTACGTTCAGACCCGCGAAGATAACGGCGGCGTGCACCTCAACTCCGGTATTCCTAACCGCGCCTTCTATCTGGCGGCGAAAGCGCTGGGCGGCTATGCGTGGGAGCTGGCGGGTCACGCCTGGTATGACACAATGTGCGACGATGAACTGCCGCAGGATGCCGATTTTAAAACCTTTGCCCGCTTTACCCTTCAGCATGGCGAAAAGCGCTTTAACCGTTCCGTTGCCAGCGCAATTGAGCAGGCGTGGAAAGAGGTCGGTGTGCTATGAGTGATCTGCCAGAACTCACCGATGACGCCACTATCATCGTGGCGCGTGAAGGAGGCCTCGCCTTTATGCCTGGCCTGCGCGCCGAACGCCGTTTTTCGCTGGGTGAACTGCCGCCGCCGGAAAAGCAGCGCGTCTGTCGTGCGCTTGAGCAGGCTATGCCGCTGGGCGAGCCGGAAGAGAAAGCGCCTGAGGTGGGACGTGGCGATCAACGCTATTTTCGCATTCAGATTCAGTATGCGACCCACCGCGAGGTCGGCACCATCGTGCTGTTGATTCCGGAACAGGTAGCGCCGCCAGAATTGCAGGCGCTGTGGCGTGATGGTGAATAAGCAAAAAAGGGCCGACAGTGTCGGCCCTGAGACAGCTGAATAATCTGATGTGAATCTGGCAGCAACCCATGAGCTTAAGATGCAGGGAACACAGTCAGAGGAGGAAAGCGTCCCGCGCCATGGACGTCGCGCGCCGGGCAGTCATGGATGTCGGTTTTGCGACTTTCCGATCTGACCGTGTTACCTGAGCTAAGCGGCCTTACAGCGAACCGGGCAACACTCTGCCAAAAAAAGGGCCGACAGTGTCGGCCCTTTTCACAGCTGAACTTACTTGCTGTCTGGCAGCGCGTAAGCAATCACGTAATCACCACGATCCGGCGACTGGCGTGCACCACCGGCAGAGATGAGGATGTACTGTTTGCCGGTTTTCGGCGAAACGTAGCTCATCGGGCCGCCCTGGCTGCCAACCGGCAGACGTGCTTTCCATACTTCTTTACCGGTTGAAGCATCAAAGGCGCGCAGGTAGTAATCCTGGGTACCGGCGATGAACACCAGCCCACCCTGAGTTGCCAGCGTACCGCCCAGCGTTGGCATACCAACCGGCATTTTCATGCGCATTTTGATGCCGAAAGGTCCGGTATCCTGCACGGTACCGACCGGCACCTGCCAGACGATTTTCTGGGTTTTCATGTCAATGGCCGACAGCGTACCAAACGGTGGCTTCTGGCAAGGAATGCCCAGCGGCGACATAAAGCGGTTTTTGTTCACCGCATAC
Organism: Pantoea brenneri; assembly: GCF_038594305.1. Taxonomy (NCBI): domain Bacteria; kingdom Pseudomonadati; phylum Pseudomonadota; class Gammaproteobacteria; order Enterobacterales; family Erwiniaceae; genus Pantoea; species Pantoea brenneri. Next base: position 152,155 of record NZ_JBCGBG010000001.1, on the reverse strand, counting down.
GGTGTGCCTTTCAGCGGCACCGCGCCCATACCGGTGTTGATCGCTTCACCACCGTTGCTGCCACGAGAAATCTTATTGGTGTCAGCCGGGATCATCTGTACCCACAGGCCGAGACGCATGTCATTGACGAACAGCAGATGGTTGTTCGGATCGGTCGACATGCTACCCCAGTTCATTCCGCCCAGCGAACCCGGGAAGCTCAGCGACTTATCGGTGTCCGGTACGGTGAACAGGCCATCATAACGCATCGATTTGAAGCCAATACGGCAGGCCAGCTGATCAAACGGCGTAGCACCCCACATGTCAGACTCTTTCAGCGTCTGGTTGCCAATCTGTGGCATACCGGTCGAATGAGGCTGGGTTTTGGTGTACTGCTCGTTCGGGATATGTCCCTGTGGCATCGGCAGCTCTTCGACTTTGGTCAGTGGCTTGCCGGTCATGCGATCGAGCACGAAGATCATGCCGGTTTTACCGCCAATCACCACCGCAGGTTTAGTTGTGCCATCCTTCAGCGGGAAATCGATCAGGCTTGGCTGCATCGGCAGGTCGAAGTCCCACAGATCGTTATGTACGGTCTGATAAACCCACTTCTCTTTACCGGTGGTAGCGTCCAGCGCCAGCACGGATGCGCCATATTTGTGATCCAGTTCGGTACGGTTCGCACCCCACAGATCGACAGATGAACTGCCCATCGGGATAAATACGGTGTTCATCGCCGGATCGTAAGACATCGGTGCCCACGAGTTCGGCGTACTGCGGGCGTACTCTTTGCCCGGCATTAACACCGCATTCGGATCGACATTACCCGGGTCAAACGCCCAGCGCATCTGACCGGTGATGACGTCAAAACCACGCAATACGCCACCCGGCATATCGGTCTGGACGTTGTCAGCGACGCGGCCGCCCACCACTACGGTGGTGCCTGCCAGCGTCGGTGCCGACGTCAGCTGATACTGCGGATCGGGCGCCTGGCCGAGACCGGCTTTCAGGTCAACGATACCGTGATTACCAAAGCTCTCACAGAACTCACCGTTGTCAGCGTTGATGGCGATCAGACGTGCATCGATGGTGTTCATCAGAATGCGGCGCTGACAGCTATCACCGGCTGGCAGCGTGACGGCCGGAACCGGCGTCGAGCCTGGCTGAGTTGGCTGCTGCAGCGGTTTAGTGGCATCGAAATAAGCCAGACCACGGCAGCGCGGCCAGACTTCCGCCTGGGCATTGATTTCGCGTTTCCAGATCTGCTTACCGCTGTCTGCTTCGACGGCAATAACATTGTTGTGCGGGGTGCAGAGATAGAGGGTATTACCCACCTGTAACGGGGTTTGCTGATCTTCCGCGCCGTTGCCGGTTGGGCTGTCCGGGATATCGCCGGTCCGGAAGGTCCAGGCGACCTGCAGATCTTTCACATTATCGCGGGTGATTTGGTCCAGCGCCACAAAGCGGCTGCCCTGTGGCGTGTTGCCATAGTTATCCCAGTCTTTCTGCTGTTTCGCTTTATCCACCGGAATCAGCGGCAGCTCTTCGCCTGAGAACGCGACGGTAGGATGTGGCTGAAACATCTGCACGAAAGTTACCACCATGCCGACTGCCAGCAGCGCAGAAAGCCCATAAGCGGGCTTTGCCAGCGAGCTTTTGCCTTCACGCTTACGCAGCGCAGGCCAGAGCAGGAAGGCGACGATCATCAGGCCGGTTGGCACCATCAGGCGTGAAACCAGCGGCCAGAACTCGATGCCAGCATCAAACAGGGACCAGATCAGGGTGCCGACAAACATCAGCAGAAACAGTACCACCGCCGATGATTTGCGACGGAAAAACTGAATTGCTGACAGAACGGTAACGATACCGGCAATCAGGAAGTACCAACTGCCGCCGAGGGCAACCAGTTTGCCGCCGCCTATCGCGAAGAACAGGCCGGTAGCCAGCAGCACCAGCCCGAGCAGCACGGATACTATTCCCAGCCCCTTAGCGGAGCGGGACGATGTTTCAGCCATAACACTAACTCTCCTGAATAAACAGAGCGTCCACGCCGGTTGCCGCCTGAACTGCGCAACCTTGTCAAAGGGACATGCGGAGTGCCGCACTGTTTCAAATCGAATATAAACAGACCCGCGTCCATGGAGAAAGCTGGACCGGAAAGACCTGGTGTGGCTGGCCCATCCCCACGACGCGGCAGGATTGTACCACCTGGTACATTACAGAGTGAACATCTATAACCCAGTTGTTACGCTGCAATAGCATTTTTGCTACAACAATTGTAGTGAATGCCGACGGCTTACGCCGGATCGCTGCCGCTTACTTAACGCTGTGGCTGAAACTCCACCCGCTTTTTCGAGATCAGGCCGTGTCCATGGTGACAAAAGTAGTCCACTGCGCCACAGGCAGAAAGCCGTTCCAGCGGCTGATGGCAATCCGGGCAGCATGCCTGCGCCGGCGTGTGTGCACCACAACCGCTACAGATAAATTCGCCGTCGCTGAGCTGCAGCGGCTGCTGACAGTTTTCACAATTAATGGTCATGATTAGCCTCTTACTTAATATCAGGACAAAAAAAGAGGGCCTTCCGGCCCTCTTTCACTTAACGCTTATTTTTCTTCATATGCGCCATCAGACGCTTACGCTTACGCTGCTGCGTTGGCGTCAGCAGGTTGCGCTTACCTTCGTACGGGTTCTCACCCTCTTTGAACTGGATGCGAATCGGCGTTCCCATTACGTTCAATGATTTACGGAAGTAGTTCATCAGGTAGCGTTTGTATGAGTCCGGCAGGTCTTTAACCTGGTTACCGTGGATCACCACAATCGGCGGATTATAACCACCAGCATGTGCATACTTCAGCTTAACGCGACGACCGCGAACCAATGGTGGCTGATGATCTTCGGCCGCCATGTTCATGATACGGGTCAGCATTGAGGTGTTCACACGTTTGGTTGAACAGTCATAGGCTTCGGTGACCGATTCAAACAGATTGCCGACACCACTGCCGTGCAGCGCAGAGATGAAGTGGATACGGGCGAAATCGATAAAGCCCAGACGATAGTCCAGCGTCTCTTTCACTTCATCACGGATTTCCTGCGACAGGCCATCCCACTTGTTGACCACAATCACCAGCGAGCGGCCACTGTTGAGGATGAAGCCCAGCAGCGACAGATCCTGATCGGAAATACCGGCACGCGCATCGATCACCAGCATAACTACGTTGGCATCTTCAATCGCCTGCAGCGTTTTGATCACCGAGAATTTCTCTACGGTATCAGAGATTTTGGCACGCTTGCGCACGCCCGCGGTGTCGATCAGCACATACTCGCGTCCATCACGTTCCATCGGAATATAGATGCTGTCGCGAGTGGTGCCCGGCATGTCGTAGACCACCACGCGATCTTCGCCGAGAATACGGTTAGTGAGCGTTGACTTACCTACGTTAGGACGACCGACAATCGCCAGCTTGATCGGCAAACCGGTCGGGTCGAAGTTTTCTTCTTCCTCTGCGGCTTCCAGTTCAGCAGTCTGTTCGGCGTCGAGCGCACTCCAGTAAGCCTGGTTCTCTTCTTCTTCAGTGAGTTCGACCGGCTCAACTTTGTCCATCCACGGCAGCAGTGCCGTTTCGATCAGGCTGGTAACACCACGACCATGCGACGCCGCAATGGCATGGATCTCACCGAGGCCCAGTGAATAGAAATCCACCACCGCCTGATCGGGATCGAGTCCGTCGGTTTTATTCGCCACCAGGAAAGTGGCTTTCTGACGTGAACGCAGGTGCTTAGCAATTTGCTGATCGGCGGCCATCATTCCGGCACGCGCATCGACCATAAACAGCACCACATCCGCTTCTTCAATCGCCAGCAGTGACTGCTCGGCCATCCGCGTTTCGACACCCTCTTCGGTGCCGTCGATACCGCCGGTATCGATAACAATAAATTCGCGCCCTTCCACTTCGGCGCGACCATATTTGCGATCGCGAGTCAGTCCAGGAAAATCCGCTACCAGCGCATCACGAGTGCGGGTTAAACGGTTAAATAGCGTAGATTTTCCCACATTGGGACGCCCAACCAGCGCGACCACAGGTACCATAACAATGCCTCAATAAATAATTAATCGCCCGAATGGCGTGATTATAACGGCTCTGGCCGTTAAGTTCAGGCTGAAGGCGCAAAGAATACCATGCCTGACTAAAAACGAAACGGCCCCTGATTAAATCAGGAGCCGTCAGAACGGAGGATTTCACCTGCCAGACGTTTACCCGTTAGCGGGTAATCGCATAAACCTCTCCATCTTTCGACTGGATCAGCAGCTTATCGCTGGCGACCACCGGCTCAGTCTGGAAGCCGGAGCTGTCCAGTTTCTGCTGCGCGACGAAACGACCATCGGTGGTGTTCAGCCAGTGCAGATAACCTTCGCTATCGCCGACCACCAGGTAGCCGTTGTAGAGCACCGGTGAGGTCAGATTACGGTGCAGCAGATCGCTCTGGCGCCAGATTGCCACGCCGCCATCGGCGTTAAGCGCAATCACCCGATCGTCCTGATCGACCAGATAGATGCGGCCCGCATCAACAATCAGATCTTTTACGCCGCCGATTTCGCGTTTCCACAAAATCTGACCGGAACGCAGGTCCAGCGCCGTGAGATCGCCGTTATAGGCCAGTGCGTAAACCACACCGTTGACGATAACCGGCGTAGTATCGACATCATTCAGACGATCGATCTCAGTCGCGCCGCTGACCTGGGAAATACGCTGCTGCCAGATCAGTTGTCCCTGATTCAGGATAACCGCACTGACGCGGCCATTGTCGCCACCGACGATGGCGCCGCCAAAAGCGACCGCAGGCGCAGATTCACCACGCAGTGACAACGCTGGCATATCCAGGTTGACGCTCCACTTGATAGCGCCGCTGCTCTGATCCAGTCCCTGCAACATCCCGTTGCTGGTGTGTACCAGTACCAGGCCGTCGCTGACCACCGGACGAGAAAGTGCTTCACCCGCCACTTTGGTCTGCCAGGCCAGGCTGCCATCGCTGCTGTTCAGCGCATAAATCTGACCGCGCTCGCTGCCGACATAGAGACGATCGCCGTCCGCCGTCAGGCCGCCCGATAACAGGGCTGAGCGATTTTTCGAGAAGAAGCCGGTTTTCTCAGAGAGATCGACTTTCCATTTTTCTTTACCGTCGGCGGCGTCCAGCGCTTTTACGATACCGAAGCGATCGGCCGCAAATACGGTGGTGTCCTGCCAGGCGGGATGCAGGTTGGAGTAGAAATCACCGACGCCATCTCCCACCGAGGTGCTCCACACTTCCTGTGGCGTGAACTGATTTTCCACCTGAGGCAATGGGGCCATTTTTACTACATCTTCTTCGCCGCTAAACAGCGAACAACCGCTGAGCAAAGTGACTGAAATCAGCCCCGGCAGCAGGTATTTACGTAATTCCATGCGCTCTCTCTTGACTGGCTTAGCTTAAGTTATTCATCTTCATCTGCATCATTTGCTTCAATGCCGGAGAGGCGTCAGATTCAACCCCTTTGCTCCATGCATCGCGCGCGCCCTGCTTGTCGCCTTTGCTCAGCAGCGCTTCACCACGGATATCGGCCACAATGGCTGTCCAGCCATCACCCTTCACAGCGTCAAGGGTTTTAAGTGCCGCATCAGCGTGATTCTGTTGCAGTTGAATGCGTGCCAGGCGCAGGTTAATCACCGCCTGCAGGTTGGCATCTTTGGTATCTTTCAGGCCGTTTTGCAGCAGCGTCGCGGCTTTGTCCAGCTGGTTGGTATCAACATACTGTTTTGCCAGATCCATCGCGGCCAGTGCACCGTAGGTGTTGCTGTTTTCATTGGCAAAGGTGTTAACCGCTTCCAGCGTTTCTGGCTTGCCCGCCTGCATGGCGCTGGTGAGCTGCTGATACTGCGCCGATACTGATTTCGCCGCATCTTCCTGATGACTGGCCCAGTAACGCCAGCCGCCAAGCGCAGCAATGCCGATCACTACGCCAACCGCTAACGCTTTGCCGTTATTGGCAAAAAAGCGACGCAGCGCATCGGTCTGCTCGTTCTCATTGCTATACACTTCCACGCAATCCCTCTCCTTTCTATGGTTGGTGCTGCGCCACGCTTACTGCAACAGCGTGCGCAAAACAGCAGCAGCCTCTGCCTGAGCCAGCGTTTGCTGCTCGCCACGGCGTAGATCTTTAATCACGACCTGTCCGGCCTTCACTTCATCCTCGCCTAACACCAGCGCGACGCGAGCGCCCCACTTGTCAGCACGGGCAAACTGCTTTTTGAAGTTGCCGCCGCCGAAGTTAGTCATCAACCGCAGTTCTGGCGCTTCATCACGCAGTTTCTCCGCCAGTTGCATGGCTGCAGACTGCACGCCCTGACCCGAAGCGATTACATAGACATCCACATTGCTCGTCGGTTCAAAATCGGGATTCACCGCCTGAACCAGCAGCACCAGACGTTCCATGCCCATAGCAAAACCTACGGCTGGGGTTGCGCGTCCGCCGAGCTGTTCAACCAGGCCATCATAGCGTCCGCCACCGCACACCGTGCCCTGTGAACCGAGGCTGTCGGTCACCCACTCAATCACCGTGCGATTGTAGTAATCAAGCCCGCGCACCAGGCGCTGGTTGATGGTGTAGGCGATACCGGCGTCATCCAGCAGTGCGCACAGGCCGTTGAAATGCTCGCGTGATTCGTCATCAAGATAGTCGCCGAGTTGCGGCGCATCGTTCAGCAGTTGCTGAATATCAGGATTTTTACTGTCCAGCACTCGCATCGGGTTACTGTACATGCGGCGTTTGCAATCCTCATCCAGCACCTCTTTATGCTGCTCAAGGAAAGCCACCAGCGCATCGCGGTAGCGAGCACGGGCTTCAAGGGAGCCAATGGAGTTCAGTTCAAGGCGAACGTGATCGGCGATGCCCAACGCTTTCCACCAGCGCGCGTTCAGCATGATCAATTCAGCATCGATATCCGGGCCCTGCAGGCCAAACACTTCGACGCCCATCTGGTAAAACTGACGGTAGCGGCCCTTCTGTGGACGCTCATAGCGGAACATCGGGCCCATGTACCACAGCCGCTGTTCCTGGTTGTAGAGTAAACCGTGTTCGATACCGGCTCGCACACAGCCTGCGGTTCCTTCCGGACGCAGCGTCAGGCTTTCGCCGTTGCGGTCCTCAAAGGTGTACATCTCTTTTTCAACCACATCGGTGACTTCACCGATGGCGCGTTTAAACAGCGGGGTCTGCTCCACCAGCGGTAAGCGAATTTCGCTGTAACCGTAGCTCGCCAGCGTCTGCTTGAGAACGCCTTCAATCCGTTGCCAGATGGCGGTATCCGCAGGCAGGTAATCGTTCATCCCGCGAATCGCCTGAATATTCTTCGCCACGTTAGAATCTCTTAATGCAAAAAAACCTGTCCGGCATCATACCTTATGAGGATGAAACCGCACAGGTTCAGTCAAAAAAGTCACGCACGCAGGCCGCGCACGCCATTATTTTTCCAGATGCTGCACATCAATACGGCGCGTGGCATCAAGCATCGATGCTTTGGCACGAATACGCGCTTCCAGCTGATCGATCATATCGTTGTTGTCGAGACGATCGCGCTGACGCACGCCATCTTCGTAGAAGCCACTTTTCTTGTTGCCGCCGGTGACGCCCAGCGTAGAGATGGTCGCTTCGCCCGGTCCGTTAACCACACAGCCGATAATGGAGACATCCATCGGCGTGATGATATCTTCCAGACGCTGTTCCAGCGCATTAACAGTGCCGATTACGTCAAACTCCTGACGTGAACAGGTAGGACAGGCGATGAAGTTGATGCCACGCGAACGAATGCGCAGTGACTTCAGAATATCAAAACCGACCTTCACTTCTTCGATCGGATCGGCCGCCAGCGAGATACGCAGCGTGTCACCAATCCCTTCGGACAGCAGTAAACCGAGCCCAATGGCGGATTTTACCGCACCGGCTCGCGCCCCGCCCGCTTCGGTAATACCGAGGTGCAGCGGCTGCTCAATCTGCTTCGCCAGCAGACGATACGATTCGACCGCCAGGAAGACGTCCGACGCTTTTACGCTGACTTTGAACTGATCAAAGTTAAGGCGATCGAGGTGATCGACATGGCGCATCGCCGACTCAAGCAGTGCCTGTGGCGTCGGCTCGCCATATTTTTCCTGCAGATCTTTTTCCAGCGAACCGGCGTTTACGCCGATCCGGATCGGAATATTGTTGTCGCGTGCGCAGTCGACCACCATGCGGATACGCTCGTTATTGCCGATGTTGCCGGGATTAATCCGCAGGCAATCAACGCCATATTCGGCCACTTTCAACGCGATGCGGTAGTCAAAATGGATATCGGCCACCAGCGGGACGTTCACCTGCTGTTTAATCAGTCTGAATGCTTCTGCTGCATCCATCGTCGGCACCGAGATGCGGACGATATCGACACCGACGCGCTCAAGGGCTTTGATCTGATTTACCGTCGCCGCCACGTCTGTGGTGCGGGTGTTCGTCATCGACTGAACAGCGATTGGCGCGCCGTCACCGACTGGCACCTTGCCGACGTAAATGCGTTTGGATTTACGGCGGATAATGGGTGCTTCGTTATGCATATTTCTTCTCCACAATTGCCCGGTACGCGATACGCTGTTATTGCGCACCCAACGTCAGGCGAGCAACCTGGTTATTACGGATAAAACGACTTAAATCAACGGGCTGATTCTGATATTGCACCTGAACCGCGGAAGGAGCGCCAATTTTCAGACGATACGGAGCGGTTCCTGCGAGACTGAGTTTACCACCGCTGCGCTGCAAGCCGCTGAACAGTTTTTTACCGGTTGCATCGCTAACTTCCAGCCAGCAGTCGGCATTAAAGGTCATCACCACCGCGTTTGGATCGCCAGCGGGTTCACTGACCGCTGCTGCGCCGACCGGCATCTGCGGTGCGGTGCTGGCCGCCGGAGCGGCCGCGCTGGTGTCTACCGGTGCCTGGCTGGGCGATACCACCGCATTACTGGTGTTGTCTGACTGAGCAGCAGGCGCGGTATTGCTGGCACTGGCGGCCGGGGCCGTCGTGGCTGGCGTGCTGGTGCCGGCAGCGCTGTTATCTGCTGCTGGCGGGGTGTTGCTTTCATCCGGCGCAGCCGGGGCGGTGCTGTCACCGCTCGACTCCCCCAGCGGAATAGACTGACCGTCACCGCTGCTGCCATTCTGATCGGCCATCGACACCAGATCGTCCTGCGAGGCTTTGTGATTCTGCCACCACCAGGCACCCGTCAGACCGACCACCACAAACAGCACCAGCCAGGTGAAAATCATCAACCAGCCGTCACGCTTTTTGCGGCGCTTACCCAGCGAGAAACTTTGCATCGGTTCTATTTTTGCAGCACGAACCGGCGTCTGTTTCGCCATCATTGGCAGCAATTCCTCTTCAGGAATATGCACCAGTCGCGCGTAGGAGCGAATGTAGCCGCGCAGGAAAGTAGAGGCCAAATCAGCAGGCGATTTGTCTTCTTCAATGTCACGCACGGTAGAAAGTTTCAGACACAGGCGTTCAGCGACGTTCTGCTGCGTCAGTCCCAGCTGCTCACGGGCCAGACGCAGGCGTTCACCTGTTGAATGTACTGCAGAATTCTCTTGAGTGGCTTCAGTATTCATTAGCTAAATAACGCTGGTACTGTATCGATTGCGGAAAACGTCGCGCTAACCGGTCGCCATAACGTGAAACGTCAGCGGCATTTCCCTGTAGCGCGGCGAAACGTAAGTGTAACGCCAGACTGCGTGCCGTTTCGGGCCGCTGTTGCTGGTATATATCGAGCAAAATCTGCGCGTTAGCCAGTTGATTATCGGCCATCAGCTTTTCAGCTTCAGCCAGCACTGCCCCGGCTTTGCGATCGTCCGTCTCAATGGCCTGCCGCAATTCACGGCGCGCGGCGGCAAAATCGCCTGCCTGCAGATAACAAAATCCCGCCAGTTCAAGCGCATCGATCCGGGCGTCAATCTGCTGCGCATCACCTGCCCGACTAAACTGTTGATGCGCTTCGCCATACTGCCTTAAAGCGCAAAGAAACGCACCGTAATTGTTAGCGACAAAACCATTCAACGGCGCCTGCTGCTGCGCCAGTTGATAGTGGGCCCGCGCTGCCGCGCGGTTACCCCGCTTCTGTGCCAGTCGGGCCAGTGCCAGCGAGACCCGATAATCATCCGGTGCCGCCGCCTGCGCCCGCAGGAAATTGCGCTCTGCTGCCGCCTCATCGCCGCCCGCCAGATAGTGCATCCCTAACTGTAGACGCAGTTCCGACGCGCCGGGTGACTGCGTCTGGCTGACACACCCGCTTACAACAAACAGGGCCAGTAAAATCCCCGGTAATCCCTTACTCATCATCGTTTCCATCCGGTTGACGTTAGCAGCGTACAGCCTGCCACGCGCGTCACCCTCAGGAAACGTTAACGGTCAGCCTTTCAGAGCGCTTTCACAGATATCGCTTCACCGGCCATCTTTTTGCGCAGGGTACGTTTGGTACGGTCGATAACTTCACCTGCCAGCTGACCGCAGGCGGCATCAATATCGTCGCCACGGGTTTTACGCACGATAGTGGTGAAACCGTAGTCCATCAGCACTTTAGAGAAGCGATCGATGCGGCTGTTAGAGCTGCGGCCGTACGGTGCGCCCGGGAAGGGGTTCCACGGAATCAGGTTGATTTTGCACGGCGTATCTTTCAGTAATGCGGCAAGCTCATGCGCATCGTCAGTGCTGTCATTGACATGATCCAGCAACACGTACTCGATGGTGACGCGACCCTGGTTGGCATTCGACTTACCAATGTAGCGTTTCACCGCCGCCAGGAAGGTTTCGATATTGTATTTTTTGTTGATCGGGACGATGTCGTCACGCAACTTGTCGTTCGGCGCGTGCAGCGAGATCGCCAGCGCGACGTCAATCATATCGCCCAGTTTGTCGAGCGCAGGCACAACGCCAGAGGTCGAAAGGGTCACACGACGCTTCGATAAACCGAAACCGAAGTCATCCAGCATGATCTCCATGGCGGGCACCACGTTATTTAGGTTGAGCAGTGGCTCACCCATGCCCATCATCACCACGTTGGTGATGGGACGCTGGCCGGTGATTTTGGCCGCGCCGACAATTTTCGCCGCGCGCCATACCTGACCAATAATCTCTGAAACCCGCAGGTTACGGTTAAAGCCCTGCTGAGCGGTCGAACAGAATTTACACTCCAGCGCACAGCCCACCTGTGAAGAGACGCACAGCGTGGCGCGGTCGCCTTCCGGGATGTAGACGGTTTCCACCAGCTGATCGCCAACGCGGATCGCCCATTTAATGGTGCCATCGGTGGAGCGCATCTCTTCCGCCACTTCCGGGGCGCGGATTTCCGTCAGCTCCATCAGCCGGGTACGCAGCTTTTTGTTGATGTCGGTCATCTGCTCGAAGTCATCGCAGCAGTAGTGATAGATCCACTTCATGACCTGGTCAGCGCGGAACGGCTTTTCGCCGAGCGACAGGAAGAATTCGCGCATCTGCTGACGGTTGAGATCCAGCAGGTTAATTTTTTGGCTCTTGGGGGAAACAACAATCGGGGATGCGGACGCGGACGTCACAATCTGTTCGGACATAATGTTCTCTGGCCTCGTTGTTACACGTTATGGCGCTGTTCATGAATAGGTAAAAAAATGCGCCTTCATCAAGCGGAGTTAATGAAGGCGCAATATTGTACAACATCTGCGGCCTGATAACAGGCGGGAGTCGCCTCCCTCAGGCAGATTTTTGTAAAGCCAGCCGGTGGTTTATCGCCAGGCGATTAACGGGTACGCGGGCAGATTTCGTTTTCGCCGAAGAAGTAGGCGATTTCACGGGCAGCAGATTCTGCAGAATCTGAACCGTGGGTCGCGTTCTCGGTGAAGCTGTCAGCGTAGTCAGCACGCAGGGTGCCGGCCAGTGCGTTTGCCGGATTAGTCGCACCCATCAGGTCACGGTGACGCTGAACGGCGTTTTCGCCTTCCAGTACAGAAACCACTACCGGACCAGAGGTCATGAATTCAACCAGACCGTCGAAGAATGGCTTGCCCTGATGTTCAGCGTAGAAACCTTCAGCCTGCTCTTTGCTCAGCTGCAGCATTTTTGCGCCAACGATTTTGAAGCCTGCGCTTTCAAAACGGTTGTAGATGGCACCGATCACGTTTTTAGCGACGGCGTTTGGCTTGATGATAGAAAAAGTACGTTCGATTGCCATGATGACCTCTGTCTTGACGTCCTGAAGAAACCGGGGGCGCACGCCCCGGCTAAGAAACGGCGCCGATTATAGGGGCAGAGCCTGGCGTTGCCTATCAGAGATCCGCAATTTATTGAAAAATCTTGATCTGAATCGAAGCAAAGCGGGCGCAACTCTGATTTAGCGTAAAAAAGCATCACAGGCGGCTGAAGGTGACGGTGGCCAGTTGACCCGCTTCATCCATCACCACCAGCTGATAGTCGCCCGGACGATCGAGATGCAGCGACAGCGTGCCGTTCTGGCCTGGCTGTGGCTGACCGTTGAGAAACCACCAGCGCGCGGTGCCTTGTCCACCCTGCACCGCCACCGGCAGTACCAGGACCGGATTGCCCGGCAGCGGCTGCACCCGCTGTCCGTCAATCACGCCGGTAACGATCAGCGGTGCGCTGCTGCCCTGCTCCAACGGCGGACAGTGCGGATCGATTGGCGGTAAGCGCTGCGCCCGTTGTTCCTGCGGCGGCAGCCAGGCCTCCAGCGGCAGCGGCCACATCAGGCGTTCACGGCTGCTGGCCTGTGGGCAATCCGCCGCCACCCGCAATCCCCGGTCGTTTTGCCAGTAGCGTAACCGCAAGCCGCTGAGGCTCTCCTGCCCGGCGGCCAGCAGCGTGGGCGGCAGCGTGTCGTTGAGCACCCAGCTCTGCCGCCGCTGCCGGCAATTCTGATCGCCCACCGGCAGTGGCTGGCCGCCAGGCCAGCAGATAGCGGCAACCGTTACCGAGGCTGGACGCGGATCGGCAGGCCATTCCTGCCCGGCTAAGCGGCTCATCAGGATGCTGTTAATCTGATTCATCACCGGTACCGCCGAGGCCACGCCTGACTGACCGGCCACCGGCGTCGCATCCGGTCGTCCGACCCAGACGCCAATCAGGTAGCGCGGATTCACTGCAACCGCCCAGGCATCGCGGTAGCCGTAGCTGGTGCCGGTTTTCCACGCCAGCGGAACCACCGCCGGTTCGCTGCCGTTAGCCGCTGGCTGCGCCTCGCCTGCCAGAATGCGGCGGATAATCCATGCCGCGCCAGGCGACAGTAGCGGTCGCTGCTGCAACGGCTGATCGGGCATCCAGCGCAGCTGACCGGCGTTGCCGTGACGGGCAAAGGCACTGTAAGCCGCTACCACTTCGTCCATTCTCGCCCCGGAGCCCCCGAGGATCAGCGACAGATTAGGCCCCGAACCGGCTGGAAAACGTAAATTGAGCCCGACATTACGCAGACGGGCCGCCACATTTTTGGGTCCCAGCGCCTCCAGTAGCTGAACGGCAGGCAGGTTAAGTGAGCGCACTAACGCCTCGCTGGCGCTGACCGGGCCATGAAAACCGCTGTCGAAATTACCCGGCCGGTAGTCGCCGACGCGACGCGGTACATCCTGCAACAGTGATTCTGCATGGATCAGGCCATCATCGAGCGCCATGCCATAGACAAAGGGTTTTAACACCGAGCCGGGCGACCGCACGCTGGCGATCATATCCACCTGACCATAGCGGCTGTCATCGCCAAAGTCGGCGGAACCGACATATCCCTGTACCGCCATGGTGGTGTGATCGACTACCAGTACCGCCAGCGAGGTGCGCGGTGGAAGCTGGCTTTTAATGTTCAGCGCCATGCTTTCCAGCTGACGCTGCAACGACGGATCGAGGGTCGAGACAATCTTTTCACGGTCGCTGATCGACAGCAGACGCCGGGCCAGTAAGGGCGCCATCTGTGGCATCTGTCGCGGCGGAAGCCAGACCGGCTCCTGACGGATTTCAGCCACCTGCTGAGGCGACCAGACGCGGTACTGCGCCAGCCGATCCAGCACTTTGTTGCGGGCAGCTTCGGCCCGCGCCGGCCAGCGATCCGGCCGTAACCGGCTGGGAGCCTGTGGCAACACCGCCAGCAAGGCGGCCTCGCCGCGGGTCAGCTCAGCGGGCGATTTGCCCAGCCAGCTCCAGCTTGCGGCGCCGACGCCTTCCAGCGTGCCGCCAAAAGGTGCCCGGTTGAGGTAGAGAGTCAGGATATCGCGTTTGGAAAGGTGCCACTCCAACTGCAGCGCACGCCAGGCCTGAATCAGCTTGCCCTTTAGCGTCCGCGGCTGGGGGTCAATAAGCCGTGCCACCTGCATAGTTAAGGTGCTGCCACCGGAAATCACGCTACGGTGCCGCAGATCCTGCCAGGCGGCGCGCAGCAGGGCCAGCGGATTGACGCCAGGGTGATACCAGAACCAGCGATCTTCGTAAGTCAGTAATGCCTGCAGGTAAGCGGGCGAAACCTCTTCTGGCGTGACCGGATAGCGCCAGATCCCCTGACGATCGGCGAAGCGCCACAGCGGCGTACCGTCGGCGGCCACCACCACGCGCGCTGGCTGTGGTTGCTTAAGCGGTAACGGAGAGAGCCGATCCAGCCCCCACAGAGCCAGCAGCAACATCAGTAAAAAAAGCGGCAGCGCCAGCCACCGCTTTTTAGCCGTTCGGATGTTCAACACCCTGCCATCCGCTTACCGGACATTCATCGGCGGCGGCGTACTGCCGATGGCGTGCCACTCAGGAACATACATCGATTCCACCTGCGGCGGTGGCATCCGGTAAGTGCCTGGCGTGACGGCCCGCGCCAGATAGATCAGCGTCGCAGGACGATAGCTATCAACAGCCAGCGCGGCGACAAAGCGATCGTCACGGAACTCAATATGCCGGAGGTTAACCTGCTGCATATCCATCATGCTCTCTTTTAACGCATCCGTGCTGTCACCCAGGCTGGCGCTGCTGTCGGCCAGATTCTGATTTTCCAGCTCCAGTCCGGCAGGCAGTAAATCCACCACCAGCGCATCGCTGATGTCGCGTCTGGCTGAAACGGTCAGACGTACCACCAGCAGCTCACCGCTGCGCAGTTGGCTGAGATCGGCAGCTTTGCCGTCGAGGGTGAAGTACTCCCGTTTGATCGCCAGCTGCTGGCTGACCGGCGCTGGCGGGCTCAGCGGATACCCCACCACGTTCAGGTTGCCATACAGGGCCGCCGGGCCCGGATTACTTATCGTCACGCCCTGCGTCAGCTGCTGAGCATCCAGTCCGCTGTTTAACGGCGCATGGCCGGTTACCGGTTGCGGCTTGCCCACGATGTTCGCCTGCCAGCTCTGACCCTGAGCCGTTTGCAAGGTGCGCGCAGCCAGATAGAGCGCGTTATTCTCCTGCGTCGAGAACCCGCGTTTACCATTAAGCTCTTTCGACAGCGACAGCAGCAGGCTGTTTTGCAGATCCGGCTGTAGCTGGTTTTCCGCTAACAGCGCAATCATCATGCCCTGATCGCGTACCGTGCTGCCGTAGTCTCCGATCCAGCTATCGTCAGGGCGCGTCAGGCTGGCAGCCTGCACCATCGCCAGCTGCGACCGCTGCGCATCCCCCATCAGCTTCAGCGCCACCCCGAGCTGCATCAGCGCCAGCCCCGATCGGCTCTGATCACGCTTTTCATATAGCGCTCGCAGAGCACCCAGCGGCGCGCGCTGCTGCCGCGCCAGTACCAGGCCGGCGTAGGCCTGCACGCTGAAGCGCAATGCGTCAGGCTGGTTACTGCCGCTGGCAGTGATCTGCGCCGGGTCCTGTAAGTAGCGCAGCAGCCGGGCATTGGCACGGGCGATCAGGTCGTCAGGCAACGCATAACCCGCCTCGCTGGCACGCAGCAGAAAATCGGTCACGTAAGCGGTTAACCAGAACTCCTCTTCGCTCTGTTTACCCCATAAACCGAAGCTGCCGTCCGCGCGCTGCATGCCTGCCAGCCGGGCGATGCCGGTATCCACCGCCGCCCGCCGCGCCTCATCAGTGCTGGTTTTAATTCCCATCGCACTGAGCTGCGCCTGGCTGGTGTAGAGCGAAGGCCACAGGCCGCTGGCGGTCTGCTCCAGACAACCGTAAGGATAGGCATACAGCGCGCTGATATAGCTGGCGAGATTTAACGGCGGCCGATTACTCAGCGTCAGTTGCCCGGTCAGCGTCTGGCTGTCGAGACCGGTAAACGCCGCGGCCGCCACCTGCCACGGCCGATCGGGGGTAATCACCGCATCAAAATTGAGGGTCTGGGCAGGATAAGGCGGCCTGACGCCGATCTTCCACTGCTGTTTGCTGGGCCGCAGCTGCTCGCCAGGCAGATTCAGTCCGCTGATCTGCACCGCGACCTCACCGTCGCCAAAACCGTTTTTCGCCGTCACCGGTATCTGCAGGGTAGTGCGAGCGCCTTTTGCCAGACTGATAGTCTGACTGGCGGCCCCCGTCAGTCCGATCAGGCCACTGGCTGCCACATCCACTTTCAGAGTCTGTGGCAGATCGGTCAGGTTGGTAACGTCCAGCGCCAGGGAGGCCTGGTCGCCGCTGGCAAGAAAGCGCGGTGTCGCCAGTTCACTGACCAGCGGCGCTGCCACCACCACTTTGCGCTCTGCAACGCCGAAGCTGTCGTCACTCCAGGCCTGCGCCATCAGTCGCAGCTCACCGTTAAACGCCGGGATCGGCAGCGTAAGGGTACCTTTGCCCTCTTTATCCAGCGTCACAACCTGTAATTGCTGCGCCACAATATTGACGTGGGTAAGCGGCTTTTTACCGCCGCGTGTATTGGAAGGATCTTCGCCATCACCGCCAAAGCGCAGCGTCGCCAGTCGCCCCCCGCCCTCAATCAGCTGGCCGAACACGTCATACTGATCGACGTTATAGCGTTTACGACCGAAAAACGCCTGCCACGGGTCGGGCGTCTGGTAATCGGTCACGCTCAGCACGCCACTGTCGACCGTCGACAGCAGCACCTGCACCTTCTCAGGCAGGGGGCCGCCATCGCGGCTGGCCTGCACTTTCACCGTCAGGTTCTGCTCAGGCCGGAGGGTGGCGGGCGTATCCAGCGTCAGATTGAGTCGCCGCGCCTCGGTCGCCATTGGCAGATGCAGCAGTCCGACCGCGCGTTTTGGCGTCGCCCCGCTGACCTTATCGCCGTCGCGCACCACGATGGCACTAAAGTAGAGATCGTGACGCTGCCAGCTGTCGGCAATCGGCACGTCAACCTGGGTGCCACCCTGTGGCACGGTTAACGGCTGCCACCACAGCGTACCGCTGCTCGACTCCACCATCAGATAGCCTTTACCGGCTGTCGGAGACTCCACCTGCAGATGCACCGTTTCGCCAGGCTGATACGCCGCTTTATCCAGCTTCAGTTTTACCTGATCCGGGCGCAGTGCCCCGGTGCCATTGGTATTATCCTGCCAGTCATAACCCGCCTGAAAACGTACGCTGCTGACGATCTTTTCGCCCGCCTGCACCTCAAGCCGGTAACTGCCCCACTCGACCGGGAAGCCCACCTTGCTGCCGCCGCCCGCCGGCAGAGTGATCACGCGTTCATCTTCCTGCAGGTCTTTGGCATCGTAACGCGACTGCCAGCCTTCGCTGTCAGAAAAGCTCCAGTAGTAATCGCGCCGTTCGCGGATTAATCGCACCACCAGTTTGTCAGCCGCCAGCTTTACGCCCTGGCTGTTGGCATAAACGAGGTCAAACTCTGCCAGGCTGTTTTCCGGCACGGTAGGCTCGTCGTGATAGCTGTCACTGCGGTAGTCATACACCGCTTTACTGGCAAACAGCGGACGAATACCGGGCAGTGCCTCGGCTGACCAGATGGCGGTCGTGGCACGGCGGGTAACCGGCCGCCCACCGGTTTCCAGCAGGCTGGCCTGCAGAATCAGATTGAGCGGTGAATGCAATTGATCCCACTGATTATCGACCGTGAGCCGGGCCTTGCCGTTGGCATCCAGCTTCAGATCGACTTCATCCAGCGTGCGCCTGAGGCCCTGCTCGGTGATATCACCAAACTGGTAACCCGGCAGAGCAGCGACCGCCTCCCGCGCCGGGCGCAGATAAAGCTCACCCTGCAACGCGTTACCGGCTGCCGGGGCGCCATACAGGTAGCGGCCCTCAATATCGAAGGCGATATCAGCATCGGCAGGTTGCGGCTGAGGATCGGTTTTCAGGGTCAACGCCATGCGTTCCGGCAGAAAATCCTCGACGTGGAACGTCCATTGCCGCTTCAGGTTGTCACCGGTATTCAGCCGCAGCTGCCAGTCACCGGTCATCGACGCGTCGGGCAGCGTGAACCGCTGCTGATAAAAACCGTCCTGCGGCTGCCAGACAAAGGTACGCATCACCTGACCATCGGGCTGGACCAGCTCGGCTTTCACCGGCTGGGCCGGCAGCGGTTTGCCGTCGGCATCCCGTAATAGCGCATTGACGATCACCGTTTCGCCCGGGCGATAGATATCCCGTGGACCAAACACAAACAGCTGTTTGTCATAGCCCTGCGGCCCGGTCACCGGAAACTCGGCCAGATCCAGTGCCGGACGCGCCAGATCGATCAGCGAGGTCTGCTCGCCCTGCATCGCCAGCAGTAACCGGCCCTTCTCATCCGCCTTCAGGCGCAGATGCCCGTTGCTGTCGCTGGTGCCGCTTTGCAGTACCTGGCCTTTTTCGTTCAGCAGCCTGACGCTGACGTCAGCAAGCGGCTTGCCGTTTTCCAGGCTCTGGGCGAACAGTTCAAGCTGCGTGGGAAAGCGATGCAGTGACAGTCCAATATCGCTCAGGGTAAACAGCGTGGCAGGCATGCTGTAGTGATAGGTGCCCGCCTGTTTCATCACCGCCAGATAGACGCCCGGCTGCTGCAGCGGGGTAATATCCTGTAGCGGCAACTGCAGCTTTTCACGGGTATTACGTGCCGGGTTGAGTTCAAAACGTCCGCTATAAACCAGCTGACTGCTTTTCAGTAACGACTGAGATTGCCAGCTTGAGAGGTTATTGCCGTCATTCCATTCGGCAAGAAACGCCGCCAGACCGGCATTTTTTATCCGGAAAAAATCCACATCCACCTGGTCGATATTCAGCGCCAGCACCGGTAATCCCTGAGTGAGACGCAGCGGCAGCAGCGAGCCACGGCTGGCAAAACCGACCATCGGTTCGATATCACGGGTAGTGATTTTTTTGCTGAAGCCGGCCGCCAGCGTCTCTCCGCTGGCCGCACGCAATCCCGCTTCTACCGTAACGGTAAACTGACGCGACGGCTGGGGATGGCGAAAGCGCAGCGCTTTGCGGTTGTCAGACAGCTCCCAGCCACCGTCAACCTGACCCAGTTTATCGTCGGTCAGCCTGACTTTTTGCGTCAGATCCTGTTTATCATCCAGCGGCTGATTAAAGGTTAAGACCAGCGCGGCGGCGCCATCAAGCTGAAGCTCAGAGAGGTCGAGGAGAGTCAGCGGTTTGCTGACCTGCGTGGCAGTCGTTTCCGCTGCGCTGACAGTGAAAACCGGCACGGCTGCCGTCGCCAGCAGCGAGCCGCCGATCAGCAGGCCGATCAGCAGTCGGTTAATGCGTTTTTTCATGGTAAATCCTTCACCGGGCCCCAGGGGAGTTGTTTTATAACGCTGCGCAATTTCATCTCAATGCTCGCATTTAATCAACGCTTCTCTTGAGATGGCGCCCGCATTGCCCGACACTGACAGCACAGATAACTGAGATGAGGTTGTTATGACGACGCCACTGTTTGTGTCCGCTGACTGGTTACAGGAACACTATCATGATGAGAACCTGCAGGTGCTGGATAGCCGGATGCTGCCGCCTGGTCAGGAAGCGGTCCGGGATGTGAATGCCGAATATCTGGCTGGCCATCTGCCTGATGCACCGTTTTTCAATATTGAAGAACTGTCGGATCACACCAGCCCTTACCCGCACATGCTGTCGCGCCCCGAGCGTTTTGCCGTGGCGATGCGTGAACTGGGTATCAGCAGCGACAAACATCTGGTGGTCTATGACGAGGGGAATCTGTTCTCGGCCCCACGCGCCTGGTGGATGCTGCGCCTGTATGGCGCTGCCCAGGTGTCGATTCTGGCTGGCGGCCTGCAGGGCTGGAAAGCGGCCGGTTTTGCCCTTGAGAGCGGCCCGGTGTCACTGGCGGAAGGTGAGTTTGAGGCCAGCTATGATGAAAGCCAGGTCCGTCGGCTCAATGACGTGCTGCTGATCAGTCATGAAGGCGGCGCACAGCTGGTGGATGCGCGCGCGGCAAACCGTTTTAACGCCGAAGTGGATGAACCGCGTCCTGGTCTGCTGCGCGGCCACGTTCCAAATAGCCTGAACGTGCCATGGAATAGCCTGGTGGTGAATGGCGAACTGAAACCGCTGGCTGAACTGCGCGATCTGTTTGCCCGTGCCGGGGTTGAACTGGACAAACCGGTGGTGGCCAGCTGTGGTTCGGGCGTTACGGCAGCCGTGGTGATTCTGGCGCTGACCGCGCTGGGCGCACGTCAGACCGCCATCTACGACGGTTCGTGGAGCGAATGGGGTAGCCGCGACGATCTGCCGATTGCGAAATAAAAAAAAGAGCGGCCACTGCGCCGCTCTTTTTTCATCAGATGATGCGTTCGCTGCCTTTGAAGTCGCGCAGGAAACTGCCCCAGCGACGTTCATAGAACGGGGTAATATGTGCGGTGAAGAAATGGCTGATGCCACGATCCTCCACCGTCACTTCGCATAAGTCGACCGGCGCATCGTCCGGCAGCGTATCCATCGCCACGCTGCCCGCCGCCTGAATAATCGCTTCAATATCGCTGTCCGCTTCAATACCAATCAGCAGATTCGGCGCTTCATCGGCCCGTTCACGGATGCTGGCGATAAACGCGCGGCGCACCTGTTTATATTTGCTGAATAGCTGGGTCAGCGAATCAACCATCTGCGCTGGCGGTTCCGCCACTTCAGATAACAGCAGCGACTGCCCGCCTTCCAGCACCGTTTGCTGACTCAGGGCGCTGCCCTCTTCCGCCAGCAGATGAGTGATTTCGGCAGGCGAGAACTCTTTGCCGGTCGGTAATTTAGGATTGAGAAACAGCGTTTCGCCGCGGGTCATTTCAAACAGCGTGCGCACCGGCAGACGCAGATAAGCCTGCTCGCTGCTGACCGCGTCACTCATCGCCTGTTCTGAACTGAAAAACGGAATGATGCTGCTGCCATCCTCTTTTTCCCAGTGCTGCAGATCCACCGGCGTACTGGCATCAAGTTGCTGTGCCGTGCTTTCGCCCGGCACCCAGACGTCTGATTCCAGCAGCAGTTGAAAAAATTCGGGCCGGTGAGCGGGCTCGGTAGCGGCCAGCTTCAGCACCTCTTCAAGACGGTTCATATTCACTCTCTAAATACGCGGCAGCACCCGCCACCGCTGAATAGCACTTATTTCAGTAACAGGTTAGCCAGCGTCCGCACGCCGAGGCCGGTAGCACCGGCAGCCCACTGATCGACCGCGCTTTTGCGGTAGGTCGCAGAACAGTCGATATGCAGCCAGCCCTGCTGGTAGTTGCTGACGAAATAAGAGAGGAACGCCGCCGCGCTGCTGGCACCGGCCGCATGCGCCGGACTGGCAATGTTATTGAGATCGGCAAAGTTAGACGGCAGATGGCTGCGATGGAACTCGGCCAGCGGCAGACGCCAGAACGGCTCGTTCTCGCTGACTGCGCTGCCCATCAGCGACTGCGCCAGTACCTCATCAAAGGTGAACAGTGCGTGGTAATCATTGCCCAGCGCGGTTTTGGCTGCGCCGGTCAGGGTGGCAGCATCGATCAGCAGCGTCGGTTGCTGCTCGCTGGCGTCGATTAAGCCATCAGCCAGCACCAGTCGACCTTCGGCGTCGGTGTTCATCACTTCCACCGATTTGCCATTGCGATAGCGAATGATATCGCCCAGTTTAAAGGCGTTGCTGCTGACCATATTGTCGGCGCAGCAGAGGTAAAGCTTCACGCGTTTGTTGAGACCGCGGGCAATCGCCATCGCCAGCGCGCCCGTCACGGTGGCCGCGCCGCCCATGTCAGACTTCATTGAGTCCATGAAGCTGCTCTGCTTCATGCTGTAGCCGCCGGTGTCGAAGGTAATGCCTTTGCCGACCAGACAGGCGTACACCGGCGCGTTGTCGTCACCGGTCGGATTGAAGTCGAGCGCCAGCAGCACCGGCGGACGGCTGGAGCCGCGTCCTACCGTATGCAGGCCCATGTAGCCCTGCACCCGCAGATCGTCACCTTTGGTGATGCGATAGCTGACAGCACTGCCGCCAACTTCACTGATCAGATCGATGGCGGTGTGCGCCAGCTGCTCCGGTCCCAGCTCTTCGGCTGGCAGGTTGATGGTGTTGCGTACCCAGTCGATAATTTTCAGCCGGCGATCAAATTCTGCCTGCTCGTGCTCGCCCAGCGTCGGCCAGTCAACCTGACGCTGCCCTTTCGGACTGCGGTAGCCCTGCCAGAACGCCCAGCATTGTTCAAGGTGCCAGCCTTCGCCGGTCAGCGCCACATGGCGGATCCCCTGGCTATCCAGTTTGCGACCGGCACGCTGAATGGTCATCAGCGCATCCGCGCCGGTCAGGTGCAGCGTCATGCCGCTGTCGTTGCTGCTCAGAATGGCTTTTTCGCCCCAGCGCGCATCGGCGGGCTGGCTGCTAAGAGTGATGTTCATCGGTTGTGTGGTCATCGCGAAGCTCCATAGACGTTATTCGTTTCATCCAGCCTGATTGTTAAAGTGGCTTTAATAAGATGTTAAATACAATGCGTGGACAGACCTGATAACAGATTCTTTCAGAGGATGCCAGCCTTGCGCATATTATGGCGCGGTTTCCAGAATCTGGCCGGGTATCCGGCCGATTACATTAAGGCACGCAGACGCGTCACTGATTTCTGCACCAGCGCGATGGCGTAATCGATCTCTTCTTCGGTGGTAAAGCGACCAAGCGAAAATCGCAGCGAACTGTGCGCCAGCTCTTCGCCGACACCCAAAGCCCGCAGGACATAGGAGGGCTCCAGACTGGCAGAGGTACAGGCTGAACCGGAGGAGAGCGCCAGGTCTTTTAGCGCCATGATCAGCGATTCGCCCTCAACGTTGGCAAAACTGAGGTTAAGAATGTTAGCGGCGCTGTGTTGCAGGTCACCGTTCAGCGTGACGTCCGGCAGCGTACTGATGCCGTGCCACAGCCGGTCGCGCAAACGTTGCAGGCGCGCCATCTCGGTCTCACGCTCTTCCGCCGCAATGCGATAGGCCTCGCCCATCCCGACAATCTGGTGAACCGGCAGCGTGCCGGAACGCATGCCACGCTCGTGTCCACCGCCATGGATCTGGGCAGCGATCAGCACCCGTGGTTTACGACGGACATAGAGTGCGCCGATCCCTTTCGGGCCATAGAGTTTGTGGGCGGAAAATGACATCAAATCGACCGGCAACACGCTGAGATCGATCGGCAGTTTGCCAACGCTCTGGGTCGCATCAACGTGAAACAGAATGTCGCGTTCACGGCACAGCTCACCAAACGCAGCAATATTCTGAATCACGCCGATTTCATTATTGACGTGCATGATCGAGACTAAAATGGTGTCGTCGCGCAGGGCGTCACGCAGCATTTCAGGGCTGATAATGCCGTTGGCGGCCGGTTTCAGGTAGGTGACATCAAAGCCTTCACGCTCCAGCTGCTGGCAACTGTCGAGTACCGCTTTGTGTTCAGTCTGGCTGGTAATGATATGTTTGCCGCGCGCCTGATGGGCGTGGGCTGCGCCTTTAATCGCAAGATTGTCAGATTCGGTGGCGCCAGAGGTAAACACGATTTCACGCGGATCGGCATTAACCAGTTCGGCCACCTGATTGCGCGCCACATCGACCGCTTCTTCAGATTGCCAGCCAAAACGGTGAGAACGGGAGGCCGGATTACCGAACGTGCCATCCAGCGTCAGAAACTGCATCATTTTGCTGGCTACACGCGGATCGGCCGGCGTGGTGGCGGCATAATCCAGGTAAATCGGTAATTTCATTGCGCTACAGCTCCGTATAAAAAATCATACGTCTTTATAGCAGATTCGGCCCTGCCCGCGTTAGCAGTTAGGGCCGCAACAGTGGGGATTACGAGGCGCGCAGATTGACGTTGATTTCCTGAGCGCGTGGGCTCTGGAAGCGACGATTGTCATTGGCGTTCTGACGATCGGCCACGTCGAGGATCTCCTGATTATTCACCAGCTCAGCCAGCGTAATATTGTTCAGGAAGTCACTGATGCGCACGCTCAGATCGCGCCACAGAACGTGAGTCAGGCAGCGCTCGCCGCCCTGGCAGCCTTCTTTACCCTGGCATTTGGTGGCGTCAACTGACTCATCGACTGCGGTGATCACTTCACCGACCGCGATAGCATTCGACTCTTTACCCAACAGATAACCGCCGCCCGGCCCCCGTACGCTGGCAACTAAGCCATTTTTACGCAGGCGGGAGAACAACTGCTCGAGATACGACAGCGAGATGCCCTGACGCTCGGAAATGTCAGCCAGCGGAACCGGGCCTTCATGGGAGTGAAGGGCAACGTCCAGCATAGCAGTTACGGCATAACGTCCTTTGGATGTCAGTCTCATAGCGTACGACCTCAATAGCGTCCGGTTATCGGAGGATTAGCAAAAGATGTCGGCAAGTCTGACATTCCCGAGTAATTTGGTCAACTATTTAACCAGGTAAAACACTCAAGTATTTAACCTGGTAATCTACTCAACTATTATCGTCTTCTTTCTTCTCGTTTTTTCGCTTTTCAAACGATGAAAGCATGCCGCGCAGAATGTTGAGTTCATCACGTTCCGGCCGGGCACGGGTATAAAGACGACGCAGTTTACTCATCACCTGGCCCGGGTTAGCTTCTCGGATAAAGCCGCTGTTCAGCATCATCTGTTCCATATGCTGATAGAAGCGCTCAAGGTCATCCACCAGCGGATAAGGCGACTCAGCATACTGCGGCTGCGGGCTGGCTTGTTCCTGCGCCTGCAGCCACGCCATCCGCACTTCATAGGCGATGATCTGCACCGCCATCGCCAGGTTCAGCGAGCTGTATTCCGGGTTAGCCTGAATCGCGACGTGATAATGACACTTCTGCAATTCTTCATTGGTCAGGCCGACGCGCTCACGACCAAACACCAGCGCCACCGGTGCCTGCTGGCCCTCTTCCACGCTTTTCACGCCACATTCGCGGGCATCAAGCATCGGCCACGGCAGTGAACGGGAACGTGCGCTGGTGCCAACCACTAAACTGCAGCCGGCGATAGCTTCGTCCAGCGAGTCGACGATTTTAGCGTCGCCAATCACATCACTGGCCCCGGCGGCGAGAGAAATCGCCTGTGAATCGGGTTTGACCAGCGGGTTAACCAGATAAAGGTTGGTCAGACCCATGGTTTTCATGGCGCGGGCGACGGAGCCCATGTTGCCGGTGTGAGAGGTTTCAACCAGCACGATACGGATATTTTGCAGCATTATTGAGGAGTCTCAGCAGCGGGTCAGTAAAATCAGTAGCGCGAATGCTAACATAAAGCAGGACATTTACCGAACACGCTGCTATACTCCGCGCCGTTTTCCCCGTTCTTTAACATCCAGCGAGAGATACCGATGCATCCAATGCTCAACATTGCCGTGCGCGCAGCGCGCAAGGCCGGAAATTTAATTGCCAAGAATTATGAAACCCCGGACGCCGTCGAAGCCAGCCAGAAAGGCAGCAACGACTTCGTAACGAATGTTGATCGCGAAGCAGAACGCCTGATTATCGAAGTGATTCGTAAATCTTACCCGAAACATACCATCATCACCGAAGAAAGCGGTGAACTGGCGGGTGAGGATCAGGACATTCAATGGGTTATCGATCCGCTGGATGGCACCACCAACTTCATCAAACGTCTGCCCCACTTTGCTGTTTCCATCGCCGTGCGCATTAAAGGCCGCACTGAAGTCGCGGTGGTCTACGACCCAATGCGTAATGAACTGTTCAGCGCCGTACGCGGCCAGGGCGCCCAGCTTAATGGATACCGCCTGCGCGGCAGCATCGCTCGCGACCTGGATGGCACCATTCTGGCAACCGGCTTCCCGTTCAAGCTGAAACAGCACGCCCCCGCCTATATGAACATCCTGACCAAACTGTTTACCCAGTGCGCCGACTTCCGCCGCACCGGCTCAGCGGCGCTGGATCTGGCTTATGTCGCAGCCGGTCGCGTTGATGGTTATTTTGAGATTGGCCTGAAGCCATGGGATTTTGCGGCGGGTGAACTGCTGGTACGTGAAGCGGGTGGCCTGGTCACTGACTTCACCGGTAACCACGGTTATCTGCACTCCGGTAATATCGTTGCCGGTAACCCACGCGTGGTGAAAGCCATGCTGTCAAACATGCGTGAAGAGCTGAGCGAAGCGTTAAAACGCTAAGTAATAGCACAGAAAAAGGCGGCTTCTCAGCCGCCTTTTTTATTGCCTGTTTTTCGCGTCGATTAACGACGTTCGTGTGACAGAACCTGACGAGGCTGAGTACGACGACCCACCATCCCCATCACACCGGCCAGCACCGCTTCGATAATCAACAGAATCAGCGCATACCAGCTGGCTTTCGCCGTGGCTGCTGCTGCTTTATCTGCGGCTTCACGTGCCTTCTGCTCGGCCTGCTGCTTCAGTTCCTGATATTTCTGCATCGCCTGCTGATAGCTCTGCTCTGCTTTAGCGACGATCTGATCGACTTCCTGATCGCTTTTACCGGTACGCGCTTTGATAATATTTTTCAGCGCATCACGATCGGCGGCCTGTAATGTATCTGAATGACGATTCATCACGCCTTTTAACCAGTTAGACAGATCGGTATCCGCCGTCTGTGGATGGCTGGCAGTGTTGTTAGCCTGATTCTCCGCGTTCTGCGCTTCGTTATTTGCATCCTGCTTTAAATTCTCCGGCTGTAATTCCGGCTTACCGGTCTGGCGCAGCGTAGTTTCCAGTTCGTTCTGCAGGTCATCTAAATTAATATTATTTTCCTGCAGCTTATCTTTCGCCATTTGAGTGACCGATGGCGCAGCGGCGGAAATACCGCTGCCTAATGCCTGGAAACCGGAACCGACAATATTCATTGCCCCGCCCAATACACTGCTCGCCAGCGCAATCGCCAGGTAAATAGTGAAAATTGTGCTAAGGCCAAACATCAGTAAACCGTGCAGCGCGCCTTCGCGCTGTGCCAGGCGGCCCGCCACGTAGCTACCGGCCGCCATCGCCACCAGCATTTCAATTGCGGTCCAGACCAGTGCGCCGGTACCCAGACCGTCTAATGGGTTCTGTTCCTTCATCGGATCAACGCTGGTCGCGCCAATTGCCGTTCCCAGCAGCGTCAATATGATGTGAACGATCAGCGCGCAAATTACCCCAGCAAAGACGGCGCTCCAGGAAATACGCTTAAGCGGCAATCCCGCTGGCCCGGTCGCCAGCGTTTCGGTATAGCCATTATTAATACGGGTATCAGCCATGAAATATTCTCCTCGCAACAAACAGAAAGGTGCTTTGGTTTTAATCATCCCGGCAGAGAATGCCGTTTTGGTATTAACAGCGTAGACAGTGAATAGTCATTTCACCACCATCGCCAGGCGAGAAAAAAATAAAGATGTGAATTTACATAAATTAGCGAGATACGCTACGCAGCGGTAATTTAATTCCCGCTGCGCTTGTTGAGATTCAGAAAGGTCGAATTCCGCCGCTGAAGGCGGGTTGTGCTGACTGCCATAAAGCGATGCCGGCCACGATTAATATCAGGCTGCCGATTAAGGTGAGCATCGGAACCAATAGCTGCGCCAGTTGATTGTGTCGCGGCTGGGCCAGTCGCTGCGCCACTACACGGGCGCGCTGGACCAGCAAACCAATCAGCGAGATGGTCAGTGCGGTGCCGAGCGCCATCGCCGCCGCTGACAGCACGCCCCAGGCATAAACGCCAATCACTTTGGCAAACAGCAGCATCATGATCGCCCCGGAACAGGGCCGCAGCCCCATCGATACCACCACCAGTAGCTGGGTTTTCATACTCACCGCCTCGCGTATCTGTTGCGGCGACGGCAGGTGCGCATGTCCGCAACCACAGTGTGCGTGATGCTGGTGATCGGGACGCAGCGTGCGGAAAGCGAGCGCCGGGCGCGGACGTCGCATCTGCCACAGCGTTCGCAGCGCGCGATAACCGATCCAGGCCCCCAGTCCGCTCACCAGCAGATAGCTGCCCTTTTCCAGCCAGAAGCTGCTGAGATGCAGCTGGCGTGAAGAGGTTTGCAGCAGCACCAGCATCACAGTGACCAGCACGATCGCTACTGAACCCTGCAATAGTGAGGCCAGCAGCGTCAGCTTAATACTGGTTTTAACTCTGGCCGGATGGGTTGCCAGAAAAGTGGTAATCACCACTTTGCCATGGCCCGGTCCCAGCGCATGCAAAATGCCGTACAGCAGGCTGAACAGCACCAGTGACAGCCCGGCCTGCTGCGGCTGCTCAGCCACCAGCTGTAACAGCTGAGTCATCTGCCGGTGCAAATCTTTCTGCCAGAGTACGCTTTGCAACAGAATCTGCGACCAGTTGAGCCAGAGTAGCGTGCCGCCGGTCAGCAACAGCGCCGCCAGCAGCCAGAGCGGCCAGAGTCGCGAAGCGCCTGCCGGAGTAGAAATTACTGACATGTGAGAATCACCGTCTGCGCGAACTGCCGACCTAAATCAAGCTCTTCTGCTGGTGCATCAGCCTTATCCAGCGACAGCGCATACTGTTTCAACGAGTCGTTGGGCTTTGGCGTGTTCAGCGTAAACTTACAGCGTTGCTGCAGTGCCGGCGGCAGCGTCAGGGCGCTGGCGTTGTCATAAAACATGTCGACAAAATAGCTGGGATCAAAGGTCAGGATGTCAAACCGCTGCCCGGTCAGTACCGGCGGTTCCGCCAGCGGCAGAATAAACTCCAGCACCGCCTTATGACCGTTACGCGAGAGATGATATTCGTCAGGCAGATTCAAAAATTTCACCCGCTGTTGGTTATGCCAGATTTCTGAGAAGTAGTGCTGGCCCAGCACGTTAGCCATCACACCGGCCGCCAGCATTTTCCACACCACGCTGCCTGGCTTCGCCTCGCCAGCGTCATACAGCAGATCGGCAGAGGTGATCTCATCCATGGTCCAGATCATTTTTAAGCCGGTGAAGGTATCCCCCTTCGCCACCAGTTCGGTTTTCATGTCGATGAAACTGTGTGGATGCGCCAGTGCCGCCGGACTTAAGACCATCAGTAATACAAAGCGTGTGCGTTTCATAATGTTATAAAGTAACGTTCCCGATGAAAAGAATCCATAAGTAACAAAATTTTGTGACCCGCCTTAAACCTCTGACTAAAAAAACCGCCTGACAGCTACCGGGACTGACGGGGTTGGCTATTCTTAGCTCAAATTAGCCTGCTGGAAATCTGATTGATGAGTTCTGCTACCCCTTTGGCACCACTCTTCACCCGTTCACAGCGACAGTGCCATCTTTTATTACTGCTATTTCTGCCGACTCCCGCGCTTACGCTTGAAAAAGTCTGCCAGTTAAATGGCGTTGATCCTGCGGTTGCCCGACAGGATATCGCGGAAGTGGGTGACGAGATACAGCGATATCACCGGCTGGAACTGCACCAGATGGTGGATGGCAGCTTTCGTCTTCATGGTACAGAGTTGGATCGGCGCCTCTGTTTGCTGCACAACCTGCGACGCAGTTTGCGTTTGTCGCAGACCTTTGTCTGTGAGCATTTTGCCGCCCCACTGCGTCAGCGTCTGAAGGTCATGAAGATTGAGAAAGCGCTCTACGATGAGACTAACCTGCAGGCGTTAATTCAGCACTGCGGGCTGCGACTGGGTCGCGATTTTAGCGAACGGGATCGGCTGTTTTTACAGATTTTTATGAAGTATGGGCTGTGCCAGCGACAACCCGCGCTGTTCAGCGATCCGCAGCGCGTCTGGCTGCAACATAAGGCAGAACGCCAGGCGGCTGAGGATGTCATTCATCACTGGCGCAAACGCTGCCATCTGGCACCGCACATCAGCGAAACGGATTTCTGGACGCTGCTGTTCAGCCTGATCCATACCCCGCAGGCCGATCGGGCAAAGCATCCCTGCGAGCAGCGATTAATGGCGGCGACGGTACAGCTGATTGCCGATTTTGAGCAGTGTGCTGCGGTGACCTTTGCTGACCGCGCCGATCTGCTGCAGCAGCTCTATACCCATCTGGCGCAGGCGCTGGATCGCACCCACTTTACCATCGGCATCGACAACAGCGTGGCGCTGGATGTCAGCCGACTCTATCCGCGCCTGTTACGCACCACCCAGCTGGCGCTGCGCGCTTTTGAATATGAATACCAGATCGCTTTTACCCCGGAAGAGGTGAGCCTGATTACGGTGATTTTTGGTGCCTGGCTGATGCAGGAAAATGCGTTGCAGGAGAAGCAGGTGCTGATATTAACCGGCGAAGATCCGCAGCTTGAGCAGGATGTCGAGCAGCAGATCCGTGAAATCACCCTGCTGCCGATCAATATTACCTACCAGCAGGTGAGCAGTTTCCAGCGCGATGGCGCGCCGCGCGAAGTTGACCTGATTATTTCACCGTACGCCACCTCGCTGCCGCTCTACTCACCGCCGCTGATACATGCAGAACTGCCGCTGACGGCGCACCATCAGCAGCGTATCCGTTATTTGCTCGAGTCGTAACGCGGGCGCAGGAACAGCGCAGGCAGCGCAACTAACGCCATCACCCAAAACAGATGCCCCTGCAGATGGGTAAACAGCACGCCGCAAATCATGGTCATCACTGCGATTCCGCCGCCCATCGCCAGCGCGGAATAGAGCGATTGCAACCGGATCACCTCAGCGCCCTGACGGGCAGCAATAAAGCGCATCGCCGCCAGATGGCAGACGGTGAAGCTGCCGCAGTGCAGAATCTGCGCCACAATCAGCAGCGGCAGCGCGGTGCTGGCACCCAGCAGGCTCCAGCGGATCAGTGCGCAGATACCCGATAGCAGCAGCAAATCGCGCGCGCTCCAGCGACGAAACAGGCGATTGCTGAGCGCAAAAATAATAATCTCCGCCACCACGCCCAGCGACCAGAGATAGCCCACCGTTGAGGCCGAATAGCCGCTCTCCTGCCACCAGATAGCACTGAAGCCGTAATAGGCGGCATGCGCCCCCTGCAGCAGCGTCACGCACAGCATAAAACGCCAGACCGCATTCTCACGCAGCAGGTCACGCCAGACCGGCCAGCCACCGCCTGTTGCGCCCTGCCGCTCATTCCCCTGCGGATGGGTGGCTGGGGTGAGCATCATCCCGGCCAGCATGCTGAGCGCCCCCACCGACAGTAACAACAAAATTGCCTGCGAAGAGTAAGCGCTGACCAGCACCCCGGTCAGCGCCGAACTGATCACAAATGCCAGCGATCCCCACAGCCGTACCGGACCGTAAGCCAGGCCAATCTGCTGCGTCCAGGTGGCGGCAAGCGCATCACTGAGCGGCACCAGCGGCGAGAAAAACAGGTTAAAGCCAATCATCACCGCCAGCAGCCACATCCACTGCTGCCCGACCCAGTAGCCAATGGCGAACAGGCAGGTCATCAGCGCCAGCAGGCGAAGTGCGGTAATTAACTGTGCCGGATTTTTTACCTGCGAGGCGATAAGCAGGCTGCCGACAAAGCGCGCCACCATGCCACATCCCAGCAGCAGACCGATTTTTTCCGCATCAAGGCCGGTGCCTTTGAGCCATACGCCCCAGAAAGGCAGGTAGATGCCGTAACAGAAGAAGTAAGTGAAGTAGCCCAATCCGAGCCATCTGGCGGAGCCGATTGCCATATTCCCTCCAGCAAGTGTGCTGCCTGGCAGCAAGAGTCGGCGCTACTCTGGCAGAGCGCCGCACCTCAGGCAATAAAAAAGGATGGCTGATGCCATCCTTTTTATGCGGTTACACAACAAGTTAACGCTTAAGCATAGACCGGCAGACGGCTGCAGATTTCCAGCACTTTCTGTTTGGTGCGCTCAATGGTCGCTTCGTCGTTGATATTATCCAGCACGTCAGCAATCCAGCCCGCCAGTTCACGTACGTCCGCTTCGTTGAAGCCACGACGCGTAACGGCTGGCGTACCGATACGAATACCCGAGGTGACAAACGGGCTCTTCGGATCGTTCGGGACGCTGTTTTTATTTACCGTGATGTTAGCACGGCCCAGCGCCGCATCGGCTTCTTTACCGGTCAGGTTTTTGCTCACCAGATCGATCAGGAACAGATGGTTATGGGTGCCGCCAGAGACGATGTTGTAGCCGCGTGCGATCAGCACCTCGACCATCGCTTTGGCATTTTTCGCGACCTGCTGCTGATAGGTTTTGAATTCCGGCTCCATCGCCTCTTTGAACGCCACCGCTTTACCGGCGATCACGTGCATCAGAGGACCGCCCTGTCCACCCGGGAACACTGCGGAGTTCAGTTTTTTATACAGCTCTTCGTCACCGTTTTTCGCCAGGATGATCCCGCCGCGCGGACCCGCCAGCGTTTTGTGGGTGGTCGAGGTCACGATGTGCGCATGCGGCACCGGGCTTGGGTAGACGTCAGCGGCAATCAGACCGGCAACGTGCGCCATATCAACGAACAGCCATGCGCCCACGCTATCGGCGATTTCACGCATTTTTGCCCAGTCACATACGCCGGAATAGGCAGAGAAACCGCCGACAATCATTTTTGGCTTATGCGTTTTGGCCAGTTCAGCCAGCTCGTCGTAGTCGATCTTGCCGGTTTCATCGATGCCGTAAGCGACTACGTTGTAGAGTTTGCCAGAAAGGTTAACCGGTGAGCCGTGGGTCAGGTGTCCGCCGTGGGCCAGGTTCATGCCAAGGATGGTATCGCCCGGCTGCAGCAGCGCGGTATAAACCGCGAAGTTCGCCTGAGAACCTGAATGTGGCTGCACGTTAGCGTAATCAGCGCCAAACAGCTGTTTAGCGCGGTCAATCGCTAATTGCTCAACGATATCAACATATTCACAACCGCCGTAGTAGCGTTTGCCTGGATAGCCTTCGGCGTATTTGTTGGTGAGCTGCGAACCTTGCGCCTGCATAACGCGCGGGCTGGTGTAGTTTTCAGAAGCAATCAGTTCGATGTGCTCTTCCTGACGCACTTTCTCTTGCTCCATCGCCTGCCACAACTCGGCATCATAATCGGCAATGTTCATATCACGCTTTAACATCCGCATCTCCTGACTCAGCTAACTTTTTTAACGGCAGTTTAAGCCCCACCGGGGCGAAGGCCCACAGTGTAAACCGTTTTATCAGGTGAAGGTAGGGTGAATCCCCTCTTTTTACGCAAACGATTGGCTATGCAGCGGCACGGGATTTTTACGCTTTTTTCTGGTCAGACTGCGCCACGATTTTTCTTCAGGATGTGACGGAGATTTCCTCATCCAGCGGCCATACGCGGCTTGCCAGGCGATCAGAAAGTTAAAGCGGTTATTTACAGCGCAGCCGGCATGGCTATAAGATGTATTTAAAATGCAACTTTACATGTGAGGTTCCTCCTATGCTTGATGCGCAAACCATCGCGACCGTTAAATCGACCCTGCCCGCCATTGCGGCCTGCGGTCCGAAACTCACCGCCCACTTTTATGACCGCATGTTGTCGCACCATCCCGAACTCAAAAACGTCTTCAACATGAATAACCAGCGCAATGGCGATCAGCGTGAAGCGCTGTTTAATGCAATTTGCGCCTACGGTGCCAACCTGGAAAATCTGGCGGTGCTGCTGCCGGCGGTGGAAAAAATTGCCCAGAAGCATACCAGCCTGAATATTCAGCCTGATCAGTACGCCATCGT
This sequence comes from Pantoea brenneri, assembly GCF_038594305.1. Taxonomy (NCBI): domain Bacteria; kingdom Pseudomonadati; phylum Pseudomonadota; class Gammaproteobacteria; order Enterobacterales; family Erwiniaceae; genus Pantoea; species Pantoea brenneri. The sequence goes on along the minus strand of NZ_JBCGBG010000001.1, from coordinate 118,232 downwards.
CGGCGAAAATTTACTGGCAACTATCAAAGAGCTGCTGGATCCGGGTGAAGAGGTGCTGGCGGCCTGGGGCCGGGCTTACGGCGTGCTGGCAGAGGTGTTTATCCAGCGTGAAGAGCAGATTTATCAGGCCTCGGAACAGCAAACGGGCGGCTGGCGGGGGACCCGCGCCTTCCGCATCAGCGCGATTGAGCAACAGAGCGCGGTAATCAAAAGCTTCACTTTTACGCCGGTCGATGGCGGACCGGTGGCCGCGTTTGAGCCGGGCCAGTACCTGACGGTGCACCTGCAGCCCGCCAGTTTCGAACATCATCAGATTCGCCAGTATTCCCTGACCAACCTGAGTAACGGTAAAGATTACCGCATTGCGGTGAAGCGTGAGGACAAAGGCACGGTTTCTGGCTGGCTGCATCAGTATGGTCAGGTGGGCGATGAAGTGCAGCTGGCTGCGCCGCACGGTGACTTCTTCCTGCAGACTGAGGCTGAAACGCCGGTAGCGCTGATCTCGGCTGGCGTCGGTCAGACCCCGATGCTGGCCATGCTGCATGCGCTGGCCGCGCAGCAGCATCCTGCTGCGGTAAGCTGGCTGCACGCCGCGGAAAATGGCGAGCAGCACGCCTTTGCTGATGAAGTAAAAGCGACCGGCGCACAGCTCAGCGATTTCGTTTCGCAGGTCTGGTATCGTCAGCCTGCCCCGCAGGATGCCGGCGCCTATGATGCGCAGGGCCTGATGGACGTGACGGCGATGGCGGCACGTTTACAGTCACCGCAGACACAGTTCTACCTGTGTGGTCCGCTGGGCTTTATGCAGCATGTGGTGGCGCAGCTGCGTGATGCTGGCGTTGAGGACGCGCGCATCCATTACGAACTGTTCGGTCCGCATAAAGGCATGTGATTGCACCATAAAAAAAGCCCGCATCGCAGCGGGCTTTTTTAATCCGGCGAACTCAGATCGCCTCTTCATCCTCTTCGCCCGTACGAATGCGCACCACACGCGCCACGTCAAAGACAAAGATTTTACCGTCACCGATTTTACCGGTCTGCGCAGTGCGCATGATGGTTTCAACACAGGTATCAACGATATCGTCGCCGACCACCATCTCAATTTTTACTTTCGGCAGAAAGTCGACCATATACTCTGCGCCACGATAGAGTTCGGTATGGCCTTTCTGGCGGCCGAACCCTTTCACTTCACTCACGGTCATGCCGGTGATGCCGACTTCAGCTAAGGCTTCACGTACATCATCGAGTTTGAATGGTTTGATAATCGCATCAATCTTTTTCATGTCAGACCCTTTTCTCTCTCCCTCCGTGGTCGGAAGGGTTTATCAAGTATAAATGTTGCTGGCGCGGCCGGGCAGCGAATATCCGCCATGCGGATCACGCTTTGCCCTGGCGGGATTGCGGCGCACGCTACTCTTTAAAATCGCTGGCGTCCAGTTCGTGACGAGACAGCAGCTTATAGAACTCAGTACGGTTGCGTCCAGCCAGACGCGCAGCATGGGTCACATTGCCTTTAGTCATCTGCAGTAACTTACGCAGATAGTTCAGCTCGAACTGATTGCGCGCCTCGACAAAGGTCGGCAACGCACTGTTTTCACCGCTCAGCGCCTGCGCCACCAGCGCATCACTGATCACCGGTGACGCGCTGAGCGCCACACACTGCTCAACCACGTTGACCAGCTGACGCACGTTACCCGGCCAGCTGGCGGCCATCAGGCGTTTCATCGCATCGACAGAAAAACTGCGGATTTGCGGCTTGTGCCGTTCCGCCGCCTGACGCAGCAGATGATTCGCCAGCAGCGGGATATCCTCCGTCCGCTGATGCAGCGCCGGAATTTTCAGGTTAACCACGTTGAGGCGATAGAACAGATCCTCGCGAAACTCTTTTTTCTCCATCGCCTTAGGCAGATCGCGGTGGGTGGCGGAAATGATACGCACGTCGATATCCATGTCGTGATCGCTGCCGACCGGCCGTACTTTGCGCTCCTGCAGTACCCGCAGCAGCTTAACCTGCAGCGCCTGTGGCATGTCGCCGATCTCATCAAGAAACAGCGTGCCGCCACCGGCCGCTTTGAACAGCCCATCACGGGCGCTCACCGCGCCGGTAAATGCCCCTTTGGCGTGACCAAACAGCTCAGACTCCAGCAGTTGTTCCGGCAGCGCACCGCAATTGATGGCGATAAACGGCTTGCCGTGACGTGGACTGGCAGCATGGATGGCCTGTGCCAGCATCTCTTTACCGGTACCGCTCTGCCCGTTAATCAGCACGCTGACGTCAGACTGCGCCACCATATGCGCCTGCTCCAGCAGCCGCAGCATCAACGGGCTGCGGGTAACAATCGCTTCGCGCCAGCGGTCATCGCTGATCGGCGCCTGCTGCGCCAGCGCTTCATCAATCGCTTTGTAGAGCGCATCACGATCCACCGGCTTGGTCAGAAAGCTGAACACGCCCTGTTGGGTGGCTGAGACCGCATCCGGAATCGAGCCGTGCGCGGTCAGGATAATCACCGGCAGCCCCATATGGCGTTTCTGGATTTCGCCAAACAGCGCCAGCCCGTCCATTTCATCCATCCGCAGATCGCTGATAACCAGCTCAATTTTTTCTTTCTGCAGCAGGCGCAACGCTTCCGGGCCGCTGGCGGCCGTGGTGACCTGGTAACCTTCGCTGCTGAGACGCATGCCCAATAGCTTCAGCAGGCTGGGATCGTCATCGACCAGCAGCAGTCGGGCGGCTTGTTTAACCATTATTGCTCCTCGTCCTGCGGCAGTGCAGTGCCGTGACTGCTGTCAGAGACATCCGGCGCTTTGCGGGATGATAGCTGGCGCTCAATGTCGGTCAATCGCTCCAGCTTACGCTGTGTATCACTCAGCTGCTGTTGCTGCCTGATCATCTGCTGCCGGAGTGTCTCCTGCTGGGCATCACTGCTTTGTTGCAGGTGCGCGTAACGGGTTCGCGCTTCGCTGAGGTCAAGTTGCGCCGCCTGATTGCTGCGCCACAGCTGAATGAGCGGACGAACCGGAGCAGGAAAATCACTGCTGTAGCTGTCCAGGGTGGCGACATACTGGCGCCGCTCGACCGGCGTGACGTTGCCGTTAGCCATTAACACGCCCTGCTTAAAGGCGCGTGACCAGCCGTCTGCCGGCCAGCGGTGCGCTTCAGCCCGGGCTTCGGCTGGCGACAACCGTTCTGCACAGTCGATGGTGCGCATCCAGTAGAGCGGATTAGCCAGCGCCGCGTGGTTTTCAATCTGCCACACATCACTGCAGCGGGTCGCCAGATAATCAGCTATTTTGACCTCCGGTTCCATCACCGGATGGCCCGACGGCAGCGATGAGGTGGCCGGAGAGGCAGTACATCCGCTGAGCAGCAGCGTGGTCAGCGTGCTCAACAGCAAAGCGGGTAAATATTTCATCAGTCAGACATTCCCGGCTGTGGTGTTCAGTTCAATGCGAAAACAGACGCCGGTGCGATCGCTGGAGACCAGCGACAGGTCGCCCTGCATCCGGCGCAGACAATCTTTGGCAATACTCAGGCCCAGCCCGCTGCCTTTCACCGGCCCTTTACGCTGCTGGCTGCCCTGAAAGAACGGCTCGAATATCATCTTCTGCTCGTCCGGCGGAATCGGGATGCCGCTGTTGGCAACCTCGATCCAGATCCGATCGCCCTGCTGCTGACTGCGCAGCCAGATGGTACCGGATTCGCTGCCGTAGTTCACGGCGTTCGAATAGAGGTTGTCGATCACCCGCATCAATAACGTCGGCTCGGCCAGACAGCGGGTCGCGTTGAGATCCAGCACCGTCTGCATCAGTTTGGTCCGCGCCGAAAGCGCATGCGCGCTGACCACCCGTGCCACAATTTCATCCAGCCTGACCGTTTCCAGTTGGGTCGGGCCATCGGCCAGTTTACGGTTGTAATCCAGCAGTTGCTCAATCAACCGCTGCAGATGGCGGCTGCTGCTGTCCAGAATCGACACCACCTCTTTCTGCTCGCTATTAAGCGATCCGGCCACTTCATCCGCCAGCAGTTCGGTGCCTTCGCGCAGGCTGGCTAACGGCGTTTTCAATTCGTGGGAGAGATGACGCAGGAATTCATGACGCTGGGTTTCCAGCCAGGCCAGTCGCTCACTCAGCCAGAGGATACGCTGGCCGAGTGACCGCAGCTCACGCGGGCCGCGAAGCTCTATGCTGCTGCCCAGTTCGCGTCCTTCACCCAGCCGGTTGATCATCCGTTCAATGCGCTTAACCGGCCCGATGATCATGCCGGTGAAGAGCATCATTAACGCCAGGCTGATGATAAACAGAATCAGCGCCTGCCAGCCAAAGAACTGGCCGCGATCGGCAATCTCACGCTGTAGCTGTAAGCCACGTGAAAACACCACTTCGCGCGTATCCTGCACCATCCGGATATTAGTGGCCGAGAAGCGATCCAGCGCCTCGGCGGCGCGCGGCACCGGATTGCCATTGTCGCACTGCGGTTGGGTCAGCAGGGGCAGCGTGGCTTGCAGTGTCTGGAAAGCCGGCAGTTCCGGCAGGCTGGCGCTGTGGGCGCTCAGCATCTGGCTGTAACGAGTACGCTGCGTTTGATAGAGCCGCGCCAGCGAGGCATCATCCAGCACGCAGTACTGGCGATAGCTGCGCTCCAGTTCAACCGCGGTGCGGGCCATCGCCTCGCTGCGGCGCACGTCGGTGAAGGTGTTGCGGTTGGTATCCGCCGCCTGTTCGCTGAGGGCTGAAAGGCTTTCCCACGCCTGCCAGGCCAGCACCAGCAGCGGTAACAGCACCAGCACAAACGCCATCAGCACCAGCTGGCGCAGAGAACGGGGAAATAAACGCCATCTTTTCACGCGGCCGCTTCCTTAGAAAAATGCTGTCTGGATGCTAGCGGACTCTGATGCAGGAAGAAAGAGGCAGAAAAGAAAACGGCAGGCGCGCTGGCCTGCCGTTGACGCGACGCCAGCGGCATCGCGGAACAATGGGTGGAGCCTTACTCAACGTTACGTCCGGCGTTTGATAACGTTGCAAAGCAAACGATTATCGATGAGGTGGACGGCAGGCTCCGTTTGGTGCGTCATTCGGGTTTTATGAGCTCTTTTCCGCAGTGCGGGGCAATCATAAACAGGTGAATGAGCAGCGCACGGAGTATAGCAAGTTTCATGCCAATTAATAAATAACTATATTTTTCAGTTAATTGTCAGATTCACCGGGCTAACGGCAGCGTTAGCGAACCGCAAAAGCCGGTAAAAGTGTCGCCTGAAAGCAACACTCAGTACGAGAGGAAAACTAGCTGATATAAATCAGCAGGATAAATGTCGCCAGACGGCGACACCGTTAAGCCACGGCTGTCGCCATTTGCCAACAGCCGCCTGAAAATAAAACAGGAGGCGCTGTGGCCTCCTGTTGTTATCAGCGGATTATTTAACCCAGCTGTTTACGTGCGTTGCGGAAAATACGCATCCACGGGCTGTCTTCGCCCCACTCTGCCGGATGCCAGGAGTGGCTGACGGTGCGGAACACCCGCTCCGGATGCGGCATCATGATGGTGACGCGGCCGCTTTCGTTGGTGACCGCAGTGATACCGTTTGGCGAGCCGTTCGGGTTAGCCGGATAGGTTTCTGTCACTTTGCCGAAGTTATCGATAAAGCGCAGCGCCACCAGTCCTTTCGCTTCCAGTGCGGCCAGATGAGCCGGGTCGCGCACTTCTACAAACCCTTCCCCATGGGAAACCGCGATAGGCATATGCGATCCGGCCATTCCGTCCAGTAACAGCGACGGGCTGGCTGCCACTTCGACCAGGCTGAAACGGGCTTCAAACCGCTCAGACTGGTTACGCACAAAGCGTGGCCACAGGTCACTGCCGGGAATCAGTTCACGCAGGTTGGACATCATCTGACAACCGTTACAGACGCCGAGCGCCAGCGTCTGCGGACGGTGGAAGAAGGTCTCAAACTCATCGCGTACCCGAGCGTTGAACAGGATTGATTTTGCCCAGCCTTCGCCCGCGCCCAGCACGTCGCCGTAAGAGAAGCCACCACAGGCAACCAGCGCCTGGAACTCTTCCAGACCGCGCCGTCCGGCCAGCAGGTCGCTCATGTGCACATCAACCGCGGTAAAGCCGGCCCGGTCAAAAGCCGCTGCCATTTCAACGTGCGAGTTGACGCCCTGCTCACGCAGCACCGCAACCCGTGGACGCGCGCCAGTGGCGATCATCGGGGCTGCGACATCTTCCTGCGGATTGAAGGTCAGCGTAACGTTGAGGCCCGGATCGCTGTCGTTCTTTTTCGCCTGGTGTTCCTGATCGGCGCAGGCCGGGTTATCACGCAGGCGCTGCATCTGCCAGGTGGTTTCTGCCCACCAGGTGCGCAGCGTAGTCCGGCTTTCGCTGTAAACCGCGCTGTCGCCCGAACGAATCACAAAGCGGTCGCCTGGCTGAGCATGACCCAGCAGATGACTACAGTCTGCCAGACCGTGATCGGCCAGGATTTGCTCTACCGCCGCGCGATCAGCAGCGTTAATCTGAATCACCGCACCCAGCTCTTCGGTAAATAAGGCGGCCAGTGGGTCATTGCCCAGCGCCACGATATCAACTTCAACACCGCAGTGGCCGGCAAAGGCCATTTCTGCCAGCGTCACTAACAGGCCACCGTCGGAACGATCGTGGTAGGCCAGCAGTTTCTGCTGCGCCACCAGCGCCTGCATCGCATTGAAGAAGCCCGCCAGCTGGCTGGCATCACGCACATCGGCTGGCTTGTCGCCCAGTTGACGATAAACCTGTGACAGCGCCGTAGCGCCGAGGGTATTGGCCCCGTTACCGAGGTCGATCAGCAGCAGCAGGTTTTCCCGATCGGGCTGCAGCTGCGGCGTGACGGTGCGACGCACATCTTCAACCCGCGCAAACGCGGTGATCACCAGCGACAGTGGCGACGTCATTTCACGCTGTTGGTTGCCTTCCTGCCAGCGGGTTTTCATCGACATCGAATCTTTACCGACCGGGATGGTGATGCCCAGCGCCGGACAAAGCTCTTCGCCGACCGCTTTTACCGCGGCGTACAGACCGGCGTCTTCGCCCGGATGACCGGCAGCCGACATCCAGTTAGCCGACAGTTTGACGCGTTTCAGCGAGCCGATAGAGGTGGCCGCGAGGTTAGTCAGCGCTTCACCCACCGCCAGACGGCCAGAGGCGGCGAAATCGAGCAGCGCAACCGGCGCACGTTCGCCCAGCGCAAAGGCTTCACCGTGATAGCTGTCGAGGCTGGCGGTGGTCACGGCGCAGTTGGCGACCGGGATCTGCCACGGCCCGACCATCTGGTCGCGCGCAACCATGCCGGTCACGCTGCGGTCACCAATGGTGATCAGGAAGGTTTTCTCCGCCACGGCGGGCAGATGCAGCACGCGATTGACCGCATCCACCAGGGTGATGCCATCACGCTGCAGTTCATTGCCCTGCGCCTGCTGCGTCACCACGTCACGCGTCATCTTCGGCGTTTTGCCCAGCAGCACGTCAAGCGGCATGTCGATCGGTTTATTGTCGAAATGGCTGTCGCTCAGGCTCAGATGCAGCTCTTCGGTGGCTTCACCGATTACCGCAAACGGTGCGCGCTCACGCTGGCAAATCGCTTCGAACTCTGCCAGCTTCTCGGGTGCCACCGCCATCACATAACGTTCCTGTGATTCGTTGCACCACACTTCCAGCGGACTCATGCCCGGCTCATCGTTGAGGATATCGCGCAGGTTAAACTGACCACCGCGGCCGCCATCGCTGACCAGCTCAGGCATCGCATTCGACAGACCGCCCGCGCCCACGTCATGAATGAACAGAATCGGGTTGTCATCGCCCAGCTGCCAGCAGCGATCGATCACTTCCTGGCAACGACGTTCCATTTCCGGGTTGTCACGCTGTACCGAGGCGAAGTCGAGATCGGCATCAGACTGGCCCGACGCCATTGAGGAGGCGGCACCGCCGCCCAGACCGATGTTCATCGCCGGACCGCCCAGCACCACCAGCTTAGCGCCGACGGTGATTTCACCTTTCTGCACGTGGTCAGCACGGATATTGCCAATGCCGCCCGCCAGCATGATCGGCTTGTGGTAGCCGCGCAGCTCGGTGCCATTGTGGCTGGTAACCTGCTCTTCATAGGTACGGAAGTAACCGTTCAGTGCCGGACGACCAAATTCATTGTTAAATGCCGCGCCGCCCAGTGGGCCATCGGTCATGATCTCCAGCGCGCTGACGATGCGGTCCGGCTTGCCGAAATCCTCTTCCCACGGCTGCTCGAAGCCAGGAATACGCAGGTTCGACACTGAGAACCCGACCAGGCCAGCTTTCGGCTTGGCGCCGCGTCCGGTTGCCCCTTCGTCACGGATTTCGCCACCAGAGCCGGTTGCCGCGCCAGGCCACGGTGAAATCGCCGTGGGGTGGTTGTGAGTCTCAACTTTCATCAGGATATGTGCCGCTTCCTGATGCCAGCGGTATTCGCTTTCTGCCGCATCAGCGAAGAAACGGCCGACGTCGGACCCTTCCATCACCGCAGCGTTGTCTTTGTAAGCAGACAGCACGTAATCCGGCGTCTGCTCCATGGTGTTTTTGATCATCTTAAACAGCGATTTCGGCTGCTTCTCGCCATCAATAATCCAGTCGGCGTTGAAGATCTTGTGGCGACAGTGCTCAGAGTTAGCCTGAGCGAACATATAGAGTTCGATGTCGTTCGGATTGCGGCCCAGGCGGGTGAACGCCGCCAGCAGGTAATCAATTTCATCGTCTGCCAGCGCCAGACCCAGCGAGAGGTTAGCCTGGACCAGCGCCTGACGGCCCTCACCCAGCACATCGACACTTTTTACCGGCTGCGGTGAGTGGTGAGCGAACAGCTGCTCAGCTTGCGCCAGATCACTGTAGACCGTCTCCATCATGCGATCATGCAGCAGCGCGCCAAGCGATTGCCACTGCGCCTCGGTTAACTGAGGGGCCTGCACGTAAAATGCCAGACCGCGCTCCAGGCGACGGACCTGCGGCAGATCGCAGTTGTGAGCAATGTCGGTGGCTTTCGATGACCATGGCGAAATGGTGCCAGGACGCGGTGTCACCAGCAGCAGACGCCCTTGTGGCGCATGTTCAGCGAGAGAAGGACCATATTTCAGCAGACGCTGTAAACGGGTCTGTTGGTCGGCGCTCAGTGGCGCGCTGACATCGGCAAAATGGACGTACTCAGCGTAAATATCACTCACCGGCAGGTGAGCGTCCTGAAAGCGGGTCAGCAGTTTGTTTACACGAAATGCCGACAGGGCGGGCGAACCACGCAGAATTTCCATCATAAGATCTCTCGTCTTCGAAACGCCGGGCGACGCTTCATTGGGCGCAACAGGGGAAAACGGGGCGTATTATAGAGAAAGCGCCCTCGCGACGAAACCGTTTGCGCAAAATTTATGGCCCACCGGATTTGCCTGAAATTTGCGCAAAACCTGCTATATGAGTTGCTCAGCTTCGCTTTGTTGCGCAAAATGCCCCTCGCTCTGGGAGTTCAAAGAAGACAAATACTGCCTTTAAAAGACAGAGGCCTTAGAGCCAGCGAGAGATAACTATTTGAAACGCCTAAAATTTAATTATCTGTTTATCGGTCTGGTCGCCGTGCTGTTAGCGATGGCATTGTGGCCGTCCATCCCGTGGTACGGCGGTGGGCAGGATACGATTTCACAGATTAAATCACGGGGAGTATTGCGTGTCAGTACCATCAATTCCCCTCTGACTTACTACACCATAAATCAGGCCCCGGCCGGTATGGACTACGAGCTGGCAAAACGCTTCGCCGATTATCTGGGCGTTAAACTGAAGGTGACGGTCCGCCCGAACCTGAGTGACCTGTTTGACGATCTTGATGAAGGGAAAGCGGATGTGCTGGCGGCGGGCCTGAATTATAACAGCGAACGCCTGGCGCGGTATCGAACCGGGCCCGGCTACTACAACGTTTCGCAACAGCTGGTGTATCGCGTGGATAAGCCACGCCCTAAAAACCTCGGTGATCTCAAGGGGCGGCTGACGGTCGCCTCGGGATCGGCGTACCTCTCCAGCCTGAAAAGCGCCCGCTCTAATCAGTTCCCCGATCTGGACTGGGCGATCTCCACCGATCAAAGCCCGAAAGCGCTGCTGGAAGCAGTGGCGGATGGCAAACTCGACTATACCATCGGCGACTCGGTGACGATCGCCCTGCTGCAACGCATCTATCCGCAGCTGGCAGTGGCGTTTGACGTCACCGATGAAGAGCCGGTGACCTGGTACATGAAGCACAGCGACGATGACAGCCTGAATGCGGCGATGCTCGACTTCTTTAACGGCATGGGTGAAGAAGGCGCAATGGCGCGACTGGAGGAGAAATATCTCGGTCACGTAGGTACCTTTGACTATGTCGATACCCGCACTTTCCTGCGCGCCATCGACAGCACCCTGCCCGACATCAAGCCGCTGTTTGAGAAGTATGCCTCCGGCATCGACTGGCGCCTGCTGGCAGCCATCTCTTATCAGGAGTCGCACTGGAATCCGCAGGCCACCTCGCCGACCGGCGTGCGCGGCATGATGATGCTGACCCGCAATACCGCTGAGAGCCTTGATGTGGGCGACCGCACCGATCCTGAGCAGAGTATTCGCGGCGGCAGTCAGTATCTGCAGAATATGATGGAGAAAGTGCCGCAAACTATCCCGGAAGATGAGCGCATCTGGTTTGCACTGGCGGCCTACAACATGGGCTATGCCCACATGCTCGACGTGCGTAAACTGACGGCGCGTCAGGGCGGCAATCCGGATAGCTGGGCGGACGTTAAGCTGCGGCTACCCATGCTGAGCCAGAAGCGTTACTACACCCAGACCACCTATGGTTACGCGCGCGGGCACGAGGCGTATAACTACGTGGAGAACATCCGTAAATATCAGATCAGTCTGGTGGGGTATCTGCAGGAGCAGGAAAAACGCCTGGCACAGCAGATGGCTGCGCAAGCGGAACTGGCAAAAGGCTATCCGGCAGTTGAACCGAACATCGCCATGAATTAACTCTGGCGTTGCGCCTGACGCAGCGCTTTTTTCTGCTCGCGCCGCATGCGGAAGAAATCACTCAGCATGGCGGCACACTCTTCTGCCAGCACGCCGCTGTGCAATTCAATCTGATGATTCATGCCGGGATGCCCCAGCACATCCAGCAGCGAGCCTGCCGCCCCGGTTTTGACATCATGCGCACCATACACCAGCCGGGTAATGCGACTGTGGACCATCGCGCCCGCGCACATCACGCACGGCTCCAGCGTCACGTAAAGCGTGGTGTTCAGCAGCCGATAGTTTTCCAGTACCTTACCGCCCTGTCGCAGCGCCATCATTTCGGCGTGGGCGGTCGGATCGTGCTGACCAATCGGGCGATTCCAGCCTTCGCCAATCACCCGCTCATCCTGTACCAGCACCGCGCCGACCGGCACTTCGCCCTGCTCCCAGGCTAATCGCGCCAGGCCGAGGGCGTGGCGCATCCAGTATTCATCGCGTTGTTGATTCATGCAGGCCACTCCCGTCAACAGAAAAGCGGCGCATTATAGCGGTCTCGCGGTCGCGGGTGAAACTTATTCCAGCTGTTGCAGTTCGCCCGCCGGCGTGACACGCCAGCGATGCTGGCAGAAAAACAGCAGCGGGTTATCCTGCTTGCTGTCGCTGTACCCGCTGTAAAGCTGCAGCGGCGTGCCGATTTTCTCCTCCAGCTGCGCCACTTTTTCATGGCCGAGACAGCGCATCGCCAGCACCCGACCGCCCCAGCCGCGCTGCATCTGGCTGGCAATCATTTTCACCCGCGGCAGAAAAGCCGAGTCGTAATAGACCTGTTCGACCAGCGACTGTGGTGAGCCGGTAATCAGCCAGACATCGGCGTCATCGCTGCCGAGATAGTCAGTCAGGCGCTGTTGCACCACCGGGAACGCTTTCACCCGCAGGCGAAACCATTGCGCGAATTCAGCTTCTAGACGCAGCAAGGTTCGCTCTGAATGACCAAAGGTGATCGACCACAGCAACAGGCTCATCGGCCAGCGTGCCGCCCGGCCTTTGAACAGCAATCCGAGCCCCACCACCGGCAGCAACGGGACCACCAGCAGCAGATTCAGCGGCCGGCGTCGCAGCAGATAACGCATAAAGGTGCCAAACATATCCTGCTGATGCAGCGTGCCGTCCAGGTCGAAAAATACGATGCGACGTTGTGTACCCTTGGTCAAACAACTCTCCTTTTCGCTGATTTTGCGCCAATAGACTCTATTGTAGCCATCATCAGGCGGCACGGCGATGGCTGTCATTTTTAATTCCGATGACTACAATGCCAGATGAATAGTTTATTCTTCGCAAATTACTCCTGAATCATGAGGATTGGGCATGAGTTCATTGCTGCGCATTCGCCAGCTTTATCCCCGTCTGGCGCTAAACGAACGCCGGCTGGCTGATTTTCTGCTGTCACAACCCGATCGGGCCCGTCATCTGAGTTCGCAAAAGCTGGCGGAGGAGTCAGGCGTCAGTCAGTCGAGCGTGGTCAAGTTCGCTCAGAAGCTGGGCTATAAAGGGTTTCCAGCGCTGAAACTGGCCCTGAGTGAGTCACTGGCCGACAAGGATGCGATTACCGTGCATAACCATATTCTCAGCGATGACCCGCTCAAAATGGTGGGAGAAAAGTTGCTGGCTGAAAAGCTGTCGGCGATTCGCGCCACGCTGGATATCAACAGCGAAGAGAAGCTCAACGAGGTGTTGCAGCTGCTGAAGAATGCCCGGCGCATCCTGCTGGTGGGAATTGGTGCTTCCGGGCTGGTGGCAAAAGATTTTTCATGGAAGCTGATGAAAATCGGGATCAATGCGGTCGCCGAGCAGGATATGCACGCCCTGCTGGCCAGCGTACAGGCGATGGGGCCGGGCGATGTGCTGCTCGCTATCTCTTATACCGGTGAGCGGCGTGAGATCAATCTGGCCGCGCAGGAAGCCGCCCAGGTAGGTGCCGACGTGGTGGCCTTTACCGGCTTCACCCCGAATACCCTGCAACAGAGCGCCAGCCAGTGTCTCTATACCGTAGCGGAAGAGCAAAGCACCCGCAGCGCAGCCATCTCCTCGACCACCGCCCAGCTGGCGCTGACTGACCTGCTGTTTATGGCGCTGGTGCAAAACGATCCGGAACGCGCCTCCAGCCATATCCGGCACAGCGAAGCGCTGGTGAAAAAGCTGGTCTGATCAGCCGGAGGGCGTATAATAGCCGCGCTTTTTCTGTTGTAACCAGGTGGGAAAAATGGCGCTGTTGATCACGGCCAAATGCATTAACTGCGATATGTGCGAACCGGAATGCCCGAACCAGGCCATCTCGCTGGGTGATGCGATTTATGAAATTGACGTCAGCCGCTGCACCGAGTGCATCGGGCATTATGATGAGCCAACCTGTCAGCGGGTTTGCCCGATCGATAACACCATTATTACTGATCCACAGCACACCGAATCACGCGATGCGCTGTGGGATAAGTTTGTGGTGCTGCACGGTTAGCTTTCGATAATCACCGTGGCGCAGGCGTAATGACGTTCGTCAGCCAGCGTCACGTGAACGCTTTTCACGCCCAGTCGCTGTGCCAGCTCATCCGCATGCTGGAAAAAACGTAACCCCGGTTTTCCCAGCGCATCGTTATAAACCTCAAACTGATTAAAGGCCAGACCGCCACGAATGCCGGTGCCAAATGCCTTGGCCGCCGCCTCTTTGACGGCAAAACGCTTGGCGAGAAAGCGCACCGGCTGCTGGTGCGCCTGATATTGCTGCCATTCCGCTTCGCTCAATACCCGCCGCGCCAGTCGATCGCCGGAGCGCTCAATCACCCCGGCGATACGCTCGATTTCAACGATGTCGGTACCCAGCCCGAGAATTGCCATCAGCGACGCGCTTCACGCAGCAGCTGCTTCATCTCCCGGACTGCGTCAGGCAATCCGCTCATCACCGCACGGCCAATAATCGCATGACCAATGTTCAGCTCATGCATTTCCGGCAGCGCGGCAATCGGCAGCACGTTGTGATAGGTCAGACCGTGGCCGGCGTTGACCTTCAGACCAAGGCTGGCCGCGAAGGTAGCCGCCTGACGGATACGTGCCAGTTCTGCATCGCGTGCCAGGCCTTCCGGGGCTTCAGCGTAGGCACCGGTATGAATTTCGATATACGGCGCTCCGCTGGCCACCGCCGCTTCAATCTGGCGGTGATCGGCATCAATGAACAGTGAGACCAGAATTCCCGCTTCACTCAGCAGCTTGACCGCCGTATTCAGCTTGTCCTGCTGGCCCGCCACGTCCAGTCCGCCTTCGGTGGTCACTTCCTGACGCTTTTCCGGAACCAGACAGCAGAAATGCGGTTTGATATCGCAGGCGATGCCAATCATCTCATCGGTAACCGCCATCTCCAGATTCATCCGCGTCTGGATGGTGTCACGCAGAATACGCACATCACGATCGGTGATATGACGGCGATCCTCGCGCAGATGCACGGTAATGCCATCCGCGCCCGCCTGCTCAGCGATAAACGCCGCCTGCACCGGATCGGGATAGTTTGTCCCGCGCGCGTTACGTACCGTGGCAATGTGATCGATATTGACGCCTAACAGCAACTCAGACATGACCATCCTCACCTCTTGTTTGTCGTAATGTTGAGTGTACCGCGTTGCATCCGGCAAGCGGTACGACCAGCGCTATTCAGCGGCTTCGTCGGTTTTTTTCTTCGGGATAAACTGACGAAACAGTTCCTGACTCTTGAGCGGCTTACCGCCAAGGTAAGGTTTCAGGGCGATACGGGTGAACCGCTTAGCGGCTCGCAGGCTGTCGGCATCAGGGAATTCGCGCTCACACAGGGCGCGCAGCTGGCGACCGGTGAAGCTGCGTTGATTCAGCACCAGGCTGGCGATAAAGCCGCGCTCTTCGCGGTAGCTGTAGGTCATCTCGTCGCTGACCGGCTCGCCACTGCCGGCACAGTGCAGGAAATCGACGCCGTAGCCAAGATGGCCGAGCAGCGCCAGTTCAAAGCGGCGTAGGGCCGGTTCTGGCGAGCCCTGCGATGAGGCTAAGCTTTGCAGACAGTTAAGATAATCGAAGAACAGATCGGAGAACGGGAATTCCTGCTCCAGTACGCGGGATATCAGCTCGTTGACGTACAGGCCGCAGTAAAGCGTGATACCGCTGAGCGGTAACGCCAGCGATACCGCTTCGGCATTGCGCAGGGTTTTGACCTCGCCCCGCCCGCTCCAGCGAACCAGCAGTGGGGTAAAAGGCTGTAACGCCCCTTTCAGCTGGGAGCGCCGTGAACGCGCCCCTTTCGCCAGTACCCGCACCCGCCCTTCACTTTCGCTGAACAGGTCGAGCAGCAGACTGGTCTCACTGAAGGGACGACTATGCAGCACAAAGGCGCGTTGCCAGCCTTCCATCGAATCAGAGATCGTCTGTGTAACCCAGGCTGCGCAGCGCACGTTCGTCGTCCGCCCAGCCCGATTTCACTTTAACCCACAGTTCGAGATGCACTTTCGCTTCGAACATATCTTCCATGTCTTTACGCGCTTCAATGCCGATCGTTTTGATTTTGCTGCCTTTGTTACCAATCACCATCTTCTTCTGACCTTCACGCTCAACCAGAATCAGGCCATTGATGTCGTAGCCGCCGCGTTCGTTAGAGACGAAGCGTTCAATTTCTACCGTCACCGAGTAAGGCAGTTCAGCACCGAGGAAACGCATCAGCTTCTCACGGATGATCTCCGACGCCATAAAGCGCTGTGAACGGTCAGTGATGTAATCTTCCGGGAAGTGGTGATCGGCCTGGCGCAGATGTTTACGGGTAATCGCCGCAATGGTATCGACGTTCTTTCCGCTTTCCGCCGAGATCGGTACGATATCGAGGAAGTTCATCTGCTGGCTCAGGAACTGCAGGTGCGGCAGCAGAATACTCTTGTCCTGGATGTTATCGACTTTGTTGATCGCCAGCACCACCGGCACTTTGCCGTCGCGCAGTTTGCCTAACACCATTTCATCATCCGGCGTCCAGCGGGTGCCTTCAACCACGAAGATCACCAGTTCCACGTCGCCAATTGAGCTGCTGGCGGCGCGGTTCATCAGACGGTTAATCGCGCGTTTCTCTTCCATGTGCAGGCCGGGCGTATCGACGTAGATCGCCTGATAGGCGCCTTCGGTATGGATGCCCATGATGCGGTGGCGCGTGGTTTGCGGCTTACGCGAGGTGATCGACACCTTCTGTCCCAGCAACTGGTTCAGTAAAGTGGATTTGCCGACGTTAGGTCGGCCGACAATCGCGACAAAGCCGCAATAAGTTACGTTTTCGCTCATTCGAGTCCTGAGTTATTCAGCGCCTGTTCAGGCGCCGGGATAGTGCATATTCGGGTCATGATTGATTCAGCGTCGGTTCAGACGCCAGGGCCAGCAGGCAGTCAGGTCATGATATATCGGGCACCGTTGCCGGTGCCCGGGTCAGGGGAATTATTCGAGACCCAGTTTAATCAGCGCCTGTTCGGCGGCTGCCTGTTCTGCTTTACGGCGGCTGGAGCCTACGCCCACCACCGGATCGGCCATGCCACTCACCTGACAGTGAATGGTGAATTCCTGATCGTGAGCTTCGCCACGCACCTGTACCACCAGATAGCTTGGCAGCGGAAGGTGACGCCCCTGCAGATACTCCTGCAGACGCGTTTTCGGATCTTTTTGTTTGTCGCCAGGACTGATTTCGTCGAGGCGGCTCTGATACCAGTCGAGGATCAGTTTTTCTACCGTCTGGATACTGCTATCGAGGAAGATACCGCCAATCAGCGCTTCCACCGTATCCGCCAGGATCGATTCGCGACGGAAACCGCCGCTTTTCAGCTCACCCGGCCCTAAACGCAGGCATTCGCCGAGATCAAATTCACGCGCCATTTCCGCCAGCGTATTACCGCGCACCAGCGTGGCGCGCATGCGGCTCATGTCACCTTCATCAACCCGCGGAAAGCGGTGATAAAGCGCGTTCGCAATCACATAGCTGAGAATGGAATCGCCGAGAAATTCAAGACGCTCGTTGTGCTTACTGCTGGCGCTGCGGTGAGTCAGGGCCTGCTGTAACAGTTCCGAATGAGTAAAAGTGTAGCCCAGTTTGCGCTGAAGCTTGTTAATCAGGATGGGGTTCATGCGATTCCAGTTCTTTGTTGCGTCTGTGACTCTGCATACCAAACAGGGCTGAGAATCCAACACATTCCGTTTGGTGTGCAGTGGCCTCCCGCAGGAGGCCACCCGATTTGCCTGTTAATCAGACAATACTTTTAGTGGATGCCGCCGATACGACTGAATCGCACGCCGGTAGGCCACTGTCCTTCTTGTTTCTCAAAGCTCATCCAGATAGCGACCGCTTTACCGACCAGATTACGCTCCGGGACAAAGCCCCAGTAGCGGCTGTCGGCGCTGTTATCACGGTTATCGCCCATCATGAAATATTGCCCTTTCGGCACTACCCAGCTCGCCTGTGGCTGACCCGGCTGCTGGTAATACATGCCCGCCTGACTCTGCGCTTCGTTCACCAGCAGGATGTCATGGGTCACGTTGCCAATCGTCTCTTTACGGGTGCCGAGGCGTAAGCCACCGCGCATCGTATCGCCCTGTGGCACCTGATAAAAACCGTTGCCAGTTTCGTTACCATCAAAGCCGCTGAAGGTCTGAATAAAGTTGCTCGGCTCAACGTCGGTATAAGTCACCGCTAACGCGGTGTCACAGGCTTTACCGTCGGTACAGGCTGGCTTGACCGTCAGGGTTTTGCTGTAAGGATCATAGATCACTTTATCGCCAGGTAAACCAATCACGCGTTTAATGTAGTCGAGGCTCGGATCTTTCGGGTATTTAAATACCGCGATGTCACCGCGCTTTGGCTGACCGGTCGGGATCAGCGTGGTCTGAGTGATTGGATCTTTAATTCCATAGGCAAACTTCTCCACCAGAATAAAATCGCCAATCAGCAGCGTCGGCATCATCGATCCCGAAGGGATCTGGAACGGTTCGTAAATAAACGAACGCACGATGAACACCACGGCCAGTACCGGGAACACCGAGGCGGTAGTTTCAACCCAGCCCGGCTGCGACGATACTTTCGCCAGCGTTTTGCTGTCGAGCGTATTACCGGTTTGCGCCTGAGCCGCCGCCTGTTTAGCCCGACGTTGCGGTGCCCATTTAAAACGATCAATAACCCAGACGATGCCAGTAATCAGCGTCGCTATCGCCAGTATCAGGGCGAACATATTAGCCATTGGAAATCCTTATTTGCTGTCCTTACCGACATGCAGAATCGCGAGGAAGGCTTCCTGCGGCAGCTCAACGTTACCGACCTGCTTCATTCGCTTCTTACCGTCTTTCTGCTTCTGCAACAGTTTCTTCTTACGGCTGACGTCGCCGCCATAACACTTGGCGAGTACGTTTTTACGCAGCTGTTTAACCGTTGAACGCGCGATAATGTGGTTGCCGATTGCCGCCTGAATCGCAATATCAAACTGCTGACGCGGGATGAGCTCTTTCATCTTCTCAACCAGATCGCGTCCACGATACGGTGCGTTTTCACGGTGGGTAATCAGCGCCAGCGCATCGACACGTTCGGAGTTAATCAGAACGTCGACGCGCACCATGTCAGAGGCCTGGAAACGTTTAAAGTTGTAATCCAGCGAAGCATAGCCGCGTGAGGTGGATTTCAGACGGTCGAAGAAGTCGAGCACCACTTCTGCCATCGGAATCTCGTAAGTCAGCGCGACCTGATTGCCGTGGTAAACCATATTGGTCTGAACGCCACGTTTCTCAATGCACAGTGTAATGACGTTGCCCAGATATTCCTGCGGCAGCAGCATATGACACTCGGCGATCGGTTCGCGCAGCTCTTCAATATTATTCAGCGCTGGCAACTTAGACGGGCTGTCTACGTAGACCACGTCGCCGCTGGTGGTAACCACTTCATACACCACGGTCGGTGCCGTGGTAATTAAATCGAGATCGTATTCACGCTCCAGACGCTCCTGGATGATCTCCATGTGCAGCAGACCGAGGAAGCCGCAACGGAAACCAAAGCCCAGCGCCGTCGAGCTTTCTGGCTCATAGAACAGCGAGGCGTCATTCAGGCTCAGTTTGCCGAGCGCATCACGGAACGCTTCATAGTCGTCAGAGCTGATCGGGAACAGACCGGCATAAACCTGCGGCTTCACTTTTTTAAAGCCTGGCAGCGCTTTGTCTGCCGGGTTACGCGCGGTGGTCAGGGTGTCCCCTACCGGCGCGCCGAGGATGTCTTTAATCGCACAGACCAGCCAGCCAACTTCACCGCAGTTAAGCTCGGTACGGTCAACCTGCTTCGGGGTGAAGATGCCGAGACGGTCAGCGTTATACACCTGGCCAGTACTCAGAACCTTAATTTTATCGCCCTTGCGCATGGTGCCGTTTTTAACCCGCACCAACGACACCACACCGAGGTAGTTATCGAACCAGGAGTCGATAATCAGCGCCTGCAGCGGTGCTTCCGGATCGCCTTCTGGCGGCGGGATGTCACGCACTAAACGTTCCAGCACTTCCGGTACGCCAACGCCGGTTTTTGCCGAGCAGCGCACCGCGTCAGTAGCATCAATGCCGACGATATCTTCAATTTCCTGCGCCGCACGATCGGGATCGGCCGCTGGCAGGTCAATTTTGTTCAGAACCGGCACTACTTCCAGATCCATCTCAATCGCGGTGTAGCAGTTCGCCAGGGTCTGCGCTTCTACGCCCTGCCCGGCATCCACCACCAGCAGTGCGCCTTCACAGGCCGCCAGTGAGCGGGAAACTTCATAGGAGAAGTCAACGTGACCCGGAGTGTCGATGAAATTGAGCTGGTAAGTTTCGCCGTCTTTCGCGTGGTAATCGAGCGTTACGCTCTGTGCTTTGATGGTAATACCGCGCTCGCGTTCCAGATCCATAGAGTCAAGAACCTGGGCAGCCATCTCACGGGCGGTGAGGCCACCACAAATCTGAATCAGGCGGTCAGAGAGCGTAGATTTACCATGGTCGATGTGGGCGATGATGGAGAAATTTCTTATGTGCTTCATTTATATGAATATCTTCGCATAGAGAATCAGTTGAAAACCTGAGCACAGACACATTCAGGAAGATCGCTCTTTACCCACAATCCTGTCAGCCTCATTAATGACGACGCATATTACACTGTTAACGCCGCGCATAAAAGAATGGAACGTTGTGGAAGCGAAACAGAGTTTTGCGTAAGGGAGAACAGACAAAGGCCGCGGAGTGCGCGGCCTGGAGATGCGTTACGCTTCGCTTTCAACGCGCAGCGCATCAGGAGGTAATGCGATGTTCAGGATCACCGGTTGAAAGGCTTCGCGATCGCCCAGTTTCATCGAGACGCCTTTGGCGATAATAAAGCCGCCAATACCGCCCAGCAGCGCACCACAGGCGGCCGCCAGATCGCTGCTGAACAGCGCCTGAAACAGCCCTGCCACCACAAACAAACCCAACAGCGGCGTCATATAGACCAGCAACGCCGAGCCCAGCAGGCTGCTCTCGCGGATACCCAGTTCGATACGCTGACCCGGCTGCAGCGGTTTGCTGCTGGCGATCTGCATTACGTGGGCATTTTTCGGGCCGAGTTTGTTCAGCATGTGGCTGCCGCAGCCTTTACGCGCCTGGCAGCTGTTGCAGGAGGTTTTCGCTTCAGTATGCAGAGTGGCGATGCCATCCTGCCATGCCACCACGGTGGCCCATTCTCTCATCATTTTTGTGACCCCAGGTCGATGCTGTCCGCAATGCGTTTTGCTGTCGAAGGCGGTAATTCGCCGACCACCGCAATCTCGCTATTATTGCGCACAACCGTTTGTACCGTACGACGTCCAGTGCGCAATGTCTGGGTGGTACTACTTTTATCGGCCGGAGTGATATTAATGGCGAAGCTGAACAGGCCGTCGCTGTAGAGACGCGACTCCATGTTTTTGTTCAGCGCGGGCAACGTACGACGATTCTGAGAGACCAGCGTCATGCCGGCGGGTATCCAGCCTGGCTGCCAGTTGAGCGTCACCGCATCCCCTTTCGGGACGGAGAGCGATGGCGGCAGGTTGGCCTTCTCCAGCCCCTGCATCAGGTTACGCACCCCTTCATCCACCGCGAAGCTGATGACACGGAACTGCTCCAGCGTTTCACCGTCGCGGTCCAGCAGGTCAATCCGCAGAGGCAGCCTGGTATCCACATCCAGCCAGACGACATAGCTGTAGCGGGTGCCATCGCGTGACACGATGCGCAATACGTCGCACATCTGATCGGCAATACGCGAGCGGCCAACGGTAATGAAGTCGTACGCACTGCCCAGCTTGGTGAAGTCTGCAAAAATCACCGACGGCAGCGCATCGATAATGTGGTTACCGGGCAGCGAAAACGGCTCAAGACCAGGTTCGAAGTAGCTGATATCGTTGCCACGCTGGATCACTTCACGTCGCGGGCCGTCCATCTGCAACAGCTGAGCAAAAATACGCTCATCAATCACAGCATGACGATAACGCAATGATTCAATGCCGAGGCGGGAGACGTTGATATAGGCGAATTCGTAGTTGAGGTTTTGACTTGCCTGCTCCATCTGCTGCAATAACGCCCCGGACGCAGAAGGTTGCGCCGGGGCGGCAGATGACCACAACAGGCTGCCTGTCAGCAGGCTAACAGCATACCAAAGCGGCTTCATTACTGCTGCTGGAGTCCTAAGGATTGGTTTCCGGGAACATCAGCCTGTGCTTGTTTCGGTGCATCGGTTTCAAACTGCAGCTGATCGGCATGTAAACGGCGTTGCAGTTCATAATCCTGCAGCATCGCATTGACGCGACGACGCTGATCCTGAACCTGCTGATTAGCGCTGTTGGTATCAAACGCATCAGAAGGCACGCCGAGGCTGACCGGTGAGGCTTTGCCCATCATCGGCAGCGTGTTAAACACCGGAGAATCGGACGATTCAGCCGTGCCGCCGTTTGGCTGGTTGTAGTGCTGGACGCCAACGATAACTGCCAGAGAAACACAGGCAGCCACGCCGACCTGGGTTAACTGTGCTGCCCATGGACGCACTTTCTGCCAGAACGGCATTTTTTCCCAGCGGGAAGGTTCTGGCTGCGCTTCAGGGATCAGCGGTGTAACAGTACGCAGCGGTTCTTTTTCGATGGCAGCGGCAACGCGCGCAGAGATATCGAAATGCAGGAACTCGCCAACATCGCCGCGCATGGTATCGCGAATCAGATGGTAGCTTTCCCAGCTTTTCTGTAGATCTGCATCCTTCGATAAGGCTGAGAACAGCTCGTTATCTAAGGTCTCACCATCCATTAAAGCGGAAAGTTTTTCTTTCTGCATGCCTATGTACCCTTCCAGTAGCCGTTATCACTGACGTTGGATAAGCGGTTGAACTTTATTATCAATGGCCTCTCGCGCACGGAAGATACGTGACCGAACAGTGCCTACCGGGCAATCCATAATGACGGCGATCTCTTCATAGCTCAGGCCGTCCAGTTCCCTGAGGGTGATTGCCATACGCAAGTCCTCGGGTAGCGCCTCGATGGTACGAAAGACAATTTGTTTCAATTCGTCAGACAACATTAAGTTCTCAGGGTTCGAAATTTCTTTTAATGCACCCGCACTTTCGAAATTTTCTGCGTCAATCGCATCCACATCGCTGGATGGCGGACGTCGCCCCTGAGCAACCAGGTAATTTTTCGCTGTATTAACCGCAATGCGGTACAGCCAGGTATAAAACGCGCTATCGCCCCGGAAAGAGTCCAGTGCGCGATACGCTTTAATAAACGATTCCTGTACTACATCAGGCACATCGCCCGACGGAACATAGCGTGAAACCAGGCTCGCCACTTTATGCTGGTAACGAATTACCAGTAAGTTGAAAGCTTTTTGATCTCCCTTCTGTACCCGTTCAACGAGGATCTGATCCGTTAACTGCTCGCTCATCCGAGGTAATGTCTCCCCAAATTTTTTATACGCGTAAAGTAACTGCCAGCACATCTCAATGGTTCTGAGCAAGCATGCGCTTAGAGTTGTGATGTGGTGCGAAGTTCACTTATCGCCCTAATATTTACCGCTCCGCTGGTGATTATCCGGCTTGTTCATTTTCGTTCAGTACAGGGAGCGTAAATCGCAGGCAGAGTAACCTATGACAACGGCTTTTTCATCTTTAAATCCCTGCGCTTAATTAAGTTTGGTATAAAAAACACTTTTTAAACCGTCCCGAATTTAACCTGCTGATTGTTAGCGACATTTAGCCTGACGCTGCCTGGCGCGTGGAAAATTTGTTCAAAATACTTCACAGCAACCGGCTTAACGCTTATGCTCAGGCCTATTCTTGTTTAGTAAATTAAACACCATGACAAATGCAAATCCGGATTATCAGTGTGATGTATTGATTGTGGGCAGCGGTGCCGCCGGCCTGTCGCTGGCGTTACGGCTGGCCAGACATTATCAAGTGCTGGTGCTCAGCAAAGCGCAGGTCAATGAGGGCTCCACCCTGTATGCGCAGGGCGGTATCGCGGCGGTGTTCGATGAAACCGACAGCATTGAGTCGCACGTGGCGGATACGCTGATTGCCGGTGCCGGCCTGTGCGATCGCGACGCCGTTTCGTTTATTGCCAGCAATGCCCGTCACTGCGTGCAGTGGCTGATTGATAACGGGGTCGCCTTTGATATCGATCCGCAGGCGGCAGGCGAGATGCGCTATCACCTGACCCGTGAAGGCGGCCACAGTCATCGCCGCATTCTGCACAGTGCCGATGCCACCGGCCGCGCGGTAGAAACCACGCTGGTCAGTCAGGCGCTGAGCCATCCCAACATCCGGATTCTGGAACGTACTAACGCGGTCGATCTCATTCTTTCAGACAAACTGGGCCTGCCCGGACCACGCCGTGCTGTGGGTGCGTGGATCTGGAACCGCAATCGCGAGCAGGTGGAAACCTGTAGCGCCCGCGCCGTCGTGGTCGCAACCGGCGGCGCAGCCAAAGTCTATCAATACACCACCAATCCCGATATTGCCTCTGGCGATGGAATTGCGATGGCGTGGCGTGCCGGCTGCCGGGTCGCCAATCTGGAGTTTAACCAGTTTCACCCGACCTGCCTGTTTCATCCGCAGGCGCAGAATTTCCTGCTAACCGAAGCATTACGTGGCGAAGGTGCCTGGCTGCTGCGTCCTGACGGCAGCCGTTTCATGCCCGATTTTGATCAACGGGCTGAACTGGCGCCGCGTGACATCGTCGCCCGGGCGATAGACCACGAAATGAAACGGCTGGGCGTGGACTGCATGTATCTCGATATCAGTCATCAGCCGGAAGCATTTGTCCGCGCTCACTTCCCGATGATTTACGACAAGCTGCTGACCTTTGGCTTTGATCTGACCAAACAGCCGATTCCGATTGTGCCTGCCGCGCACTATACCTGCGGCGGCGTGATGGTCGATCAGCAGGGGCGTACCGATCTCAATGGCCTGTATGCGATTGGTGAAGTGAGTTATACCGGCCTGCACGGCGCTAACCGGATGGCGTCCAACTCACTGCTGGAGTGTCTGGTTTATGGCTGGTCAGCCGCGGAGGATTTGATTCGCACCCTGCCCGACGTCGAAGCGGTGACTACCCTGCCCGGCTGGGATGAAAGCCAGGTCGATGATGCGGATGAGCGGGTGATCATCCAGCATAACTGGCACGAGCTGCGGCTGTTTATGTGGGATTACGTTGGCATTGTGCGAACCACCAAGCGCCTCGAGCGGGCGTTGCGCCGCATCACGCTGCTGCAGCAGGAAATTGATGAGTATTACCATCACTTCCGCCTCTCCAACAACCTGCTGGAGCTGAGGAATCTGGTGCAGGTCGCCGATCTCATGGTGCGCTGCGCGCTGGAGCGAAAAGAGAGCCGCGGACTGCACTACATCCGCGACTATCCCGACCTGTTACCCGAAGCGCTGCCGACCATCCTGACGCCGCCCGGTTACAGGAACAGGTAGAATGCCCGCGTCAGGCAACACCAGTCTTCGGAATAGTGGGTGTCGGGCGCGCGAATGGCAAGACGCTCCAGCAGCGTTTCGCCGGCCTGCGGAGAGAAAGCCAGCAGCACGCGATGCGGCGGGCGATGAGCATATTCCGCCACGTCCAGCCGAAAACGTAAATGCCAGCCATCGGCCAGCGCCTGGCTGATAAACGTTTCGCCGGTCGCGGTGGGCAGTACCACGCAGAACATCCCCTCTTCTTCAATCAGCAACGCTGCGCTGCGTAACAGGGTCTGATGATCGAGGGTGCGGGTCGCACGGGCGCTGTCCCGCGCCGCAGTGGAACAGGCTACGCCAGGCGCAAAGTACGGAGGATTGCTGACAATCAGCGAATAACGCTGCTCGCAGTCTTCGGCCCAGCGGGCGATATCCTGCTGATGGATGTGAATACGCTGCGGCCACGGCGACTGCTGTACATTCTCGCGTGCCTGCTGCGCCGCCTCACCGTCTAACTCGACCGCATCAATCTCAACCGGCGACGACGTGCGCTGCGCCAGCATCAGCGCGATCAGTCCGCTGCCGCTGCCAATGTCCAGAATCCGTCTGACGCCAGCCACCGGTGCCCAGGCACCGAGCAGAATGGCATCGGTACCGACTTTCATCGCACAGCGATCGTGCGCGACAAAAAATTGTTTAAAGGTAAATCCGTTCTTGTTTAACTGGGGCCGCTCACGCGGCTTATCGTGCATCATGGGTCGCTACCATTCACTTATTTTCTGCCGTGCGGCAGCGCATAAGTGTAACGTGACAGGTAAGGGAATTCACGCAGCAGACCATACCTGGCGGATTAACAGATGAAGATTATGTCTGATCTGTCTATAATCAGCGCCCCAAACTGAGGTAGACCATGACAGTAACCACATTTTCCGAACTCGAACTCGACGAAAGCCTGCTGCAAGCGCTGCAGGAAAAAGGCTTTACGCGCCCAACAGTGATTCAGGCTGCTGCAATTCCGCCCGCGCTTGAGGGCCGCGACGTTCTGGGTTCGGCACCTACCGGGACCGGGAAAACTGCCGCCTATCTGCTACCGGCGCTGCAGCACCTGCTTGATTTCCCCCGTAAGAAATCTGGCCCGCCCCGCATTCTGATCGTCACACCAACCCGCGAACTGGCGATGCAGGTCGCCGACCAGGCGCGTGAACTGGCGAAACATACCCATCTGGATATCGCTACCATCACCGGCGGCGTGGCCTATATGAACCACGCTGAAGTGTTCAGCGAAAACCAGGACATTGTGGTGGCGACCACCGGTCGTCTGCTGCAATACATCAAAGAAGAGAACTTTGACTGCCGCGCAGTTGAAACGCTGGTGCTCGATGAAGCGGACCGCATGCTGGACATGGGTTTCGCACAGGATATCGAAACCATCGCGGCAGAAACCCGCTGGCGCAAGCAAACGCTGCTGTTTTCCGCCACGCTGGAAGGCGAAAACATCAAAGACTTCGCCGAGCGTCTGCTGAACGATCCGGTTGAACTGGAAGCCGATCCCAGCCGCCGTGAACGTAAAAAGATCCAGCAGTGGTACTATCGCGCTGACGATCTGGAGCATAAAACCAAATTACTGGTTCATTTGCTGAAACAGCCGGAAGTGACGCGCTGCATCGTGTTTGTGCGTAAACGTGAGCGTCTGCATGAGCTGGTCAGCTGGCTGCACGAAGCGGGGATTCGTAGCAGCTATCTGGAAGGCGAGATGGTGCAGGCCAAGCGTAACGAAGCGATTAAACGTCTGAGTGAAGGCCGGGTCAACGTGCTGGTCGCCACCGATATCGCGGCGCGTGGTATTGATGTTGAGGAAGTCAGTCACGTCTTTAACTTCGATATGCCGCGCACCGCTGATACCTATCTGCACCGTATTGGCCGTACCGGCCGTGCCGGCCGCAAAGGAATCGCGATCTCGCTGGTCGAAGCGCATGACTACGTACTGCTGGGTAAAATCAGCCGCTACGTCAATGAGCCGCTGAAAGCCCGCGTGGTGGATGAATTGCGTCCTGAGACGCGGGCGCCGCACGCCAAAACCACCGGGAAACCGTCGAAAAAGGCGCTGGCTAAGCGAGCTGAGAAGAAATCCAGCGAAGCTGAAAAACCGCGGGTGAAAAAACGTCACCGCGATGCCAAAAATATCGGTAAACGCCGCAAGCCGAGCGGCAGCGCGCCGGCTAATGAGTAATGCGGAATAAATCATCGCAGCCATAAAAAAATCGCCTCATCAGAGGCGATTTTTTTGATTTAATCATCAGTAACAGGCAGTTGGTGCCATTTTCAGTGTCTGATGGCGATCCGGCGATAACTGCCACCACACCGCCAGCCGATCTGGCTGCTATCTTATTAATATTCTGATAAAAATTGCTGTGTGCGCTTTGCGTTATTTTTCAGCGCCGGTTAACTGATGTCACTCAGAGACTTTCGGTGAAAGTACGGGCAATCACGTCGCGTTGCTGTTCTGGCGTCAGTGAGTTAAAACGCACCGCATAACCGGAAACGCGAATGGTCAGCTGCGGATAATTTTCAGGATGCTTAACGGCATCTTCCAGTGTTTCACGACGCAGAACGTTGACGTTCAGATGCTGACCGCCTTCTACCCGCACCTGCGGTTTAATTTCTACCGGCACTTCACGGTAGGTGAATTCACCCAGTTCGCTAAGCGCAACCACCTGATCTTCTTCATAGTCGCCTTTGGCACACAGGCAGCGAGCCTGAGCTTTCTCTTCGTCTAACAGCCAGAAAGAATTAAGGAGTTGGGGTTTATTAGTTTGAGTGATCTGGATACCAGTAATCATGTCAGCGCCTCCAGGGCAATGCGTGAATGAATCAAATTTGAGGCTCCGGTATAGCACTCTCCCACGCCGTCAGCCTTGACCTGGGTCAATTTTAACCGGTCATAAAGTCTCCTTTTTCGCTAACTGACTGATCTCAAACCGCTGCTGATATTAACTTTTTTTGCATTATTAAAAATATTTTTGCCCTTCAGCTCAGGGGCAGGAACGGCTAAGCTTACGGCACAAACCTTAAGGGAGTGGATTATGGCTGAAAAGCTGACCTGGCACGACGTGCTGGCTGAAGAGAAACAGAAACCCTATTTTACCGAGACGCTGAAACTCGTGGCGGATGAGCGTGCTGCAGGCGTGACGGTTTACCCACCGCAAAAGGATGTGTTCAATGCCTTTCGCCTGACTGAGTTAGGCGACGTCAAAGTGGTGATTCTGGGTCAGGACCCGTACCACGGCCCTAATCAGGCGCACGGACTGGCCTTTTCGGTGCTGCCCGGCGTGCAGGTACCGCCGTCGCTGCAAAACATCTACAAAGAGCTATTGCAGGACATTCCGGGCTTTCAGAAGCCGGACCATGGTTTTCTCGAAAGCTGGGCGAAACAGGGCGTGATGTTGCTGAATACGGTGTTAACAGTGGAAGCGGGCAAAGCCCATTCCCATGCGCGCTTTGGCTGGGAAACCTTTACCGATAATGTGATTGCCGCGATTAACCAGCATCGTGAAGGGGTGGTGTTCCTGCTGTGGGGCTCCCACGCACAGAAGAAAGGCAGCATTATTGACCGTCAGCGCCATCACGTATTGCAGGCGCCGCACCCTTCGCCGCTCTCGGCGCATCGGGGCTTTTTTGGCTGTCAGCACTTCTCGAAAACTAACGCCATACTGCGTGAAGCCGGTCAGCAACCGGTTGACTGGACGCCGGTACTGCCTGAATAAGCAGCAAGGCACACGGCCGCGACACTGCGCGGCCGTGGAACGGATTCAGGCGTGAAATCAGCCTTTCGCTTTGGCAACCGCCACCATCGCCGGACGCAGTAAGCGGCCATTCAGCGTGTAGCCACGTTGCATCACCAGCATCACCTGGTTCGGTTCAAACTCTTCAGACTCCATCATCGACATCGCCTGATGCACTTCGGGATTAAATGGCACGCCAGTTTCGCCCACCACTTCTACACCGAATTTGCGCACTGCGCCGAGCAGACCTTTCAGGGTCAGTTCAATCCCTTCGATCATCGGAGCCAGTTGCGCGTCTTCTTTGTTCGCCACTTCCAGCGCACGCTCAAGACTGTCGATCACCGGCAGCAATTCGTTGGCAAATTTCTCCAGGGCGAATTTATGCGCCTTCTCAACGTCCATTTCGGCACGGCGACGAATGTTCTCAATTTCAGCCTGCGCACGCAGTTGTGCATCACGCACGCCGGTTTGCGACTGCGCTAATTCAGCTTCGAGCTGAGCAATACGCTCATCACGCGGATCCACCTCAGCCGCTGTCTCCGCTTCCTGAGGTTGTTGCTGATCCTGCTGAATTTCGTCTGAGACTTGCTCGTTTGGGGTGTTCTGTTCTTTACTACTCATGAATTTCTCCGCGTTTTGCACATTCATTTCGCTGGTTGGCTTATTATGGGGATCGGTTTGACGGTTTCAAGGGAACCTATCACATTGCCTTGCCGTTTTGGCTTATAAGGAACACCCACTCGATGAACAAACACTTTAACTGCATTGGTATTGTGGGTCATCCACGCCATCCCACCGCGTTAACCACGCATGAGATGCTCTGGCGCTGGCTGACCGCCAAAGGTTATCAAGTGATCGTGGAGAAGCAAATCGCGCAGGAGCTGGCGCTACACGACGTCCAGACCGGGACGCTGGCTGAGATTGGTCAACAGGCAGATCTGGCGGTGGTGGTCGGCGGTGACGGCAATATGCTGGGCGCGGCCCGGGTGCTGGCGCGCTATGACATCAAGGTTATTGGCATTAACCGCGGCAACCTCGGCTTTCTGACCGATCTCGACCCGGATAATGCGCAGCAGCAACTGGATGAAGTATTGCAGGGCAACTACTTCGTTGAGAGCCGCTTTTTACTGGAAGCCCAGGTATGTAAATCAGACTGTTCGCCACGCATTGGCTCGGCGATCAATGAAGTGGTGCTGCATCCCGGAAAAGTGGCGCACATGATCGAGTTTGAAGTCTATATCGATGAAGTGTTTGCCTTTTCTCAGCGCTCAGACGGCCTGATTATCTCCACGCCGACCGGTTCCACCGCCTACTCGCTTTCTGCCGGCGGCCCGATACTCACCCCTTCGCTGGAGGCAATTGTGCTGGTGCCGATGTTCCCGCATACGCTGTCGGCTCGTCCGCTGGTGATTAACAGCAGCAGTACCATCCGGTTGCGCTTTTCTTCACGCCGGAGCGACCTGGAGATCAGCTGCGACAGCCAGATTGCGCTGCCGATCCAGGAAGGTGAGGATGTGCTGATCCGACGCAGTGCCAGTCACCTGAATCTGATTCACCCTAAAAACTACAGCTATTTCAATACGCTGAGTTCGAAACTGGGCTGGTCAAAAAAATTGTTCTGAAAAGCCGTGCCGCCTCTTTACTGGATAAAATTCCAGTTTATACTGTATGAAAAACCATATGTGTTTATTCATACAGGTGAACCTATGCTGGCCCAACTGACCATCAGTAATTTCGCTATCGTTCGTGAGCTCGACATTGATTTCCAACGCGGTATGACAGCAATCACTGGTGAGACCGGTGCCGGTAAATCTATCGCGATTGATGCCCTGGGATTATGCCTGGGCGGTCGCGCAGATGCCGACATGGTGCGTCAGGGCGCCAGCCGGGCCGATCTTTGCGCCCGCTTCCAGCTTAAGTCCTCCCCTTCTGCTCAGCGCTGGCTGATGGATAACCATCTGGATGATGGCAATGAGTGTCTGCTGCGTCGGGTGATTAGCGCGGACGGACGCTCACGCGGGTTCATCAACGGCACGGCGGTTCCGCTGTCGCAGCTGCGCGACCTCGGCCAGTTACTGATTCAGATTCACGGCCAGCACGCGCACCAGTTGCTGCTCAAACCTGAGCACCAGAAACATCTGCTGGATGCCTACGCCGGTCATGACGATCTGCTGCAGCGCATGCGTACTCATTATCAGACCTGGCATCAGAGCTGCCGCACCCTGGCGCTGCATCAGCAGCAGGCTCAGGAGCGTGAAGCACGTCGCGAACTGCTGCAATATCAGCTGAAAGAGCTGAACGAGTTTGCACCGCAGGCTGGTGAATATGAGCAGATTGACGAAGAGTACAAGCGGCTGGCAAACAGCGGACAGCTGCTGTCGACCAGTCAGCAGGCGCTGCAACTGCTCGCGGATAGCGACGATAACAATCTCTGCAGCCTGCTCTACAGCGCACGTGAGATGCTGTCTGAGCTGACCTCGCTGGATGAGAAACTGAACGGGGTTTATAACCTGCTGGAAGAAGCGGCCATTCAGCTAAGCGAAGCCAGCGACGAGCTGCGTCATTACTGCGACAGCCTCGATCTCGATCCGAATCGCCTGTATGAACTGGAGCTGCGTATTTCACGCCAGATCGCTCTGGCGCGTAAGCATCACGTTACGCCGGAAAATCTGCCTGAACTGCATCAGCAGTTGCTGGCGGAAGCGGAGTTGCTGTCACAGCATGAAAGCGATCAGGAGAGCCTGCAGTCGCTGGTTGGCGAGCACTATCAGGCAGCCCTGTTAAGCGCGGAGCAGCTTCATCAGCACCGCACTCAGTACGCTGAGGAGCTGCAGCAGCTGATTACCCAGAGCATGCATCTGCTCTCTATGCCGCACGGCCAGTTTAAGATTGCCCTGACCTTTAACCCGGACCAGCTGACTGCTGAAGGTGCCAGCCGCATCGACTTCCAGGTGACGACTAACCCTGGTCAACCGCTGCAGCCGCTCGGCAAAGTCGCCTCCGGCGGTGAGCTGTCCCGTATCGCGCTGGCGATTCAGGTCATTACTGCGAAGAAAATGGAAACGCCAGCGATGATTTTCGATGAAGTCGATGTCGGGATCAGCGGTCCGACCGCCGCCGTAGTAGGCAAACTGCTGCGCCAGCTGGGCGAATCGACTCAGGTGATGTGTGTGACTCACCTGCCGCAGGTAGCAGGCTGTGGTCATCAGCACTTCTTTGTCAGCAAAGAGACCGATGGCGCCATGACCGAAACCCATATGCAGCCGCTGGACAAGCGCGCGCGGCTGCAGGAACTGGCGCGACTGCTGGGCGGTAGCGAGGTTACACGCAACACGCTGGCTAACGCCAAAGAACTTTTAGCCGCCTGATAGCGCACTTTTTTAACCTGCCGTGGTCATATGCATGCTCTGTAGAGGTTCCCAATAGCGAAAAGGTTTATTATCATCGGCACTTATGTCGCCAAAGTAATAAAGCCTGCCGCAGGCAGAGTTCAGATTTTGTTGGCAAAAAAACAGCCTGTAAAAGGCGTTTGGCCCCGGAAAAGGAATGTATAGATGCGCTGTAAAACGCTGACTGCCGCGGCAGTGGTAATGTTGATGATGACCGCCGGATGTTCCACCTTAGAGCGCGTGGTATATCGTCCTGATATCAACCAGGGTAACTATCTGGTTGCCAATGATGTGGCCAAGATTCACACCGGTATGACCCAGCAGCAGGTGGCTTACACGCTCGGTACGCCAATGATGAAAGATCCGTTCGGCAGCAACGTCTGGTATTACGTTTTCCGTCAGGAACCAGGCCATGAGCGCGTTCAGCAGCAGACGCTGACGCTCAATTTTGATGGTAACGGCGTCCTGACCAATATCGACAACAAGCCGAATCTGGCGCAAAAAAGCGACTAACTAAACGGCAGACAGCAAAAAAGGCGCACTGAGCGCCTTTTTTTATGCTGCGGATTAACAGGTCATTGCTGCCCTGCCGTCTGCTGCTTACTTTTTACCGGATGCAGAGCGCTCTGCGCGTTGACGACGCAGCTCTTTAGGATCGGCAATCAGCGGTCGATAGATTTCAATCCGATCGCCTTCATCCACCACATCACTGAGCTTCACGGCCCGGCTGTAGATACCTACTTTATTACTGCTGAGGTCGATTTCACGGCGCAGTTCCAGAATTCCGGATTGCTGTATCGCCTGCTCTACCGTGCTGCCCTGCTCCACTTTGACGTAGAGCTGGTATTGCTTTTCAGGCAGCGCGTAGACCACCTCAACCGAAATATCAGGCACTGTAAACCTCTTTGGCACGCTGGGTGAAGGCCTGCACCATACTGTTGGCCAGCTCTTTGAAGATCCGACCAAAGGCCATCTCTACCAGCATGTTGGTGAATTCAAACTCCAGGCTTAACTCAACCTTGCAGGCGTCATCGCCCAGCGAGATGAATTTCCAGCCGCCGGTCAGCTTACGGAACGGCCCGTCAACCAGCTGCATATGAATGCTCTGGTTATCCGTCAGGGTATTGCGGGTGGTAAATGTTTTGCTGATGCCTGCTTTCGACACATCCACGGACGCGGTCATTTGATTCTCTGACGCATCCAGCACGCGGCTTCCGGTGCAACCCGGCAGAAATTGCGGGTAAGCATCCACATCATTTACAAGTTTGTACATCTGCCCGGCACTAAACGGGACCAGCGCCGAACGACTAATCTGAGCCATAATGGTTCCTGTTCATCACGAAACCGCTGAATAATAGCATTTTCAGCGATTAAACAAAAATGCCTCCGAGTAAGGGTGTGCTAGAATATCCCGTTTCCTGCTGCCCCGCTGGACTGGGGATGCGATAACCGACTAAGTGATGTAAAATACGCCGCACTATGACAAAGAAAAAATCACACAAACCCGGTTCTGCCACTGTTGCCATGAACAAACGCGCCCGCCACGAATACTTCATCGAAGAGGAGTATGAAGCGGGATTATCGTTGCAAGGATGGGAAGTTAAATCACTTCGTGCCGGCAAAGCCAACATCAGCGACAGCTATATTCTGCTGCGCGATGGCGAAGCGTTCCTGTTTGGTTCAACCTTTCAACCCTTAGCCGTTGCCTCCACCCATGTGGTGTGCGATCCCACGCGTAGCCGCAAGCTGCTGCTGAAGCAACGTGAGCTGGATTCACTGTATGGCCGCGTCAATCGCGAAGGTTATACCATCGTAGCGCTCTCGCTCTACTGGAAGAACGCCTGGTGTAAACTGAAGATTGGTGTTGCACGCGGTAAGAAAGAGCATGATAAACGTGACGATATCAAAGACCGCGAATGGCAACTGGATAAAGCACGTATCATGAAGAATTCAAAGCGTTAAGCGCTGGATTCTGACCTGCTTTTTTGCTAGTATTTGAAGTTCTGGGGCTGATTCTGGATTCGACGGGATTGTGAAGCCTTAGGAGCATGCCGAGGGGCGGTTTGCCTCGTAAAAAGCCGCAAAAAAATAGTCGCAAACGACGAAAACTACGCACTAGCAGCTTAATAACCTGCTTAGAGCCTTCTCTCCCTAGCTTCCGCTCTTAAGACGGGGATCAAGAGAAGTCAAACCCAAAAGAGATCGCGTGGATGCCTTGCCTGGGGTTGAAGCGTTAAATCCAATCAGGCTAGTCTGTTAGTGGCGTGTCTGTTCGCAGCTAACCGGCGAATGTAAAAACTGACTAAGCATGTAGTGCCGACGGTGTAGTAATTTCGGACGCGGGTTCAACTCCCGCCAGCTCCACCAAATATTGATGTACTGAAGTTCAGTAAAGTCTACTAAGCCCGCACAGCACAAGCTCTGCGGGCTTTTTTACGTCTATTGTAGTCTAGTGAGAATTGCTGAGAACTACGAGTTATGGCACCCTGAATGGGACCCACGAAGATGGGTCCTAAAATCGAGGGTCCCAAACATGGCCAAAATCGCTAAGAAGCTCACTGACACTGAAATCAAAAGCACCAAACCTGCCGAAAAAGAGGTTAACCTTTTTGACGGCGATGGTTTGCTGTTGCGAATCGCTCCCCTGGCGAAGGGAGGGAAGAAAAATTGGTATTTCAGATATGCAGTGCCTGTGACCAAAAAGCGAACTAAGGTGAGCTTAGGAACCTATCCTCACCTTACACTTGCGAAGGCACGAGCTTTACGTGATGAATACTTGTCGTTGCTTACAAATGGTATAGACCCCCAAGTTCATAACAACCAAAAAGCCAATGCACTGAAAGATGCCACGGAACATACATTTCAAGCAGTAGCCAAGAAGTGGCTTGATGAGAAAGTCAAAACGTCAGGCATCTCCCAAGATCATGCTAACGACATCTGGCGAAGCCTAGAGAGAAATATCTTTTCCACATTGGGTGATACCCCAATTAAGGAGATTCGCCCTAAAATGCTTAAACAGCATTTAGAACCCATAGAAAAACGAGGTGTCCTTGAAACACTTCGCCGCATCATATCCCGCCTGAATGAAATTTTCCGCTATGCAGCAACAGAAGAACTCATAGAATTCAACCCGGCAGACAACCTGGGGCAACGGTTCAG
Organism: Pantoea brenneri; assembly: GCF_038594305.1. Lineage (NCBI taxonomy): Bacteria > Pseudomonadati > Pseudomonadota > Gammaproteobacteria > Enterobacterales > Erwiniaceae > Pantoea > Pantoea brenneri. Next base: position 82,904 of record NZ_JBCGBG010000001.1, on the reverse strand, counting down.
CAAGCCAAAAAAACAGAATATGCCAGCATTACCCCCTTCCGAACTCCCTCGCTTCTTGGTTGCTCTAAACAATGCTTCTATCCGTTTGGAAACAAGGCTACTGATTGAGTGGCAACTTCTCACATGGGTTCGCCCAGGTGAAGCTGTTCGCACAAGATGGTCAGATATTGATATTGAAACTGGCATGTGGAACATCCCGGCGGAGTTTATGAAAATGAAGAAGCCTCACAAAGTTCCACTGAGCAAAGAAGCTTTGCGAGTTTTGGATTTAATGAAAGTCATCAGCGGGCATAGAGAGTGGGTGTTCCCCAGTATCAAAGCTCCACTCAATCACATGCATGAACAAACAGCTAATGCGGCCATAATCCGTATGGGTTTCGGAGGTGAGCTTGTAGCTCACGGTATGCGATCCATTGCTAGAACGGCTGCTGAGGAGTCTGGCAAGTTTAGGACTGATGTCTTAGAAGCCGCCCTTGCCCACTCGAAGAAAGATGAAATAATTGCAGCCTACAATCGTGCAGAGTATCTCACTGAACGGGTGGTTCTCATGCAATGGTGGAGTGACTATGTTTCGTCTCAAAAATGCAAAGTTATTGCCGCATAACTCTCCCATGATGGATTAACTATCTTGATTTAGTTAAAGAATTAATAATCACACCATTAACCTATGTGGACTAAGCATAGCCATTTACAAATGGGGACATTGAGTCCACATAACGAAAGCTGTCGGTCATATCAGCTAAATAATTCACATCTCTTCTCGATTATCATACACCTCGAAGATCTACCAAATTCGCTCTAATCAATGATAAAACAGTTGAATTCGGTTAAAATTTGATCAATTTTATCCTCTACATTGTATTGAATCATCCATGAGGTTTCGTGCATGGCTAGCGAAAATGACAAAAATCATAGAGTTAGGGTCGCGCAGTACTTGAGGATGTCTACCGACCATCAGCAATATTCTTTACATAATCAGTCCGAATATATCAAAGATTATGCTGAAAAGAACAATATGGAAATCGCTTATACCTACGATGATGCAGGTAAGAGCGGAGTCAGTATCGTAGGCAGGCATTCTTTGCAGCAGTTACTTAGCGATGTAGAACAAAAGAAAATAGATATACAGGCTGTATTATTTTATGATGTGAGCCGTTTTGGTCGTTTTCAAAATAGTGATGAAGCGGCATATTATTCCTTTCTATTTGAGAGAAATGGTGTAGATCTTATATATTGTTCCGAACCTATACCCACTAAAGATTTCCCTTTAGAGTCCTCTGTTATACTGAATATAAAAAGATCTAGTGCTGCATATCACAGCAGGAATTTATCTGAAAAGGTATTTATAGGGCAAGTAAATTTAATAAAGCTTGGTTATCATCAAGGCGGTATGGCTGGTTATGGGCTGAGACGTCTTTTAGTAGACGAAAATGGCATAGCTAAAGAAATATTGAGTTTCCGCAAAAGAAAGAGTATTCAAACAGATAGGGTAATATTAATTCCGGGACCAAAAAATGAAATAAAAATTGTAAATAGAATATATGATCTCTTTATAGATAATAACGTCCCAGAATTCATTATTGCTGAGAGATTAAATGAACAGAACATACCTGCAGAAAATGGAACATTATGGACTCGTGCAAAAATACATCAAATTTTGACAAATGAAAAATATATTGGAAACAACATATATAACAAAACCTCATCTAAATTAAAAAGTAGGCTTGTAAAAAACCCCAAACATGAATGGGTTAGATGTGACAAGGCATATAAACCTATTATTTCAAAGAAAAAATACAATAAAGCTCAAGAAATAATTCAGCTCCGATCCATTCATTTGACTAATGAAGATCTATTAGAAAAACTAAAACAAAAATTAGAATCTAATGGAAAACTATCAGGCTTTATCATTGATGAAGATGATACAGGCCCTTCATCTTCTGTTTATAGAACCCGATTTGGTGGTCTTTTAAGAGCATATACTTTGATTGGTTATAAGCCAGAACATGATTACAGCTATCTCAAAATAAATGAAGCACTAAGATCATTTTACTCAGAGATAATTGAGGATTTTAAGGGTGAAATTTTAAAAAGTAACTGTCATATAGACGAGTATAAATATGCCCCAATGCTTTACATCAATGATGAGTTTTTAATTTCCGTCCTTGTTACTAAATGCATACATATGAAATCAGGTAAACTTAGATGGAAAGTCCGGTTTGATAACTCACAGAAAGCAGACATAACAATTGTTATACGAATGAATTCACAAAATATTTCACCTCTTGATTTTTATATCATACCAAAGATTGAAAACGAATATAATAAAATGTGCATGACGGAAACAAACAACATTCGATTAGATCTCTATAGATTTGATAATCTTGATAAACTTCTACAAATTATTACTCGCATGAAAGTGAGGGAACTATATGCTGCCTGAAAAAAATGAATTCCCAATAATTCAAATTGAGATTGCAAAAATAAAATTTCTTAACCCACGAACAAGAAATAAGGTAGTGCATGAAGAAATAAAGGAAAGCATAAAAAAAAGAGGATTAAGCAAGCCTATAAGCGTAAGAGCTATTGATGAAGGCGATTTCAAATATGCTTTAATTTGTGGTCAAGGGAGAATAGAGGCTCTCGTTGCATTAGGTGAAACTATTATTCCAGCAATTATAAGAGATGTATCAGAAGAAGATGCTTACGTTATGAGTTTAGTTGAAAACATTGCAAGGAGAAGACCACGTTCTAATGAGTTATTACAGGTGATTAAAGACATGAAAATCAGAGGACTTTCAGACTCCGAAATAAGTGAGATTACTGGATATTCATCGAACTGGGTGAGCAGTATTAATATGCTACTTGATAAGGGAGAGCATAAACTTCTCTCAGCAGTCGAACGGGGTAATTTGCCTCTGTATCTCGCAGTGCAATTTGCAAGATGTGAAACTGAGGAAGCACAAGATATTCTTACCGAAGCATATGATAAAAAATTAATAAAAAGTCGGGACATTATAAAGATAAAACACATTCTAAATCAAAGAACAGTTGGGAATAAAGGTGCAAAAGCTGCCGGATTTTATTATCACAAACCATCAAAAAGGATGACTGCAGAGGAGTTGATTGAGCTTTATGAAAATAGTATCGCTGAACATAAATCTGTTTATAACAACTCAAAATTCATAAAAACCAACCTACTAATAGTAAATGAGATTTTTAACATCATAATGATGAATAAAAGCTTTCAACATATACTTGAACAAGAGAATCTTTCAGAACTACCATCTCAGATATTAACCCCAGTAAACAAAGAGGTATTAAAATGATTCAGATACGTTTTGGCGATAATTTTATTTACCTGGAAACTAATAAGTTAATTCCATCTAAGGAATTATTAGAAAACGTAAAGCGAAGCCATAAATATCATCAAATAGTTACCTCTATCGAAAGCTTAGGTATTATTGAACCAATAATAGTATTCTATGACAAAGATAAAGATGTCACTAAGATACTTGATGGCCATTTAAGGGTTGAGGCTTTAAAAGACTTAGGTATAGAAAAAGCTCCATGTATACTTTCGAGCATAGATGATGCTTTCACTCCTAACAAACAAGTGAATCATATAAATGTAGTTGAAGAACATAGAATGATAATTAAGTCTCTGGCAAAAGTATCAATTGAAAAACTTAGTGCTGCTTTGGGCATATCTGTTGATGCCATAAAAGATAAAGCGAATGTGATGAACGGCATAGATCCAAGTGTAATTGCGAAACTTTCTGATAAACCTATACCTAAGGCTACATTTGACGTTTTGAGGAAAATGAAGCCAATTCGCCAAATTGAAGCAGTCGGTACAATGATTAATTTTGATAATTATAGTAAAAAATTTGCAATGAGCATCTTGGATGCAACACCGGCATCGATGATAGTAAATAAAGGGAAAAACACTCCCTATAAAAAGGACATAAAAAAAACCATACTTCGTCTGGAACAAGAAATGGCAACAACTTCGGAAGAAACGAAAAAGCTTCAAACCGAGTATGGTTCAGATATGTTGAAATTCGTTATAATCCAGTCATATATTAATAAATTACTTGGCAATTCTAAAGTTCTTCATTGGTTCTTAGAAAACGAGGTTGATTATCTTAATGAGTTAAAAAGAATTTCTAGAATAAATTCTTTGGATGATAAGACTCTTACTGAAAACAGCAAGTCATAGTCATGGTTTTATATAGCCTAAATAAACCAAGAAGTATACTTACACAACGACCTTCACGCCGAAGAAGCTGTCAGATACGCCAGCAACCAAAGCATTACGTTTAAGTGTCAGTCATTGATACGAAGGGATAACTGCGTATCAGCAGCCGGACATTGAGTCGAATAAAGGCTGGTAGAGAGGGACAGTTCTGTGTCACCGGGAGATTCGTCAGAAACATCAGCGGCAGAACAGATGAACCAGCAATTGGTAGTGCACAGAAAACTCTCCAGTATTTAATTATTCAACTTAACACTAAAAAAAATCACATAGTTAATATCATAATTTTTCTTTGGTCTACGTATGCGAGAGATATTGTGGCTTTAACCGGGTATTAGGAGTCGTTTCAGATAAAAGATGTTCTTCGATTCGACTGGACTTGGTAATAGCAATAAGTAATCGTTAATATTGAAGGACGAAAGGCTACTTCAAAACAAAGTAACCTTGCCAATATTCCCATCTATGGGACAAGTGGTACATTAACTGCACATAGTGCAGGATACATATGACATAAAACTTTTTATTTATGGCATACATTATAAATAACTTGTATTTTATGAATGTCAATAGGTTCTTGTTTAATACTTTTAAAATAATTAATTGATTGTTTTTATTATAGCTTCGCTTGTACAAGCGAAGATCCAATTGTTCTTGAATGAATAATGCCAATTATAAGAGAAGCAAGGGCTAACTCTGCGAAGCCGCTGCGCTTGCTTCTTTGAGTTCCCCTTGCTTTTCTGCCCTTCGGTTAGAAAAGAAGCCAAACCGCTACCAACCTTGAATCTCTATATTTTTTGAATAGATAAATATTACCCGTTGCCTTAATCACCACTATCAAAAATAAAAAATCATCTTACAAATAACCCCATACATATCATTTTAGATTGCGACCTTGTTTAATTAAAAATTCAACCTTAGATGGAATTTAATGTACAAGGAATGTCCTACTGTAACGGAGAATTTTAAACATTAAAAATTATAGCTATGGTTTGTCATAGCCTGTACATCTATTCACCTCATGCATATGCACTAAGAAAGCTTTTTTGAATACTGGAGTTGCCCCTGCTAAAACGGACACGGCTAATTAAATGCTAATATGGCATCACGATTTTCGCGTGGCGATTTGATGTTCAACCTCTTGTGTGGATGCAAATTATTATAATCCTCTATCCATTCTGCCATTTTTTCCATCACTGAGACTGCATCCGGCAGATCATTTACGTACACGTAATCCCGCTTGAACGTCTTTACAAACGATTCTGCCATGCCTTAACTTTCCGGACTGCGTACTGGTGTAGTACACACGATGAACCCCAGTGAACTGGCGAATGTGCGCGTGCCATCGGCTGTGCAGCAATTATGCCAATGACAGTGGCTCCATTGACGGCAATGACCTGACATCCACAATCCCGGTACAAAGCACTTACCTGATGAGTCATTGCACTTGCTGAGCTGAACGAACACACTAAAACTAGGTAATAATTAATCGCTGTATAAGCTCGTAACAAGTGGAACTTTAAGGCAAAATAGGGCCACCTTCCCCCTTCACAAAGTTACACTAATGGCCAGAAAACCTAAAGAAATCAAAACAGACCCGTTAGAGGTCATCCTGTGGAAAGCGGCTGACAAGCTTCGTAAGAACATTGATGCAGCCGAGTACAAGCATGTGGTGCTGGGCCTGATTTTCCTTAAATACATTTCTGATTCTTTCGAGTCACATTACGAACTGCTGAAAGCAGGCAGGGATGAATTTGCAGGTGCAGATCCGGAAGACAAAGATGAATACACTGCTTACAACGTATTCTTTGTCCCCGAACTGGCGCGATGGAGTTACCTGATAGCTAAGGCCAAGCTACCTGAAATCGGTAAGCTGGTTGATGATGCAATGGAGCTTATCGAAGCAGGTAACCCGCAGCTAAAAGGTGTTTTGCCAAAAGTCTATGCCCGACAAAACCTCGACGCCACTGTTCTAGGTGAGCTAATAGATCTGATTGGCAACATTGCACTAGGTGATGCCAAAGCTCGCTCTGCTGACGTTTTAGGCCATGTGTTCGAATACTTCCTCGGTGAGTTTGCATTGGCAGAAGGTAAACAAGGTGGTCAGTTCTATACGCCGAAATCTATTGTTAACCTGCTGGTAAACATGCTCGAACCCTACAAAGGCCGTGTTTTTGACCCTTGCTGTGGTTCCGGTGGTATGTTCGTACAGTCAGAAAAATTTGTGGAAGCACACCAAGGAAATATTGACGATATTTCGATCTATGGACAGGAGTCCAACCAGACCACTTGGCGTCTGGCAAAAATGAACCTGGCAATTCGTGGCATTAACTCTGAACACGTTCGTTGGAATAATGAAGGCTCATTCCTTAACGATGCTCATAAAGATTTGAAATCTGATTTTATCATTGCTAACCCTCCGTTTAACGTCTCCGACTGGTCTGGCGAGCAGCTTCGTGGTGATGCCCGCTGGCAATATGGAACTCCACCTGCTGGGAATGCTAACTATGCCTGGATGCAACATTTTTTGTATCACTTGTCTCCTAGAGGACAAGCGGGTGTTGTTCTGGCAAAGGGCGCATTGACTTCTAAAAACTCTGGTGAAGGTGATATTCGTGCTGCGTTGGTTAAAGAGGCCAATGTAATTGACTGTATCGTCAACTTACCTGCAAAGCTGTTCCTTAACACTCAGATCCCCGCTGCATTATGGTTTATGCGCCGAGACCGTGAAAACAGCCACCAGTATCGTGATCGCAGTAAAGAAATTCTATTTATTGATGCCCGTAATCTCGGTCATTTAATTAATCGCCGTACCAAAGTGCTTTCTGAAGACGATATTAAGACCATCGCTGATACCTATCATAACTGGCGTAACAAAGATGGCGAATATGAAGACGTCGCGGGTTTCTGTGCGTCAATAGACATTGATGAAGTTGCTAAACTCGATTATGTGCTGACTCCGGGCCGTTATGTCGGTCTCGCTGATGAAGAAGACGATTTCGACTTTAAAGAACGGTTTACTGCTCTTAAAGCAGAGTTTGAAGCACAACTGGAAGAAGAAGCGCGCCTGAATAAAACTATCGCTGATAATCTGGCGAAGGTGATGTTATGAGTGAGTGGTCAAACGTAAATCTAGCGTCATTGTTGTCGTTTGGTAATGGGAAATCCCGGCCATTAGATTCTGGAAATATTCCAGTATATGGCGGCAACGGTATTATGAGCTATGTATCTCACTTTAACTATGATCATGAAACAATCATAATTGGTCGTGTAGGGGCCTATTGCGGTGCTACTTATTATGAAAATAAGCCCATTTGGATTTCTGACAATGCTCTGTCAGCCAAAGCGGTTGGTGAACATAATACAAAATATTTATATTATCTATTAAAAAACTTAGATTTAAATCAATTTGCAGAAGGTTCAAGTCATCCTCTGCTAACACAAAAGCTGTTAAATTCAATTGAAACCAAAACAGCATTAAATCCTAATGAACAAAAATCTATTGCCTCTGTGCTATCGTCTCTTGATGACAAAATAGATCTGCTTCATCGCCAGAACAAAACTCTGAAATCTATGTCTGAAACCCTTTTTAGACAGTATTTTATTGAAGAAGCGCAGGAAAATTGGGAAGATTGTAATATTACTGATCTCTTTGAGGTTAAAGACGGTACTCATGCCTCCCCAAAACAATCAGTATCTGGCTATCCTCTGGTGACTTCAAAGCATATAGGAAGTGGAATTATTGATTTCAATAACACTTATCTTATTTCAGAAGAAGATTATTCATCAATAAATAAAAGAAGTAAGGTTGAAAAGTTTGACATACTATTTTCTATGATAGGAACTATAGGTAGTACGCACATTGAATTATCTGATGAAATAAATTATGCAATCAAAAATGTCGGGTTATTGAAAACATCTCAAAATCATAATTGGAAATTTTACACCTATTTATGGCTTCTTTCTTCCGAGGGTAAAGACTTTATTCATGCGACGAAAAGTGGAAGCACACAAGAATATATTAGCTTAGGTTCTCTGCGCTCGATAGTTTTCAATAAACCAGATAATAACACTTTGAAAAAATTTAACAACATTGTAGAAATCCATTTTGATAAAATTAATAATAATAACAAGCAAATCATAACATTAGAAAAACTTCGTAATACCTTACTTCCTAAACTGATGAGTGGTGAAGTTCGGGTTGAATATGCAGAAAAAGCAATCGCGTCAGTAGCATAAAATAATTAAGCGGGTGTACAACTCGCTCTTTGGTTAAGCGGCAATAAGGACAGTAAGCATGGCAAAGATGACCGAATCCGATATTGAAGTAATGGCGATTGAACACTTGCAAGGGTTGGGCTATGAGTATGTTTACGGCCCGGACATTGAACCTAGTGGAATCAATCCATTACGTAGCTATCAGCAGGTTATCCTTGAAGATAAGGTGCGTACTGTCCTGCAACGCCTGAGTCCTCACCTTAGTGAACAGAAGTGTGAGGAAGCCCTGAAACAGGTGATTCAGATCAGCACACCTGACCTGATGGCAAATAATCTGGCCTTTCATCGCCTGTTGACCGAAGGAATCAATATCGAAGTCAGTAAGGATGGTAATACACAAGGAGAACTGGCCAGCCTGATCGACTTTAACGATCCCACGAATAATGAATTTCTGGTCATTAACCAGCTAACCATCAAAGAAGGCAACCATACCCGCCGGCCGGATCTTATTTTGTTCATCAACGGTCTGCCATTAGTCGTTATCGAACTTAAAAATGCCGCTGACGAAAATGCTACCGTAACAGGTGCCTATAACCAGATTAAAACCTATCAAAACCAAATCCCTGGCCTGTTTACGTACAATGCCTTTAATGTGATATCTGACGGACTGGAAGCCAAAGCTGGGACAGTTTCGGCTGATTTCAGTCGTTATATGACGTGGAAAACAGCTAACGGTAAAATACAAGCTACCAGTACCCAACCAATGCTCGAAGTTTTATTACAGGGGTTGCTTAATCCTGTAACACTGCTGGATATGATCCGCCACTTTATTGTGTTTGAAGCAAGCAAACATGAAGACAGTAAAGGGATTATCAGTATCCGTACGGTTAAAAAAATGGCAGCTTATCATCAGTACTACGCGGTCAATGCAGCAGTATTATCCACTATTCGTGCATCGGCGGTGAATACGAACGCCCCCTCTGCCGAATTGGCATTACGCCAGCAGGGACGTAACAGTAAAGATCTTGTTAATGCGCAAAAAACCGGAGATCGTAAAGCGGGGGTCGTGTGGCATACCCAAGGTTCCGGTAAATCGCTTTCGATGGTGTTTTATACTGGAAAGATTGTACTGGCGCTGAATAATCCAACAGTGGTAGTGATCACTGACCGTAACGATTTGGATGATCAGCTATTCGGTACGTTTTCTTCTGCCACTCAGCTACTTCGTCAGACACCAAAACAGGCCAACAACCGGGAAGAACTCAAAGACTATTTGCGTGTCGCCTCTGGCGGTGTTGTGTTTGCCACTATTCAAAAATTCCAGCCTGATGACGGCGGCAATATCTATGAGCTACTATCAGACAGAACCAATATTGTCGTTATCGCAGATGAAGCACACCGTTCCCAGTACGGTTTCGGCGCCAAAGAAGTTGACGTAAAAGACAGCGAAGGCAACGTAACAGGTAAACGCACCGTTTACGGCTTTGCCAAATATATGCGTGATGCCTTGCCCAATGCGACCTATCTGGGCTTTACCGGAACCCCCATAGAAAAAACGGACGTAAACACACCTGCTGTTTTTGGTAACTACGTTGATATCTACGATATCTCACAGGCCGTAGAAGACGGTGCAACCGTGCGTATCTTCTATGAAAGCCGTCTTGCCAAAATTGCCATCAGTGACGAAGGTCGCCAGCTAATTGAAGACTTCGACGATGAGTTTAACGAAGACGAACTGACGCTTACCCAGAAAGAACGGTCTAAATGGGCCAGAATCGAAGGTTTGATTGGCAGTTCAAAACGTATTAAAGCCATTGCGGTGGATATGGTTCAGCACTTTGAACAGCGCTTAAAATCTAATGCCGATCATGGCAAGGGCATGATTGTAACCATGTCCCGTCGTATTGCTGCTGAGCTTTATAAAGAAATCATAGAGTTAAAACCTGAATGGCACAGCGATGATCTAAATGATGGTGTGATTAAAGTCGTCATGACCTCTTCTGCTGCTGACGGACCAGAAATCGCTAAACACCACACCACAAAAAAAGAACGTCAGGTTTTGGCTAACCGTATGAAGGATGACGACGACAAGCTGAAACTGGTGATAGTGCGTGATATGTGGTTGACCGGCTTCGACGCTCCCAGCATGCATACGCTGTACATCGACAAACCAATGAAAGGCCACAACCTCATGCAGGCGATTGCCCGTGTGAACCGTGTGTATAAAGATAAGATAGGCGGTCTGGTTGTTGACTATCTAGGCATTGCCTCTGATTTAAAAGAAGCCCTCTCCTTTTACTCTGATGCAGGTGGACGTGGAGATCCTGCTGAGGTTCAGGAAGAAGCCGTAACGCTCATGCAGGAAAAGCTGGAAATCCTGGAAGGCATGATGCATGGCTACGATTACAAAGCTTACTTTACTGCAACGACTTCACAGCGCCTGACGATTATCCTTGAATCAGAAAACCACATTTTAGGGCTGGATAACGGCAAAGGGAAAATGCGTTTCCTTGCCGCCGTTGCTGCCATGTCTCAGGCATTTGCGCTGGCGACTCCGCATGATAAAGCAATGGAAGCAGCACCCGAAGTCGCATTCTTCCAGGCAGTAAAAGCTAGACTGAATAAATTTACTGAAAACTCAGACGGATCAGAAGAAGAACACAATGACAGTCTCGAAGTTCGGGTAAAACAGACTATCGATCAGGCTCTGGTTACCGATAAAGTTGTTGATATTTTTGACGCTGCTGGGATACAAAAACCTGATATTTCCGTTCTTTCTGAAGAATTCCTTCAGGAAATGAAGGATTACCAACACAGAAATATTGCTTTGGAAACGCTTAAAAAACTGCTTTCTGACGAGATAAAGGTTCGCTCGAATCAAAGTATCACCCAAGGCAAAAAACTGATTGATATGCTGACCTCTGCAATCAATGGCTACCAGAACAAGGTACTGACCGCAGCGGAGGTAATTGATGAGCTAATCAAGCTTGCCAAGACTATCCAGGAATCTGACAGCCTTGCCAGCCAGTTAAACCTCAGCGCCTATGAATATGCCTTCTATTCTGCTGTTGCAGATAACGACAGTGCTCGCGAGTTAATGGAAAAGGAAAAACTACGAGAACTGGCAGTCGTACTTACGGAGGCGATCCGCAACAATGTCAGTCTTGACTGGACAGTGAAAGAAGCAGCAAGAGCAAAAATTCGCGTGGTGGTAAAACGTCTACTCAAAAAATATGGTTATCCACCCGATATGTCCTTGCTCGCCACAGAGACCATTTTGAAGCAGGCTGAACTTTTAGCTGGAGAATTAGGAAAATGATCCCCCTAAATTTTTAACATAAAAACTATTTTAAGTTATACAGGAGAAGCTAATGGATAGCAGGCCATATCTTAAAACAGTACTATATATACTATCACTGTGGCTTCTATTTTTATCATTATTAATTATGTCCTACGATAAGGTTTTGATAAAAAATCTGTGGGACTATATTTTTACTGAAAACTTTACTTTCTCAATCTCGTCATTGAAAGTGAGAAATATCGTTTTCATAGTTAGTTTGATTTTCATCTTTATTGGTGCAATTATTTTAATAGTCCTTGCAAATAGCTTTGGTTCGGGTTGGTCTGTTGCATGCACTGTCTCGGATATTAGCAATGAAAACCATGAACATTTAGAGTTTTTAACCACTTATATAATGCCCTTAGTTTTCACTGATGTCGATAGTAAGAGAACTGTATTAAATTTAGGGTTGATGATATTTGTAATCGGCGCAATATACGTAAAGACAAACCGGTTTTATTCTAACCCATCACTTGCAATACTCGGATTCAGAATATACAAAGCTAATGTCCATGACCGTGGAGTGAAAAAATGCACAGTAATCTGCCGCAGTGTTCTAAAGAGTACAGATAATATAAAATATATAAAAATCGACGATGAAACTTATTTGGCTAAAATAGTGTAGAGGTCATGACATGTTCACTAACATTGAAAATATTTTAAAATCGAAATGCATCTCTGGCGAAGCATTTTTTGTTGCTGATGTCCAGGGTACGATAGATATATTTAAGGTTAACCTTGAACCTAATGCTGAAAAAGATCTGACCACTTCATTTTCTAAAAGCTTAATCAATAATATTATTGAACCTAACAGAGGTAAAGCGGCCGTTCCACTTGTATCCACTTTATTAGAAAGAGATAAACAAGTTTTCGAATATGATCACTTAGCAATTAATCATCTCCCAATTGAATTTACTAAAATGAACAACGTGCTAAATTTCGGTGTCAATGGGAATGCAACACAGTTTGATTTTGCAACACAAAGCCTGACATCGGTAAAAGCCGTAATTTACCACCTTTGTGATGGTAATGGAAACAGCGTAGTCATTTACCAACATAAATATCCTGTTTCTCTACATAAGAAAACAAAAAAGTCTTTCTTGAGTCTAAATGGCAGAACCTTAGATAAGATCACTCATGACAGTATTGATATAAATGACACGATTGACTTCTTCTTTTTTCAGAATAAGTACTATGCGCTAAACATTAAACTTCTTGAAAGAATGTATGGATTAGAAAGTGTAATAGATAATCTTGCAAATAACTCAACGCCATTAATAATAAACCTTGGAATTGTTAATACACAAGGTATGCCAGTCCCACTAGATATTTTCAAGGACATGTATAAAGACAGAGCATTTATGCGTAGACTTGCTATGGTTTCAAAAGGGAACTTAGTAAAAACGGGAGTTTCAGTCCCTCAAATACAACAAGTTATGCAAAAATTCCCTGTATTTCAACGGAATATTGATCTAACAGGAGGATTAATAAACCTTAATACTAAAGATCAAAAGAGATACTTTATCCGGCTTCTAAATAATGAAGCATCTTTTGCAGCACTTGATAACTCGCCCTTCCTGGCTGTTGAAAAAGACTCCGCTGCTTAAATTTTAAATGAGCATCCTCAAGCCGAATAACTTAAAGGATGCTCTTCAAATTTTAATAAGAATTATCAACAGCAAAAAACCTCATAAAAAACACTACTTATTTAATTTCCAAAATTAAGAAGAACATTAATAACCACCATTATATTACATGATCTTTTCCATATCCTATAGCATTACTCTCTATAGTATTAATATCTGAGCCTCTAATTATCTCCTTTATACAGATTAGCTCCAATATGGATAAATATTCTTGTGAAAATGGTTAATCCACATCACATAGGATAACCTTAACGTCCCTATGTTCCATTAAGTTAAGAATAACCTCAAGCAAACCAAATCAGATACCCCCTAATAAAACAAAAATAAATTTGAATACCGTAAAATCTGGTGTCATTAATATCTTGAAAACAACAAAAAAGGAGATAAACAATGATATCAAGAGAAAATAATAAAAATAACCTATTCCGTGTAAAGTCTAAAAATGGTGTCCTTCGTTGCCTTAAGGCTGGCATGGATATAAATATGTGCAATAGTAAAGGTCAAACTGCTCTTTTTACCTGTAATGTACCTGAAGCTATACAGGCAATGATTGACGCTGACATTGACATTCACCACTTGGATAATGACGGTAATAATGCATTATTCTATGCTCAAAATGTTGAAACAGTGGAACTTCTTGTCAGTAATGGTATTAATGTTAACCACCGGAATAAGTCAGGCACCCTTGCGATTCAACATATTGATGTTTCACCAGGGTTAGTAAAATATCTTATCAAAGCAGGACTAGATATCCATACCAAAGATAGCTATGGCAACTCCTTTCTTTTCATTCCATTTGAAGGATATGTATACGATGCACTCATTGAGGCTGGTTGCGACATTAATCATAAAAATTTAAGCGGGCAGACAGCATTCGATTACTGGCAGTCAGAAAACCACAGCATAGATGGTAAATATACTCACTGGGAATCTAAAAACGATAACTACATTCGTTTTCTTATCCGTAATATTCATCTTAAAGACAGTTCAAAAATTGTATTCACGAACATTACATTTAAATCAATTGAGCTGTTGTCGTTACTTATAAAGCAAAAAAATGAATTTGAGATAAGTGATAAGTGCATTATCACACCAACAAATGCCGACGTTAAAAAATTAATTTTACAACTAAAGAAACTGACAGACATTAGTCATGTTTGGTTTTACATAAACAGTACATATCTACTGACTCACTATGTAGGAAGACTGCTAATTAAATGGTTAATATGTCATGATATAAAAGTTGATATAGAATCACTAAAAGAACGCTACTTCTATGAAGAAATCCTCCAGGAAAAATCACAGAGAGAGCAAAAGGTTTTACGAACAACTCTTCAACCAGTTACCTGTAAAGCAATTACAAAAAAAAGATTATAAATTGAATCTGCCTGAACACTCTCCCCTTGGCTTTAACCTTTAGTTAGATAGCCAAGGGGCGCTAACATCATTAATTTAATACAAAGCCCCACATTGCACCTTAGCACTTTGATAAATTTATTTTTTAAAACACCCTCATCGCCAATTCATACAATATCAATCACTACTCTCAAACCAAATCAATCAAATAAAACGCAGCACTTTTTGATAAAAATAATATAACAGTAAAAAACAACACCTTATATGAAATATAATAAAAATATAACCATTTAATTAAATAAATATAAAAATATATTTGCATTTTGTTTATTTAATAATATATATTTCCTTTGTTAATTAAATAAAGGAGAACTGAAATGAATAAAACAAACTATCCAAGCCTGACTAACTATCTCGCCAAAACAAAAAAGAACGCAGATCTTTATAGATTATATAATCCACAGTTTTCTTTTTTCTGCAAAAGTGACACTCAGGAGCAAAGATTTTATTTCGATTATTTCTCAAGACATATGGTCTCGAAGAGAAATATTTTAACCGTATTCTCTATCTATACATTCACCTCTTATAACATGAACAAAAAAGAGACAATAAAAAATTTCATTCGATTTCTCAAAACGACGAATGAAAGTACATTCCATAATGCTTTTTCATTTCGCGGTGGTAACATTTTGTATGTAAGCAACAAAAACATGTTGAAAGAGATCTCATGGTTTTCACTCGCTCGAATTTACGAAGACATTAAAAAAATAAAGGAATATAAAACCAACCATGACAACTATATCAGATTAGTCGCTTAACAGAAGAGAAAAATTATGAATAACAACGCAATAAATGCATTACTCTCTTGTAAAACTCCAAAAGACATTCAGGCTTGCATTAATGCAGGCTCCGATATTAATACACTGGATTCGTTTGGAAGAAATATACTATTTTACTGTAAAAACCCAAGAATGATTGACACTCTGGTTAAAGCAGGAATAGATTTTAACCATGCTGATAACTATGGTCACAATGTTTTGTTTAACCAGCGAAATCCTCACATACTGAAAAAATTGATTGATTCCGGCGTAGATATACACCACAAAAATGGTCTCGGCCAAACCTGTTTATGCTCGTTAGCTGATAATATATCCTGTTGCAAAACCCTGATCAATGCTGGAATTAATGTCAACAATGTGGATAAATGCGGAAGAACAATACTTTTTTACGTAAAAAATCACTCTATCTTTGATTTGATGGTACAGGCCGGTTGCGATATAAACCACAGAGATAACCAGGGTCACGGTATTTTTGAAATTTGCTATTCATTAGGCGATTTCAAAGCCAAAATGCTCATTCGTCATATTAGTATGAAGGATAGCAGTCCAGTAATTTTCAACTACCTCAACAGCGAAAGTCTGCAGATAATGGATTTGCTTCAGAAGAAAAACCTTAACTTTACTATCTCTGATAACTGCCAGGTTTATCTAAGTGCCAATGAAAATGAAATGAGCTCTTTCTTCAGTGAACTAAAGAAGAAGAAAGATATCAGCAACACACATTTTCGCCATATTGTACTGCGAGGTTATGATTTACGCGGGGACATTGAAACCATTAAATGGTTTATCCGCAATGACATCAAAATAGATAAAAAACAACTGGAACAGCATATTCGACATGATGAGATTTGTAAATATATAGCAGAACATGAGAGAAAGAAACTTAGCGAAATTATGAAACAAACAATCTCTTTAATGCCAGTAAAACGTAGATTGTAACCTCCGCCCCTCCTCACTGTCATAATGAATTTAATATGAACCCTATTTTTACCCAGAGCAGATTACCTAATTAGCAATCTGCTCCACCTCTCTTATTTATAAATTTCGACACTGCCTTGACTTATTTTACCAATGCGCTAACTGTAGATCATGAACACATTTTAAAAAAGGTTAGATATGCATAAAAATGAAAGTAAAGAAGATCTATCAAGAAGCTCAAGAAGAGGTAAATTCCATACAGCAAAATATTCACCTAATGAAGTTCGAACTCACTGCGTCAGCGTTCGGTTAAACGAAGAAGAATTATCTATTCTCGATAGTAAAAGAGGCCCTTATAAAAAAGGGGAATGGCTAAGAATGGCATCCCTCAACAAACTCCCACCGGTATTACCTGAAATCAATCGTGAAGCATGGATTAAGCTCGGCAACCTTTCACAGGATTTAAACCGCCTGCTGAATCATCTCGACAGCAAAAGCCCTGACAGCGAACTGACCCGTACAGAACTCTTCGCCCTGCGCAGACAAATCAAAACTCTCAGGGATCACCTTATTCCATCAACCTTTCTGGAGCAAGACCAGTGAAAGGCATGCAGAAAATAAAGCGGGGTAAACAGTTTGCAGGTGTGGTTCTCTATAGCCTTAAGTCAGGATCTCACCACAAAATCACGCCTTATATTATCGGTGGCAACATGACGGGAAGCACTGCTGCTGAACTTATCAGTGAATTTGAAGGCACAAGACTACTGCGCCCCGGTGTCGCCAAACCTGTCTGGCATAATTCGCTTCGCCTGCCAAAGGGAGAAACACTGTCAGTCAGACAATGGGCGGCATTCGCTGACGATTATATGACCCGGATGGGATTCACTGAAACCCATCTTCGCTGCTATATCATGCACGATGATTCGGACGGGCAGCATATCCATATAATAGCTAACAGAATTAACATGGTCGGTGGGAAGCTGTACCTTGGGAAAAATGAAAATCTTATCAGTACCCGGATTATCAGCAAGCTGGAGAAAGTCCACAAGCTCACTCAAACCACATCTGCAATCAGTAGTCATAGTCAGGAGAAAAGAAAGCCTTCCCGCAACGAGCTGATGATGGCTGAAAGAACGACAACGCCCTGCCCCAGGTCCACTCTGCAGAGCCTGATTGATAATGCGTTAACCGGCCGCCCTGATTTGCTGACTTTTATCGCTATGCTGGAAAAGGTAGACGTCAGCTGCAAACCCAATATCGCCTCAACGGGAAAAATGAACGGCTTTTCATTTCAGTACCAAGGTATTGCCTTTAAAGCCTCTCAATTGGGTAAAAAATATGGCTGGTCTTCCCTGCAAACATTGATTGATTTCGTACCGGAACATCTGACTTTACTGAAACAAGCACAAAAGCCAACAGTACCTGCACCTGTGCGATTAACAGTGCCAATGCCAGTGCCAGTGCCAGTGCCAGTGCCAGTGCCAGTGCCAGTGCCAGTGCCAGTGCCAGTGCCAGTGCCAGTGCCAGTGCCAGTGCCAGTGCCATCATGCGAGCCTGAAGAACAGGTTGCAAACCGGGAAACGATTCTGGAGAAAATCCTTCAGCTTGAAGAAAAAATTCGTCTGGAAAGACAACAGGAAACAGTGGGTGTCATTCAACTCAGGAGCAAACTGCACAATACAGCTCGTCAGATACCCCGCCAGCGTCGTCTGCATTCGTGGCTTGTATTGCTCGGCCATATTGTGGCACTTCTCAGGCGCAGGGGCATGTCTCTGTTACAGGCCACTGCACATCCTTTCCACCAAATCCTGCACCTGCATCTTCTGACACCCTGTCATTCCATGACAACAAATCCCATTAAAGAACAATTAGTTAAAAATAACCCCCATCCTGCACCATAAGTTAACTAATCCATATTTTAGTGATAGTCAATAAAATATTGATCGTTTATATAGATCGATAATCTTGTTATGATAGTTATAAACTATTAACAGAGATCCATCGATCGGTACAAGCAATTTTACTAAAGCGGATCATTCATCGAAAATGTTCAAAAATACATCACCTTAAATCAGGCCACGGAGTCATGATGGATAATAAAACGATTAGCTGCCCCTTCTGCTTTACACAAAGCCCGCACGGCGTGCGGATTTGCAAAGGCTGCCATGCAAAAGTCGCCTACGGTGAGAGTCCGCTCAGTGTGGCATTCCTGTTTCAATTCGTGGCATTAGCTCTCGCCTGGTTAGTATTTTCATTGACCGGCAGCACTCCTGTCTCAGTCATTACGTTTTTTGCCAGCGTCATTATTCTTATCTGCATTATTAAAAAGAAATATGCAGACAGAGTTGTTTTTATACGGTGATATTAATTTCATACCACCGCAAACATAAAAAATAAATATGAGAGAACTTATGAACAGATTCATGATTTCTGTGTTTTTTATTTCTGCTTTCCTTATTTCTGGTTGTTCAACATCAGGCAACCAGCATCTAAAAAAAGAAACAGCACAAAGTCTGCAGTCGAAAATTATAAAAAATAAAACAACGAAATCAGAAATCATTACCGCATTAGGTGAGCCCGAAACCAAAACTACACTTGATAGTGGCAATGAAGAATGGACTTATTCGATGGATAACAATCAGTTTGATGCCACCACATTCATTCCAGTGGTCGGGTTGCTGACAGGCGGTTCACAGACGCAGGCCAAAACGCTGGAAATCGAATTTAAAGGCGAAACGGTCAGTAAGTGGACGTTCTCTGAAAACAACAGCAAGATGAAAACCGGCCTTATTCAATAACGTACTCTACAGTCTGGGATTATTTTATGAAAACATATGCATTTACCACACTCATTGCGTCCATTTTTTTGCTGAGTGGCTGTACCGGTGAACCGTCTGAGCAGGATATTTACACTGCGATGAATAAGGTCATGGAGCAGACGAATGCCATCGTTAAATCCATAGCAGGTAAAGATGTCCCGAAAGACGCACTGCGGGAATTAAAATCTGTCAAAAAGCATGACTGCGAAAAACTATCGGATAAAAGCTATAAATGCAATGTAACAGCTGTTGTCGATAACGAAAAACGCACAGCGGCTGTCACGCTGATCAAAACGGATGATGGCTGGCAGGTCATTGATAAGTAAGACCACAGTAAAACAATCCCGCCAGGCAGGACACCAGACCGGTGGCTCCTGCCTTTTTAATGCCCGGTAATGTCTTGCGGGAAACGACTGCTTTTATGTCACTCTGCCATCCCCTGTCCAGTACGTATCCGCTGCCTCACAGCCTTTTCCTGACCACGGATCCTGGTGGTGTATAAGCCAGAGAACGTGCAATGCGTTTCTTTTCATACTGTGCCAGTAAATCAGCATAAATGTGCTCTGCTTCATCCAGATTGCCTGAAATATAATTCACGAGCGAATTCAGGCAATGCAGTAATGTGTCACTGTTTGCGTGTTGCCTGAGCAGAGGGGCCTTCAGGGTAGAAACGACACCCATAAACATCTGCATGATATTATCAACGTGATAACACGAATTGCGATATTGCGCACGTGAATAAAAATACTTCAGATGGTATCCAGCGAAAAGTACATAAAGTTTTCTGTAAAAAATATTGTTATTAACACTGTCGCGATGGTGTGTTATATATTTATCAACAACAAATATAAACTTTTCTTCCTGAGAAGAAACACAAATATTACTCATAACCCTCTCATTTTTTGTTTTTATAATTAAGTACTATCAGCTTTAAAATTTAAATCAATACAAAATTGAAAATATTTTATTTTAAAATGACAACTATTTATTCTTTTAATACTGGAAACAGCTTACGCTGTTGCAATGTTGAGTCTGATCGATTGCATTACCACTTCCTTTTTTCAAAAGCTAGGTAGTTTCCAGATTTCAGATAAAACCCCTTCAGGAATTTTTTTGAGAGAGTGCTACGCACCGGCTCACGCCCCCGACGACAGATATATGTAGATTATTTTTACCCGTCAGATGAAAACCCAACGTTTAATCCCTCTTGCAGCGCCGCTGAGTGCCCACAGCACTCACTCGCTGAAGCAGAAAGGATTTTTCCGAAGGGGTTCCGGCGTGAGCCGTATTAAGTTAACGGGTAAATCATGTAGTCGGGTCCACTCTTTCGTTAAACTCAGCAGTCTGAATCTCTGCGCGAAGCGTATTTGTGCTGAGAGCTAAACCCAACTGTCTGAACTCCTGCGCGAAGCGTATTTCTACTGACAGTTAAACACTATAGCAATGTTCTGAAGCCCAGTGGCGCAACATACAGGTGCGCAGGCTTCACTTAAGGAATAATATTACGAAGGAAAATCAGCAATAGCAGTGTTTATCAAACTGTGTACAATGGAATTTTGTGTCAGTCTAAAGCTAAATTTCGGTTTCTTGTTTCTTTATCACTCTTTTATCTTGCAAATACAAAAAGAAAATTAATCAATTACATCAAAAAGTTAAGATAGAATATTGGTTGTATATTTCAGAACCAAAAATTATTAATGACATAACGGGTGATGGTGAAATTTAGCACCCTTCGTAATAACTCTGACAACCCTTAATATTTCACTAAAAAAATAATCACAGAGCAATAAATATAATATTTTAAAATTTTTATTACTAATAATATTGACAAACAAATTTAATATGCCATATCTGTTATCACAATAATAAAAAAGGAGCCATTATGTCAAACACAAGTGTTATGTTAACTAAAGAACAAAAAGCAATCATTGCAGAAGCATTAGATGTTATGCCCGAAGATCTGGAAGAAATAAAAGTTAAAGCAAGTGCCTGTAAAAAGACATCCTTTCGTGACGATTTTTCGATGGTCTTTAAAGATAATACGGCCACACTCGCCCGAATGGATCTGACACCAACGGCATTCAGAATTGTTCTTTATCTTTTCTCAGTCATTGATTATGGAAATATTATCCCTGACTTTTCACAGTCACGTACTGCCAGAGAGTTAGGACTGAATAAATCGAATGTTTCACGTGCATTCAGAGAATTATTTGAGAGGAAGATACTGATCCGTAACGCTGAAGACGGTCAGGTTTACCTGAATTCTAATTTATGCGTAAAAGGTATTCCTCATCGTTTCAATGAAGATCTGATGGATAAATTCAGTAAATCCAGACTTGAGACTGAAGATTTTGCCACTTCATTCAACTTTTATCGCGCAGGGCGCAAAACAAAGCCTGTAAAAAAATCCAGAAACAGATATCCAACTGACGGCATTCCCTTTTAAAAGACATAACAGCGCGGTGATTTTACGCCCCACACCAGCGAAAAACTTAACAAAACAAAGGATATCTTTATGAAGCAAAGACTCCCTGCTTACCTTTACCAGAATAAATTATCAGATGAACAACGCAATCTGAACAATACTGCTCACTATGTGTTTTGGCTTCTCACATTAATCGCTTCATACACACCAGATAAAAACACTGTTTACCTGAACTTTCACCGTGCAACATCCATCGCACAGCAGGAAGATATACATATTACGCCAGCCCGATTTTATCGGGCCATCGATGAACTGATTGATACGAATGTTATTATACCTACTGAGTTTAAATACCAGTATCGTTTAAACCCTGTATTTTTCAGTTATCTTAAATAAAACAAAGGGCAGAGAATGAAAGTTTAGGATATTCCTATCCTGCAATGCTTACTATAGCAAAACCACATGACCGCTATCAAAAGCACATAATTTTTATATATCATTACCAGTAGGATTAAAATAAGAAGGTACAGACTTGTGCTGTCTGTACCCATGATAATTTATTACAGACTTTACACCTTTTTACCTGCGTTATTCTTTCTGATAATATTTTTTTCATTGATAAGGTGCTCAATACACATTCGTACTTCATCATTAATGGTAACATCTGTAGCACCTTCGACCAGTATAGAACACAACAAATAAAGAAGGACGTGCTCAAACTCTATCTCTTCGACTGGATCTACATAATTACGATAGGTTTCAATAGCCTCATACAAGCTATCCGGTGAAGTCACAAATGCACATACAAAATCTTTATCTTCCGGTACTCTGATTGAATTATTAATTTTAAATCTCCTGTACTTATTAATTTATAATGTCACGGTAAAAATTCCATCATAATTTCCACCAATGACTATTGTTATTACTTCTTAATACCAAAGCCTAACCTAATACTACTTATAAAATATCAGGCGGCCCTCGGCTCATTGTTGAATAGCACCATTTATTTTTACACACCAAATTTAATACACTCATCATTAGCCCCGTAATCAGGCTGCATTTTTACGTGAACGTTCAATTGCAGATGCGATCCATTCATCAACTTCGCTTTCGACAAATGCAATTGCACGCGAACCAATTTTTATTGGTTGTGGAAATAAACCTTCGTTGATTAGACGATAAATCCAGGCCTTGCCATAGCCGGTTCTGTTCATAACTTCTGGCAAGCGAATTAGGCGGGTATTTTGATTGTTCATTTTGTTTTCCCTTTGTCGTTGTGATGGGATCACTATACGAACAGTTGGGAAAAGAAAGGAGCGAGCTTCCTAACTGCAGGGTTACGGTCTGCCCTGCAGTAGTAGACTTCGGGAATTCGAGATCAGTTAGAATCAGAGAGTTTCATCACATCTGAAACTCTCATGTTTTTCAGGTGGGGATTTCGGTTCATGAAAAAATTGAACTGCCTAATGAAGTCTATCGTTGCAGCTTTCATCGCAAGCGGACGATCTGAGTCTTTAATGTGATACCCTAAACGGGTAGTTGTTTCTTCATCTTCATCAGTATAAAGAAGCCGGGAGAGGCGATCATCTGAGATTCTTAGTTCTTTCCTTTTTGCCCAAAGTAAGATGTCCAGCATCGCAACCAACCTGTAATTTATGATTTTTTTAATGGTTCCATAGCCGAAACGAACGATACCGGTTTCATTAACTTCCACTCCTTTTACCGATCTCCATTGTGGCAGGGCCGCTTTTATCGATTCGGCTATTTCATCGTCAGTACCACTACCAAGATCGATTTCAAGCAACACCGTTTTCTCACATAAGGGGGACAAGAGTTGTGACACATAAGCTTCGTGATGAGGCGCATTAACACAATATTCATCGTTTCCTTCCTCCCAGGTGAAAAGATTCACACTAAGAGCCATCACACTAAGTTCAGCAAGCCTGGTGATATCCGTGATAAAAATGTGTGGAGGACTGTAGAGAGTATCGTTAACTGTTGGATAATCGAGATGCTTCCCTTTGAAAAGATGGGGGTTCCCACTGAAAATTTCAGTCATGTACACCCATAGCCCTTTCTTTTCTTCGTCAGTAGGCCCAGGCTTGTACAGAAGTGCTCTTGCCCAAAGTTCGTGATACAAGGCATTTAAACTGATGTCTTCGAGCTTGCGATAGTTATCTATGTCAAGCCAAGCTTTGATTTCTTTAGTATGCTCTGGTGACCAGTTTTTCAAAATTCAAATCTCCTGCCTTCTTAAAGATTTAAGTCATACGAATAGAGTTCAGTTAGTTTGAAAAAACTACCGTATTCACTAATCGATGAAAAGCACTTCCTGCTTGCAAGTTAACCTAGCCAGAAGGAAGTTGAACTGAGAAATTTGTTATCTTTTGATGCAACTTGCCAGGGTCTACGTCCTGTCAGGAAAGGAGAGGCAGGGACATGGACCGACTACGCCCTGCCTCTTACTTTACTCTGGGCGTATCTTGTCGTTGTTCTCGACCTGTTCGCCAGAAAAACCGGAGGGGTGGGCAATGAAATTCAATTCTCACCTGACAACAAACTTACCATCAGAGCACTGGAAATGGTTTGGGAGCGCCAGGGGTCAACAACGGGTAAAAAGTGATCCGCATACCGCCACCACCGACGGTCTAATGTTGATCCACCTTGTTTACTCAGGATTAGCTTCAGCGATAACCCCGGCTTTCCGTTTTTGCTTCAGTCGATAGCCTTCTCCTTTTATTTGTACGACGTGTGTGATGTAAAATCCGGTTCAACATTGCCGATGTAATGGTAGCATCTCCCGCGAAGGTTTGGTCCTATAGTCCGGACGGCAGGTTACAGGCGTAAATTTACTGCAGGTGTTTCTGATGTATCCACGGGTGGTTTGTGGAAATTTTTATTCCGCACATCATGAACACCTTTCCCCAGCTGTTGCATTTCACAGAATTTCTGATATCTAATGACTTAAACATTTTTTCATGGGGGTGTTTATGGAATTAGTCATATCCTTATTACAAAAGGGCTTATTAGAAAAGGCATTAGACCTTGCCATTTCTGAATCATTCTTCAATGCAAGATCACCTGATGATATAAAGAAAGCTTTAAAAATAGGCTATGACATTAATGCTGTTAACAGTAACGGCAACAATGCCATTTTTGCCTGCAGAACCCTGGAAGCCATGGATTGCCTGCTCAGTTATGGAATTAATATACACCATATCAACGGACATGGGCAAAATGCGCTCTTTCATCAAAAAAATCCAGAAATACTGAAGAAACTGATTGAACTGGGTTTAGACACCTCGCATACGGATACTAATGGCTACACATGCATTTTTGAACATTACAGGAATGCTGAAGGATTGACAGAATTAATTAATGCTGGTTGTGATATAAATCACATCGATAAAAAAGGAATGAATATTCTCTTCATGCCCCTTTCCCCGGAAGTTTTATCCGTAGCAATAGATGCTGGATGCAATGTCAATCAAATTGATCATTCAGGGAAAGGATTTATTGAAAATGTATATGATTATGAATTACATGATATCATTCTCTCGCATATTGATAAATTTGACAGAAGAACGCTGCATGTAGATTTTTGTGATCTCGACTCAGCCTTTTTCTTGTATTACCTTTCTGAACATGGATTCAAAATAGAACTTAATAAAGACCATTTCACCATTAACAGTTACATTGGTGATTATAAAGAAATCTTATCCATACTTGATTTCATCAGTGAAATTCATGATATTCACTTCTATAAATATAAAGGCGGCCCTCTCTATAAAGATATCAACAAGCGAATTGTAAAGTGGATGATAAGAAATAATCTCTTGGTTGATTTATCAAAAATAAATAAACACAAGGATTATGAAGAAATTAATTCATACAAAATCCGTCGAGAACAGAAAGAAATCTCCAGGCATTTAAAACCTGCTAAAAGTATATCTGCAACAGTCAAAAACGGCGGAAGATTGTGAGAGCTTATATGTGTGATTCATTCTCATTGTTTCAATATACTGCCTCAACATGAACAAAGAAATTCAGCATCAACTATATTGGGAATTACTCTATGAATCGTATGGAGCTAAGGGTCTGACGCCTCTGCCTGGTGATGTGGAAGCTGCAGGCAATTTTAAAATATCTGCTCGTTGTTTAGTGAACTTGTCAATCATTACCCAAGTGATATTGATTATCAGCACTCGTGCTGGATCACGGCACTTCTGGAAATAAAACTTAATGAGGTAAATGATTGTCAGATGTATTCGAGAACTGCCCATCGCTGATAGCCAGTATCAATGTCAAATCAGGTTCTGATCTCCTAATCGTGCTCTCGCGATCAGTTTTCATAGAAACAGTATCCTTTATGCTCGGAAAGGCATATACCCCTAAAGCAGCTCAGGTTTATCTGGCTGAGGCTATGACGCGAAACCATTAGGGAATCTAAAAAAAGTAAAGACTGTGTGATTTGTGAGCTTGATTGAATGCACTGAGAGCTCACGCCGCTGGCGATATTGCTTAAACACAACCGGCAAATAGATCGATAGTCCCCACGGAGGAACGAGGGCATATGCCAGCTTACGTTGTTCGGGAACTTCTGCTTAGTGCCAGGAGCGGACATTTTGTCTCTCGATTCAGGCGGCCAAATTCAGTAAACCACTTCATACTCACTGATCAGCCGCGATGTGTGCGCTGTGTTGCCGTTATTGCAATCACATCCTAAGAAGATTTCTGAGAAACGCAATTAACTTCAATGATATTATATACAAAGGAAACGCTGGGAAACCGGGGTAAAGTTTGGGTGTCACAAAGCCCCGAACCGTTTCGCGGTGCATCACATAGCAATCACCTATCCCTGAGGTAACTATATGGACTTTACGGAATATCAAGAAGAAATAATCGAAGATGTTAAATCTTGCCTTGAAAACTTACAAGTCCAACCCATTTTATTCATGGGTGCAGGTATTTCACAACGATATATAAAAGCGCCTGACTGGGAAGGTCTATTAAAGCAACTAGCGGAAATATGCCCCTTGATCAAACGCCCTTATGGTTACTACAGCCAAACAAAGGGTGATAACAAACCTTTGATTGCTAGCGATTTTTGTGACTTCTATGCTGAATGGGCTTGGGATGATGGCAAGGATCGCTATCCAGAGACATACTTTGAAGGAACGACTCCAAAAGATATTTATATTAAGCATGAAATTGCATCCATTCTGAATGAATTATCAAACTCCGTTGATTTCTCGAACATGGAATATACAGAGGAAGTTCAGAAATTAAGGAAAGTAAAACCTCATGCAATAATCACAACAAATTATGACGACACATTAGAAAAAATATTTGACAATTATCAGGCAATAGTTGGTCATAACGTTGTTAAAGTGAATTATTCATCTTATGGCGAAATCATGAAAATTCATGGTAGCAGTCATGAAGTTGAAAGTATTGTTATTACAAATGAAGATTATGTTGATTTCTATAAACGTAAGAAATATATCAGTGCTAAGTTGCTAACATATTTTGCTGAACACCCCTTGTTTTTCTTTGGGTACAGTATCAATGATGAAAACATAAAGGCAATTCTCTCTGATATAGATGAAATCATCGCTCCCAATAATGCATTGATTCCAAATATTTATCTTGTCTCCTTCAGTAAGGACTGCGAGGCCACTGGTTCTCATCAAAAGGAATTGCTAATCGGTGTTGGTGAGAATAAAAGCGTTCGAATCAAGGTGATATACGCAAATAATTTTGGTTGGATTTTTGATGCGTTATCATCTAATACACCGGAAATTAGCGTTAATCCAAAACTTGTGCGAGCATTTCTAGCCAGAACGTACACATTCGCATCAGAATCCCTTGTTAAACAAGAACTTCCATACGATTTTGAGATGTTCCGCAATATTGCAGAGCATGATGATGCATTAGCAAAAATGTATGGTATCGCTGAACTCAATAATGGGCAGGCACTAAATGCTAGTTTCCCATATACAATGTCTGATCTGGCAAGGATTCTCGACATGGGATCGTGGCACTATGTTAATCAAGAATTCGAAAAATTAAGAAAACTAACCGACTTCAACATTAAAGCATCAGACAACAATTATCATGTTTTCATTAAATCTGGGAAAAGTGGTGTCGGAAAATACTCATCTGAGGCACTTGACTTATTGCGAAAATTAATAAACGGGGAACAGTTTGAGTTAAACCCATAATTAAAGATGATGCACACAATGACGTTATATTAAAGAGGCCGCTGCGAGAGACTTTTTTGCAGCAGCCTTTTCAACATATGGGCATTTCTAACGAACCAGTGATTAGACATTTTCACTGAATCTTGACATGTCTGCCTGAGTTAAATAGTTTTTTACAGTTGTTTTACGTCCGATCCTCGCTCATAGCAGACATGAATACTCTGCTAATTGGCCACTCCGGGCCTGAACGGACGAGGTACACCATCGACTCAAGCGGACAAGTTTATGGGCCACTACAGTATTTGAGATAGAGCAGTTTTTATTGACCCTCTCAGTAATCAGACGCTAAATATCCAGCCACACTTACATTTAGTTTGCCATAGAGCGTGTTATTTTGAAGTCGCTAGGCATGTTGGAACCATGCGAGGTTCTGTGGTTCTACTTTATGGTTCCTTTTTGGAACCCATAACGAAATTAATTTAAACAAAAATATTAAATATCAATACACTATAATTAAAAGCACAGGGACGCCAGCCCACCAAAATTCTTTCGCGGCGATACCAGAATTGTCCGCTGAAGTCCTGAAAGCCCGCACGGCGCAAGCCTTGCGGGCTTTTTTGTGCCCTCAATTTGCCCCGCGAAGTCCGAAGAGAACTAATTAAATCCGAACCTTTTTAGTCTATTGACAGGCCCAGACATGCCCCGGCTTCAGTGACATAAGATACACGTTGATCTGCTCCATTTTTCGGAGATAGTTGAAGAAATGCCAGTATCTACTCAATCATCGAAGTAATGCATTCTTCCATTAGATTACTCATTCTGATGAAGGTGAATGACTTACGCCAGCGGCAATTCAAAACACTTCACTGGTTTACCATCCTGCAGTTCCACCAGTAAACGTGCCGATTGTGGTTGCTCAGATAACAACACTTGTTGAAATTTATCAAAAGACATTTGTGTCTCTTCAATTGCTACCTTTTGTGGCAATAAGGTGGTTGTTGTCCATTTCCGCAGCAATAATTTATTAGCATTGGTGGTATTGCTTTGTTCTGCCAACGCAGTGATGTTTTGTATTCTCTGTTCTAACTGACGCTCAACTTTGTCAATAATATTCTCAAACTGCTGATAGTTCTGAACAATGGTTTGCTGGCGCTGACTAACGAGTTTTGTGTTCCCTTCGGTACGGGTCAGTAGATGCAACGCTTGCGCACGAACCTTCATTGCCAGGTCCCATTCATGGATTCGTTCATTAAGGATCTTTTGTTCGATTTGGATCTTATTTGTAATATCCGTACTGCCAAAGAACCCACTGTCTCTAAGCTTCAAAATGTTGTCGCCAGCATTAGAAATATCAGTTAGCAAGTGTGCTTGCACGCCGGAAAAATGAACTTCTATATCCTCGAGTTTTTGACGTATTGCAGGAGAGCATTCCCCTTCAAGCACCACAGGGGTAATTTGCTGCAAATATTGAATGGCTCCAATGATCTCCGACTTACGTGCATTGGTCTGAAATGCTGAGACTTCACGTACCGCCTCAATAATCTCCGTCAATTTTTTGCTGATATCTGCCAGATGCTTTTGCGCTAACACAGCAGACGCCACATTTAACAATAAACCAGCGTTAACAAGTTGAAGGAGCCTGTCAGGATTCAGCAGAACGGCATGCTCTTTGATCCCTTTTACACCCATACTGAATCCACGAAACCCTGTGCCGTCTTTTACATTCGCCAGAGAGCCATTGATGATGACTTCCATATATTGATGACTGGAAATGTGTGCAGACGCAGCCAGCGAGGGTAGCATCTGCAGCAGCGGACTCAGGCGTGAAATAGCGGTAATGCTCTGTTGCTGCATCGCTGCCGTGCTAGTAATTTGTGAAGGTTGAATTGCCGAAACCGTAAGCGCAGGTTGGTTAACATCATATCCAAAACCCCAGCGCTGATCGTAGGTGAAAGCTGACATTGTGGATGCTGTTGATTGGGTGGCAAGTCGGAACTGGCGGGAATTTTTTAAGCGAATCCAGGCTATTTGTACCACGCAGGGCAGTGTCACTCGAAATGCCGGATTAGAGATATCATAGGCAGTATACAGACCTGTAATAGCCAGGCCAGCCGGCCCCGTTAAAACGCCCAAAACACGCCCGATCCCAAGTCCTGCAATTAAAGGTAATACCTTACCTGCTGTAGTTTGTGCAAGGCCGTTGGCGACTAATGCTGCTTTCTGCCAGACCGGGATATCCTTACTGACCAGAGAGCTAATGTCCATATCACGCAGGATCTGGTTACGTTCATCATCCGACATTTTTTGCCATGTCGAGGCAAACACACTGTCAATAATCAGCGCTTCTTTTTCTGCTACGGAGGCAGCGATAGGGGCTTTAATTTTCAGACGTGCAGCAACGTCATCTACAATTTCGCTATAGCTAACACCATTGCGACGAAACAGATTCACGAATGTATTACCACCAAAATACTGTAACTCTCGTACAAGCAGACGCAATGTTTCATCATCGGGCTCATCGTAAAGTTTGGCGTCCTGCAATACTTTCCTGACGCTGTTCGACATGGAAAAACCAAACTTACCCGTGTTGGTGATGTAATCAATCAGCAGATCTATATCGCCTTTATCCGCGTTCAGCAGCAGTTTAACCAGAGCCTCATCACCCTTGATATCTATCTCGCTCATCACAACACCCCAGTCATGTTCATCACCACAATCTATTAAAAATGAATATCTCATTAATACACTGATTGAATCGCCACAGATAACCCAGACACTCACAAATAGTTGATAATACTGAATTTAATATTCTTACGGTGACATCTGATCGCTAGAACCATGCCGACTCTTACTGTTATAAAACATTTCGATGTAATCAAAAACATCACTGCGGGCTTCTTCCCGCGTTCCATAGATCTTTCTCTTTATCCGTTCGCGTTTCAGTAACTGGAAAAAGCTTTCTGCAACCACGTTATCGTGGTAGTTACCGCGACGGCTCATGCTGCCCTCCAGGCCGTGTGATTTCAGAAACGACTGCCACTCATGGCTTGTGTACTGACTGCCCTGGTCCGGGTGAACCAGCACCTCTTTTGGGGATTACGCCGCCATACAGCTATCAGCAGTGCGTTCAGGACAATGTCCTTTGTCATCCGGGATTGCATTGACCAGCCGATAATTTTGCGTGAGAACAGATCAATAACCACGGCCAGATACAGCCACCCTTCGTGGGTCCTGATGCAGGTTATGTCCGTTACCCAACGCTCATCCGGAGCATCCGAATTGAACTGTCGCTGAAGCCTGTTGGGTGCCACTATGCTGGCTTCACCTTTACGTGCCCCAGGGCTCCGGTATCCGACCTGAGCTTTTATTCCGGCACGCTTCATCAGCCGCCAGACTCTGTTGACACTGCACTGTTGCCCGCTGTCCCGCAGGTCCAGATGGATCTTGTGATAGTTATAAACGTAACCGGACTCCAGCCAGAACTGTTTGATCTGTCCCGTCAGTCTCAGATCTACCTGGTGGCGCTGAGAATATGGCTGCTGAAGCCAGGCGTAAAAGCCACTGGGATGAACATCCAGCACCCGACAGAGTAGACGAACAGGCCAGTAACTGGTGTTGTCACGGATAGAGGCGTACCTCAGTCGGACAGCTTTGCGAAGTACGCCGCGGCTATTTTTAATATGTCCCGTTCGTCGGTAACCCGCTTCAGCTCTTTCTGGAGACGGCGGATCCCGGCCTGAGCATCTGACTGTTCTTTATTAGTCGATGAGTCCGGATCGTATTTCTTTATCCAGACGTAAAGGCTGTGGGTGGTAATATCAAGATGTGTTGCAACTCTGGAAACAGAATGAACGCGATCAACAACCTGTCTGACTGCTTTAATTTTAAACTCTTCGGGGTAACGCTTACCGCTCATGGGCACCTCTCTTCAGGTCATCTTAAATGACTCTGAGGTGTCTGTTAAACCCGTGGTGATTCAGGATACATTTTGGGAAATGTGGGTACGGTTAGATAGAAGCAGATAGCTAACTCTCCAGGGAACAAAAAAACAACACATTGGTTATTTACTCACCTTCACTCAGTAGATACACTATTTACAGGGATTTACAACAACATAAGGAAAACAGAACATGGCTATTCCCGGTAATATGTGGCTCTATGACGATGGCGGAGCACTAATTAAAGGCGGCTGTGATGTTGCAGACAGGGAGTTCAGTATAGAGTTTAAGGGGTTTCACCATAATCTCTCCATTCCCACTGATAATGCCACTGGCAAACCTACTGGCACTCGTCAGCATTCTCCAATGATCATCGTTAAAGAATTCGACTATTCCAGCCCATACCTATACAAAGCAGTTGCTACTGGTCAAAACCTGAAATCTGCTGAGATCAAATGGTACAAAATCAACGATGCTGGTCAGGAAGTGGAATACTTCAACATGCTACTTGAAGGAGTTCGGATCGTATCAATCTCCCCTACAATGGCTTCCCCAGAAGACAAGAACAACAACCATCTTGAATCTGTGGAGCTAAGGTATGAGAAAATCACCTGGAAGCATTGTGATGGAAACATAATTTTCACCGATACCTGGAATGAACGGCAAACAGCCTAACAGGTGATTGAATGGATACGACAGAAGAACTAAACGGAACCTACTTCTACCACGGACAATCGAACCTGTCAGCAGGTGAACTATTTGATGTAATTTTCCTTGAGCAATTTTGTGATGAACTTGGGATTGGCATTGAGTCAGGTGCTGCTATCCTCGCTGGTCAACCCTGGTTAAAAACCAGAACGAAACCGGGAGAGGCAATCAAAGGGACAAGTGTTATTTCCAGGTATGGGAGAATACTTTTACGAAATGCACGAACTCCTTTTGGTATCAGAGTTCCTACACCAGTTGGTGTAAGAATGCGAAAAACAAATAATCTTGCCGCAGTCATAGCACGATATGTTCCGTGGTTAGGATGGGTTGGTCTTGTGAATTCAATTTACCAGGTATCAAGGAAAACCCAGGCAAAATACAACCTAATAGCACGCCCTAAAGATCGTATACAATGGACATCCTTTTGATGGATACAATTCAGCAAGAGGTGTTAGCACTCTTCCGTGAAGAGATTCCCGGATATTTAGACAGCAATTGGAAAGAAATTCCTTTAGAACTTGACTCTGATTTATTTGAAGCTCCAGGCGATGACCTGCATGAAGCTTTAGATAAATTTGAAAAAAAATTTAATGTGGATTTATCACAGGTTAAATGGGCGTATTATTTCCCTTGGGAGAATACTCCACTGCTTACAAGATGGTTTAAATTAAAACGGAAAGATGTAGAACGAACTCGTAAACCTTTAACAATCAGAATGTTTTCCGAATCAGCGAAAGCAGGAAAGTGGCTTTATGACTGATATAAATATAACATGTTAATGAGAGGTGGTAGTTATGGATTTCATCAATAAGTTAGGACTATATGCAGAGTATTTTAATTTATTTAAAACCACTTAATCTGGGAAAATTATTTTAACAGTTGCATTCTTTTTTATTATAGTGAGATATCGGAAAGCTCACATTTTAGATCAATTAAAAGCAAAGAAATACGTTATCTTCGCCTGCATTGCAATTATTGCTATATTATTAGCGCTCATATTTAACTCCGTTAACAACGTAGATAGCTCGCACCATAAAAAAATTAATTTTCAGAATTAAGCTATTAACTCACCAAATTTTATTATTAACCAAACTCCATATACAATCGGAACAAGGATAATCAAAACGACTTGCTCCGATAGTTCTTTTTTTCCACCATGTCAAATGCTTATCTTTTGCTTTATTTACTAAAGTTATCACTTCAGTCTCCACATTTAATATACGTATTTTATAGAAGGAGACATACCCCCCTATATTTTTAGGAATACTATATTTTTAAAAAATTCAATTTACCTGTTAGCTTTAGGTTTTGAATTAAACCCTCGAAAATAATAATTTTAGTCGTGTGTCCACTATTTGCGGGTAGGATCAGTAAGCTCTGGCAGTTTCGTTACTATCGACCTCTGACAAAGCAGCGAACCAAACAGAGTTTGGGTGCCTACCCTGCCGTCTCACTTTCTGATGTGCGTAAACTCAGAGCGGAATCCCGAGCACTCCTGACGAAAGATATTGATGCTCAGGAACATCAGAAAGAACAGGTGAGAAATTCTCAAGAGTACAAAACCAATACTTTCCTGTTAGTTGCGGAGCATTGGTGGAATGTCAAGAAAGCCAGCGTGACCGAAGACTACGCAGAGGATATCTGGCGCTCGCTTGAGAAAGATGTATTTCCGGCAATAGGTGATATCAGTGTTACTGAGATCAAGGCTCACACCTGGTTAAAGCAATTCAACCAGTCAGGCCAGAGTCGCATCAGAAACTGTTCGCCACCTGAAGTGGCTTACTCCGATGCCCTGGAGAGCCAAAGGCTGAGTTTAAACGGTCAAATCCACACAAACGGTCATAAACAGTCACGTCACAGCAACGATGCCTATATAGTCTGTTAACCCTGTTTGTAATCGCCACCAGCCTGGAGAAGCAAAATACGTGAGGAACATCACTTTTACATGCAATTTATTGCACTACTTTGCATAAAATATTTCGACTATATCACTTAATAAAAGCCAGCCCTATTTACCCACGTGGACTCCTGCCCAGTCCACATTTTCCCGTGTTCGCTTCCAGTAATTTATAGTCATCGGAGGATAAGTATGTTGCCGATTGAAAGACAGCAAAGAATTATTAATGAACTTAATACAAATGGTCGTGTAATTGCTTCAGAGCTGGTCACATTATGTCAGGTTTCGCAGGAAACTATTCGCCGTGATTTAAACCATCTGGAAAAACGCGGATTATTGCAACGCAGCCACGGCGGCGCCGTTCTGATAAAAAGACAGAGCGCCAGCATTCAGGGAAATAGCAGAACGGCTAATGAAGACCATAACGAATTATCTTTTCGTCAGCGTATTAATGAGCACGTTGATGCCAAGATGATGATTGCCAAACGCGCGCTCGACTTTATCAGTCCCGGTGACTGTATTTTGCTGGATAGCAGTACTTCCTGCTGGTATCTGGCGCGACAGCTGCCCGACATTGAATTAACGGTATTAACCAATTCTCTGCGCATCGTGCAGACGCTGGCGGCACGCGGCAGTATTCGCACTATCTGTCTGGGCGGTGAATATTCCGATCGGGATGAAGATTTTCACGGCGTGGTGGCTGAGCAGCCGCTGCGCGAATTTCAAATTAATAAAATATTTTTTTCCTGTAGCAGTCTGGGTAACGACGGATATTTGCGCGAAGGTAATGAAAATAATGCACACCTGAAACAGCAGATGCTGCTGGCCGCTGAAAGAAAACATCTTTTAATGGATGGCAGTAAATTTCTGCGGCCCTCTTTTGCCCGTATATGCCACTACCGCGACGTCGATTTTCTTATTACTGACCAATTAAAAGATAAAGAACTTGAACAGGAACTGGCGTGGAATGGCGTTAACGTTATCGTCTGTTCTCAGCGTTTTCAGTCCATGCAGCTAATTAAAAACTAATCAGGAGTCTGTATGAAAAAGCATCTTATCGCCTGCTCTCTGCTTGCCCTCTTTGCCGCCACCGGTGCGCAAGCCGCTGACAAATTGCGTATGGGTATTGTGGTCAAAATTGGCGGTATTCCCTGGTTTAATGCCATGGAAGCAGGAATTAAAAGTGAAGCAGCGAAGCGCGGAATTGATGCGTGGATGGTAGGGCCCACCGCGGCTGATCCGGCACTACAGGTACGCGCCATCGAAGATTTGATTGCGCAGAAAGTCGATATCATCGGCGTCGTACCGAACGATCCAAAAGTGCTGGAGCCGGTATTGAAACGGGCGCGCAATGCCGGTATCGAAGTCATCACCCATGAGTCACCCGGCCAGCAGGGCGCCAACTGGGATTTCGAACTGGTCGATGCGGCTACGCATGGCATTAACCATATGAAAGCGCTGGCGAAGTGCATGAACGAAGAAGGCAAATACGCCATGTATGTTGGCAGCCTGACGGTGCCACTGCATCAACAGTGGACCGACGCTGCACTCAATTATCAGAAAGAGCACTACCCCAAAATGCAGCTGGTCATCGACAAATTTGGCGTCGGCGAATCGCTGGATGATTCCATTCGCACCACCAATGAGCTGATGTCCAAATATCCCGATCTGAAAGGGATCATGGCGTTTGGTTCACAGGGACCGATTGGCGCCGGGCGTGCGGTCATGAACCGTAAAAAAATCGACCAGGTGTGCGTGATTGGCTCATTCAGTCCGGGACAAGGTGCCTCCCTGGTGCAGCGTAACGCCATTAAAGGCGGCTACATCTGGAATCCGCAGACTGCGGGCGAAGTCTTTGTGCGTATCGCAGACATGATGCATAAGAAAGAGCCCATTACTGACGGCATAACGATTGAAGGGCTGGGCAAAGTAAAAGTGGATGAAGCCACGCACACCATTCTCGGTAACAACACAGAGAGCCTGGATAAAGAAAATCTGCCAAAACTGGTAAAAATGGGGCTCTGATATGCAAGAGGTCACTCCACAGACACTGCTTGTGCTCGAGAATCTGTCGAAAACATTTGGTGGCAACCGCGCACTGAGCGATATCTCACTGACCTTACTGGCAGGCGAAGTGCACTGTCTCGCTGGTACCAACGGCTGCGGCAAGAGCACGCTGATCAAGGTTATCTCAGGGGTACACGCCCCGGACAGTGGCAGTTGCATCACACTGGGCGACGGCCTGCCGCAGCCACGCCTTACTACCCGGCAGGCGCGTGACTTCGGTATCCAGGTGATTTATCAGGATCTGTCGCTGTTTCCCAATCTCAGTGTGGCAGAGAATATCGCCTTCGAGCATAACCTCAATGGCCTGCTGCGATGGCACCACAGCGCACGCCTGCGTGAAAGCGCGCACAGCATTGTTACCGAACTGAAGTTTGATCTCGATCTGGATGAGAAGGTCGCGGCGCTCTCTATTGCTCAGCGTCAGCAGGTGGCGATCTGCCGTGCGCTGGTCGCCGATGCACGACTGGTGATCATGGATGAGCCGACCGCCTCCCTGACCCGCACCGAGGTGAATCAACTGCTGCGAACCGTGCGCTACCTTAAAGATAAAAATATCTGCGTGGTATTTGTCAGCCACCGGTTGGATGAGGTGCTGGAGATCTCTGACCGCGTTACGGTGATTCGCGACGGACACAAAATGGGCTGCTGGCCCGCGCGCGAGATGACACCGCACCACCTGACAGAGCTGATGACCGGCCTGAAACTCGACTACCAGCTGAAAGCGCCGACGCGCAACGGCAATCGCGCCATTCTGGAGATAGAAAATTTAACCCGCACCGGCCAGTATCACGACGTCAATTTTAAACTGTATGAAGGCGAGGTGCTCGGGCTGTGCGGCCTGCTCGGTTCCGGGCGCACTGAACTGGCGCTATCGCTGTTTGGCATGACACGTCCCGACAGCGGTAAAATCTGGCTCGACAGTAAGCCGGTGCGCTTTCGTGGTCATGAAGATGCGATCAAAGCGGGTATCGGCTACGTGTCGGAAGATCGTCTGACGCTGGGCCTGGTGCAGCAGCAGTCGGTGGCAGACAACATGGTGCTGCCGATCCTCGACAAGCTGCAAAACCGGTTTCACCTGATTGATGAATACCGTAAAAACAAGCTGATCCTGCAGTGGATTCAGCAGCTTGGCGTCCGCGTCGCCGATCCAAACCTCGCTATCTCCACGCTTTCCGGCGGTAATCAGCAGAAAATTGTGCTGGCGAAATGGGTGCTGACGCAGCCGCGCATTCTGATCCTCGACTCACCCACCGTCGGCGTAGATGTAGGTGCAAAAGCCAGTATTTACCAGTTGATCCACGAGCTGGCGAAAGAGGGGCTGTCGATCATTCTGATTTCCGATGAGGTGCCAGAGGTCTGGTACAACTGCGACCGCATTCTGCATTTCCGTAATGGCACGATCCATGCCGAGTATCAACCCGATAGCGTCGAGCAGCAGCAGCTGGCGGAGGTGATCAATGCCTGACTTTTCCCGTTTTCGTCCGCACTCCAGTCAGGGTTGGCTCGCCTGGGTGCTGCTGGCGTTCATTCTGTTTTTCTCGGTTGCCAGCGAGCAGTTTCTTACCATGCAGAATCTGCTGGATCTGGCGGAGAGCTACGCGGTCACCGGCATCTTTGCGCTAGGTCTGTTTGTCGTGCTGGTTACCGGCGGTATCGATATCTCCTTCGCGGCAGTCGCCTCAGTGGTGCAGTACCTGCTCGCATCACTGTTTGTACAGTACCAGTTCGATAATGCACTGCTCAGCATTTTGCTGGCAGTGGTGTGCGGCACGCTGTTCGGGGTGATAAACGCGTTACTGATCACCACGCTGCGGGTGGTCTCCATCATCATCACCATTAGCATGCAGTCGCTGCTGTTCGGGCTACTGATGTGGATCACCGGTGGTCGTAGCCTCTACTCACTGCCGGAGTGGTGGATCACGCTGCGCAATGTACTGCCGTTCAGCTGGCAGGGGGAGAGCTTTCAGGTCGGCCTGCCGCTGGCCACTATGCTGCTGATTGCCGCCATTACTGCCTTACTGCTGAACAAAACCAACCTCGGACGCCAGCTCTATGCCGTGGGGGGGGATGCGGAGTCTGCACGCCGTATTGGTATCCGCGTCGGCCTGATCCACGTTTTCGCCTACGGCTGGCTGGGCGCAATGGCGGCGATTGGCGGGCTGGTGCAAGTCTATCGTATGGGAGAAGTCGTTCCCAATGCGCTGGTTGGCGGCGAACTTGATGTGCTGGCGGCTACGGTGCTGGGCGGAGCCAGTCTGATGGGTGGCAAAGGCACAGTCAGCGGCACGCTGATGGGCGTTTTCCTGATCGCCATTCTGAAGAACGGCCTCAACCTGGTGGGAGTATCGAACTACTTCATGAATATCGTGGTAGGCGGCACCATCATGATTGCGATCGCCGTGACGCACTACAAAAAACGCAAAGAAACTGATGTCAGTTTCGTGTGACAGAGGGCACTGATGATGAAATCACTGACTGCACTGCGCCCAGACGGTACCAACATCGGCCTGATGCTGCTTATCGCGCTGGCGCTTGCCACCTTTACGCTGATGTTGCCGGGTCGCTTCCTGACCGACTCAACCTTTATGAGTATGGCGTTTCAGCTGCCGGAACTGGGTTTACTCACGCTGGCGATGTTTATCGCCATTCTCAGCGGCGGCCTGAACCTTGCCATTATCGCTACCGCTAACCTCACGGCACTGTTTGTCGCCTGGACGCTGATGAGCGCGCTGCCCGCCAATGCCGGCATGGCGTTGCAGCTGCTCTGGCTGTTTATCGCCATCATTGGCGCCATGCTGATCGCCGCCGCGATCGGTGTGGTGACGGGTCTGATGGTGACGCGAATCGGCGCACACCCGATTCTGGTAACGCTGGCAACGATGATGACGCTAAACGGCGTCGGAATCTGGCTGACCAAAGGTGCCGCCATTAGCGGTATGCCGCCGGTGGTGCAGGCACTGGGTGCGGACACGTTGCTCGGTATGCCGCTGCCGCTCTGGGTGTTCCTGATTGCCGCCGCGCTGCTGGCGCTGTTTCTCGGTAAAACCCGCGCCGGTAAATGTATCTACATGGGCGGCAGCAACATCAACGCTACCTGGTTTAGCGGCATCAATACCCATCGCATGGTGATGCTGGTTTACGTGATCTCCAGCCTGCTTTGCGTCCTGGCGGGCCTGATTATGATGGCGCGCTTTAACTCCGCGCGCATGGGCTACGGCGACGCCTATCTGCTGCTGACGGTGCTGGCGATTATTCTTGGCGGCACGGATCCCAACGGCGGCTTCGGACGCGTCACGGGCGTGGTGCTGGCACTGATTGCGCTACAGGTGCTTTCCACCGGTTTCAATCTAATGAACATCAGCCAGCACGTCAGTCTGGCGATGTGGGGAGCAGTGCTGATTGTGGTACTCGCTTTTAAACAATTCAAAACCCGATTCAACGAACACCGTGCAGTAAAGCTCAGCAAGCTGGCCGCGGTGCTTAATCCTCTGACTGAAAAGAAGGAAGTATGATGCGTACTCAAATCTCCCCGTCACTGATGTGTATGAACCTGATGGAGATCAAGCACCAGCTGCAGGTTCTCGACTCGCGCGCTGACTTTCTTCACGTGGATATCATGGATGGTCACTACGTAAAAAACATTACGCTCTCCCCCTTCTTTATTGAGCAGATCCGTCCTTATACCCGTGTGGCGATCGATGTGCATTTGATGGTGGAAGAGCCGACTGATTTTATTGAGGCGGTCGCAAAAGCAGGGGCTGACTTTATCTGTCCGCACGCTGAGACCATTAACCGCGATGCATTTCGCGTCATTAACCTGATCCGTAGCTTCGGGAAAAAAGTGGGCGTGGTGCTGAATCCTGCCACGCCGGTTTCCTACATTCAGCATTATATTCATCTGCTCGATAAGATCACCGTGATGACGGTGGATCCTGGCTACGCCGGCCAGCCCTTTATTCCGGAGATGGTTGAAAAGGTGCGCGAGCTGAAAGCGCTGAAGCAACAGCACAGCTATCACTATCTGATTGAGATTGACGGCTCCTGCAATACCCGCACCTATAACCCGCTGATCGGCGCAGGCGCCGAAGTGCTGATTGTCGGCACCTCCGGCCTGTTTAACATCCATGACGATTTAGCCACCGCGTGGGAGATGATGCGCGACAGCATTGATGAGGCCCAGGGGCTGGCGCAGGTGTCCGCATGAGATCACGCTGGCTTGGTATCGATATTGGCGGCACCGGTACCCGACTGCAGCTGATGGAAGAGGGAGGCGTCTGGAGCAGCTTTCGCAAGGTGCCTACCGCCAGCTGGGCGCAGCAGCCCGACGCGCTGCTGGCGCTTGGCCAGCTCATTGATGAGACGCTGGAGCAGCAGCCGGTCAGCGGCATTATGCTGGGTCTGCCGGGTATCCTCAGCCGCGACAGAAAGCAGGTGATCTCGCTGCCCTTTATTCAGGCGCTGGATCATCAGCCAGTGGCGGCACGCCTGGCAGCTCAACTCAGTATGCCAGTGGCGATGGACAAAGATGTTAACCATCTTATGTTGTGGGATCTGCTGCAGCTGGAGCAGCTGCCGGATAACGCAGTGGGCCTCTACCCCGGCACCGGGATGGGCAACAGTCTGTGGCTGAATGGCCGCTTTTATCACGGCGAGCACGGCGGCGCGGGCGAACTGGGGCATGTGCCGGTTGCGGGAAACGATCTCCCCTGCCCGTGCGGCAACCACGGCTGTGCGGAAACGCTGACGTCGGGTCACTGGCTGAGCCACTGGGCGGCACTGAACGCCGCCGACACGCCCATCTCAGCGCTGTTTACCCGCCACGGCGAACAGCCGGATCTGCAGGCGTTTGTGCGGCGGCTGGCTCAGCTGATCGCCACCGAGATGAATATTCTCGATCCGGAGTATCTGATCCTCGGCGGCGGCGTGCTGGCGATGGCTGATTTTCCGCTGGCGCTGCTGCGCAACCAGATTCAACAGCATTTGCGGCCACCGGTCACGCGCGAAAACCTGAAGATTATATTCAGCCACTCAACCGACTATACGGGCTGTCGCGGTGCCTGTCTCGCCGCTGAACGCCGGTTCAGGAGCCTATGATGAAAGGAAAAGTGTGTGTTTTCGGTTCCTTTAATCTCGATATTGTTGCAGTCATGCGTCGCTTTCCGCTGCCGGGAGAGTCGCTGACGGCGCACCACAGTATGATGGGTGCGGGAGGTAAAGGTGCAAATCAGGCCACGGCGGCACTGCGTGCCGGTGCGCGGGTGCACTACATCGGTAAAGTGGGCAATGACGATTTTGGCCTCTTTGCGCGACGTCATCTGGAGAAAACCGGCTTTGACGCGATTACGCTGTTTACCTGTAAAGAGAAGCCCACCGGTAACGCGCTGATTTACGTAGCAGGCGACGACGCCGAAAATATGATTTCAGTCTATCCGGGTGCCAATACCACCGTGACCGCCGCTGAGATTACGCGCTGCCAGCCCACGGTAGCCGCAGCAGATATTCTGCTGGTACAACTGGAGAATAACCTCAACGCTATTCAGCGCATGATTGATAGCGCCCGCGCCAGCGGCACGTTTGTGATCCTCAATCCGGCACCGTGGCAGAAAATCAACGATGCGCTGCTGGCAAAAATTGATCTGCTGACGCCGAACAGCACCGAAGCGACTCAACTCAGTGGCGTAACGGTAACGGATTTTGCCAGCGCGCGCCGTGCCGCCGAGGTGTTGCATCGTAAGGGTGCGCGACAGGTAATCATTACGCTAGGCATTGCCGGCGCCCTGCTATCAACGCCCTCGCAACAGCAGCGCATTCCGCTATTTCCGGCACAGCCGCGCGACACCACCGGCGCCGGCGACGCGTTCAATGGCGCGCTCGCCGCCAGGCTCGCTTCCGGCGACGGTCTGCCGCAGGCGGCGCGGTTCGCTGCGGCATTTGCCTCACTCTGCGTTGAACGCGCTGGTGCCGCCGATTCGATGCCCTCTTATGCCGAGGCTTTAGCGCGACTGCAGGCTCATCCGGAGTGTATAGTGGAACAGATTGAGAACGTATCCGCATAATTCATCGCGCTATTCTGCTCTACAGAATTTCAATTCTGGAACCAGACTAATTCGCGCATGACTTTAAGTAAGGTCGCTTACCGGGCTTTTGTTACTGATAAATTCAACAATGCCCGCTATAGCTATCCCTTTACAGCCCCAACCCAAACACGAAATAATAACCCGGCTATCTGCACCACCGAGCGCAGGCAGCACCTGAACGGAACCTCAACTTAGCGGACTCTTTATGACTAACGATATTCCCCTCAAGTACTATGACGTCGCAGATGAGTATGCGACCGAATCCGCTAAGCCGGTGAGCGACGCAGAACGCACACCGCTGGCGCACTATTTCCAGTTACTGATCACCCGTCTGATGAACAATGAAGAGATCAGTGAAGAATCGCAGCAGCAGATGGCCACTGAAGCGGGCATCGATGCAGAGCGTATCGATGAGATTGCGACCTTCCTGAACCAATGGGGTAACGAGTAACCTTACCCGAACGCGCCGGGCAGGCGGCAGGTTACGATGGTGACCTCACCTGCCCGGATCATGCGACCGGCATCATCATCTGCAGCGCTTATCCGCGTACTGTCCAGACCAGGCCAACGTCCCTTCTCTTTGCAACTGCGTGGTGAACTTTTTCACAACGCCTGACCCGCGATTATCCCGGCACCGTTTAGCGCTTCACCGGCTTGCTCTCTTACAGACCAAAATTTATCATCCACACTGATATAGTCTGCGCAGGCATTGTGCTTTACACTGCGCGCTGTAAAAAACTGAGTAGATAAACGATTAAACAGGCGGTAATGGCGATGAACGGAACAATCACAACCTGGTTCAAAGATAAGGGTTTTGGTTTTATCAAAGATGAAAACGGTGAGAACCGCTATTTTCATGTGATTAAGGTCGCCAACCCTGATCTGATCAAGAAAGACGCTGCCGTCACCTTTGAACCCACCACCAACAACAAAGGTCTGTCGGCCTATGCGGTGAAAGTGGTGCCGGAAAGCAAATACATCTTTATCGCCGGCGAGCGCATCAAGATCACCGCGATCAAATCTTACCTGGTCTACAGCGAAGAAGTGCCGGTCGACACCCGCATCGATAAAGAGAATCCGGTGCTGTCGGTAGGCGTGCTGTTAAGCAATATCCGACCGAAATCAGACGTGAAGCCCGGTGAAATGCGATCGCTGAAAAAGCTGGCAATCACTACCTTTCAGGGTTCGACCTTAATCTTCACCGAAGATGAGATCGACATCGAAAGCACGGTGAAACTGCTCAAAGGTCTGAAGTAACCCGGTGACGCTGGTCGAAATCCTGCCATTCAGCCGCAGGATTTCGCCATAGCCTTTTCTTCAGGGCACTCTGTTGCTCGTTCCGCTAAGCCTGATTCTGATTAAAAAGCGATAGCGTCAGGATTGCCCGCCGACGGTAAAGCGTTTTACCGATTGTCATCAATCAGCCCGTCAAATTGCCTGACTCCGCTTAAACTCGCCTGATGCTGGCCGGTCAATAAAGGATCACCTTCCTAAAACCTTTTTCCAGGGTAGAATTAGTCACTTCCTTCAGACGTTGCCAATTTTTTTCTATTATCGCCGTTGGTGTTATTGATACGAAAAGGGGCTGAAATAAGGTATAAAGCCGCATGAAAATCCCAAACAGAATCCAACCTCTGGTCGATGATGGCCTGATTGATGACGTGCTTCAGCGACTGAAAAGTGGCAAGGAAGCTGACGTCTACACTGTGTTATGCGGTGACAAGATCCAGTGCGCCAAAGTCTATAAAGAGGCGACGCAGCGTAGCTTTAAGCAGGCAGTGCAGTATCAGGAAGGACGTAAAACCCGTAACACCCGTAACGCGCGTGCGATGCAGAAAGGTACCAAATTCGGTCGCAAGCAGCAGGAAGAGTCGTGGCAGACGGCAGAAGTTGATGCGCTGTTCCGCCTCGCCAACGCCGGTGTCCGCGTGCCGCAGCCTTATCTGTGCATTGACGGTGTATTACTGATGGAGCTGGTGACCGATGCGGACGGCGCAGTTGCGCCACGGCTGAGTGATGTCACCCTGTCAGAAGCGGACGCCATCGCTGATTTCCACACCATGATCCGCAATATCGTGCGCATGCTCTGTGCCGGTATCG
This sequence comes from Pantoea brenneri, assembly GCF_038594305.1. NCBI lineage: Bacteria > Pseudomonadati > Pseudomonadota > Gammaproteobacteria > Enterobacterales > Erwiniaceae > Pantoea > Pantoea brenneri. The sequence goes on along the minus strand of NZ_JBCGBG010000001.1, from coordinate 38,098 downwards.
TGCACGGCGATTTGTCAGAATTTAACGTGCTGCTTGATGCCGAAGGTCCGGTGATTATCGACCTGCCACAGGCGGTCGATGCCGCGGCGAACAACCACGCCGAATCGATGTTCGAGCGTGACGTTAACAATATCACCGCTTATTACGGCCAGTTCGCCCCGCAGCTGTTACAGACGCGCTATGCCAAAGAGATCTGGCTGCTGTATGAAGACGGGAAATTAACCCCTGAAACGCCGCTCACCGGTCTGTTCGTTGAAGAAGAGCACAACGTAGATATGGATTCGCTGCTGGATGAGATCATTACCGCAGAAGATGAATACTACGAACGCCAGCGCGCCAGTCGGGAACGCGATGAGCAGTAAGCGCTGAAAGCGGCGTGAACCAACAGTAAAGGCGGCCTTCTGAGCCGCCTTTTTTATTGCCGCAGGCCGCGAGTCTTCCCGCGGCCGCTGTTTAGCGCAGAATTACCGTCAACATGATCAGCACAACACCGATGAGCATCACGCCGATGAACACCTTGTCGATCCGGCCATTTTTCATCATCGTCTCCTCAGAACCACTGGCCGAAACGGCGGATATACCAACGTTTCATTCCCTGCGCCACCAGGCAGTAGCTGAATAGCGTCAGCACCAGCCACGGGAAGTACTGCCATGGCAGCGGCACCAGCCCGACCATCGCCCCCAGCGGCGAGAACGGAATCAGAATGCCCAACACCATTACTGTCAGGGTGGTCAGCATCACCGGTAAGGTGGCGCGACTCTGGATGAACGGAATCTTCTGGGTCCGCAGCATGTGCACCACCAGCGTCTGAGACAGCAGACCTTCAATAAACCAGCCTGACTGGAACAGCGATTGCACCTCAGCGTGGTTGGCACTGAAGATAAACCACATCAGCGCAAAGGTGGTGACGTCAAAAATCGACGAAGTTGGCCCCATCCACAACATAAAGCGTTTAATGTTGCCGGCATCCCATTTGCGTGGCTTACGCAGAAAATCACGGTCTACTTTGTCCCACGGCAGTGCCAGCTGGGAAACGTCATACATCAGGTTCTGAATCAGCAGATGAATCGACAGCATCGGCAGAAACGGAATAAAGGCGCTGGCGATCAGCAGCGAGAACACGTTGCCAAAGTTTGAGCTGGCGGTCATGTTGAGATACTTGATGATATTGCCAAAGGTCTCCCGTCCTTTCAGCACACCCTCACCCAGCACCTGCAGATCTTTCTCCAGCAGGATAATATCGGACGAGGCTTTTGCCACATCCGCCGCGCTATCGACAGAAATACCGGTGTCGGCCGCGCGCAGCGCTGGCGCATCGTTGATACCATCGCCAAGGAAACCCACGGTATGGCCGTTGTGTTGCAGCAGGCGCACCACGCGTGATTTCTGCTGCGGCGTCAGCTGAGCAAACAGGCTACAACGCTCCGCTTCCTGCGCCAGCTGCGCATCATCCATCGCCTCAATCTGATCACCGGTCAGCATCGCCGGATCGCTCAGCCCGACATCCTGACAGACGCGCAGGGTCACCAGCGGGTTATCGCCGGTCAGCACTTTAACCGCCACGCCGCTGTCGCGCAGTGCCCGAATCGCCTTGCCGGCACTGGCTTTTGGTGGATCGCGGAAGGTCAGCAGCCCTTCCAGCGTCAGCTCACGCTCGTCACTGTTACTGAGCGGCGCGTGCAAATCACCTTCGCGCGTCGCCACCAGCAATACCCGATAGCCCTGCTGATGGTAGCGTTGGGTCAGCGCCAGCAGTTCTGCCCGCTGCCGTTCATCCAGCGGAACCACCGTCTCGCCCTGACGAATCGCACTGCTCACCGCCAGCATCTCCTCTACCGCGCCTTTGCAAATCAGCAGCGAGCGATGATGCGCCAGATCTTCAACCAGCACCGACACCCGGCGGCGGGTGAAGTCGAACGGCAACTCATCAATCAGATGAAACTGGCTGCGCCGGGTCTGAGAGATCACTTTGTCGCCAGCCATCAGCACCGCCCGATCCATCAGGTTTTTCGCGCCACTCTGGCTGCCGCTGTTTAACCAGCCCAGCAGCAGAACCTGCCCATCTTCCTGTCCCATCGGGTTGAGGTGGTGCGCCAGCAGGATGGTATCCTGAGTCAGGGTGCCGGTTTTATCGGTGCACAGCACGTCCATCGCGCCGAGGTTCTGAATGGCGTTCAGCCGTTTAACGATCACTTTGCGTCGCGACATCGCAATCGCGCCTTTGGCCAGATTGGCGCTGACAATCATCGGCAGCATTTCCGGGGTTAAGCCGACCGCCACCGCCAGCGCAAACAGGGTGGCATCCATCCAGTCGCCTTTACTGAAGCCGTTAATCAGCAGCACCACCGGCACCATCACCAGCATAAAGCGAATCAGCAGCCGGCTGACGCTATTAACCCCGCGATCAAAGGCGGTCTGCGGTCGGCTTCCCACCAGCGAGGCGGCCAGCGATCCAAACCAGGTATCGCCGCCCGTCGCCACTACCACTGCGCTCGCCGTGCCGCTGGCGACGCTGGTACCCATCAGACAGATGTTATTGAGCGCCAGCAGCTCCTGGGCAGATTTGCTGTGCGGATCGACGGTGATATTGCCACTCTGTTTCTCCACCGGCAGGGATTCCCCGGTCAGCACCGCTTCGCTGATAAACAGATTGCGTGAACTCAGCAGCCGGACATCGGCAGGCACCTGATCGCCGGTGCTCAGCAGAATGACATCGCCCGGCACCAGTTCGCGCATATCAACGTCGTGACGCTGTGCAGTTTCACTGGCGCTATCACGCCGCAGCACTGTGACCTGGCTGCGCACCAGTGACTTCAGCGCCTGCGCCGCACGATTGGTGCGGAACTCCTGCCAGAAGCGCAGCAGTCCGCTCAGCAGCACCATAGTGGAAATGATGATCACACCCGATAGTTCGGTTTCCTCACCGGCGCGCAGCGGCAGCAGATAGTCGGTAAACAGGCTGACCAGCGCCAGCACCAGTAATACGTAGATAAACGGATTGTTGAAGGCCATCAGCAGCTGAATCAGCGCCGGAGGGGCTTTTTCATGCGCCACCTCATTCGGGCCATACTGTTTCAGACGGGCTGCAGCCTCGGCGTGGGTCAGTCCATCGCGGTCGCTGCGCAGGTTGGCCAGCGTGACGTCGACTGGCTGGACCGCTTCACGGGCGATAGCAAAAAGTTTTTTGGTTTTCTTCATGGTGCGGTGGTCGTCAGATTTGATGACAACCTGTTCCAGTTTCATGTCGCTCATTTCGACATCTCCCTGATTTAAAGCAATAGTTATCCTGCACACCCAAATAAGGTATGCGGAGAAGACCTGGCGTTGCCGGGTTATTTAATTAAGTGTCCTTCGGGGATCGTCCATATATCCCTCCTGTATTCAGAAATAAGGGCGTGCAGAATTTCGCGCGACGCGAAATTAGCGCTGCGTAATAGGTGTCAGAAAGCAGAGATCGGGCGCAGCCTGGGCTACGCCAGTCGGGGTGGAGGAAAAAGGGCTAAGATAAACAGCAGCATAACGCGCACTCATTCAGATAACAGGATGATAAATAAGGAGCGCAATCGTCACTAACAGAGAGGATTGCTGCCCGCCGGGTGGCAAGCAGCGAAAAGAATTCAGCTTGCCGGAATAAAGATAAATCGAGGGTGACTGTCCAACTGAATTCTCCTGAAATAATTTGCCGCTATTATAAACAGCGTAAGGTCGTGGTAAAGGGTTAATAATAGCAATTATCGTTTCGTTGATGTTCCGTTTCTGCACTGCCGGAAATAACACAACAAATACTTTACCTTCTTATAACCACAACCTTTCGCTTATACCTTTTTGGCATATGATTAGCCCATATTCGACTATTCTTCGCATCAGCCCTTTCGTAAACTCGCGTAACTTTTTAAGGCAAGGAAATTTCATGAAAACTATAATTCCATCACTGCTGGCGCTGACGCTGGCTGCCGCCTTCTCTGCTCAGGCTGCGACGCCCAAAGATACACTGGTGATTGCGCAGTCTACCGACGATGCCGATAGCTTCGATCCGGCCAAAGGGTTTGAACTCACCAGCGTGCAGGCCTTTACCAATATTTATCAACGCCTGGTTCAGTCTGACCCGCAGAATCCGGTCGATCTGAAACCGACGCTGGCAACTTCGTGGCAGCCCGGCAGCGACAACCGCAGCCTGACCTTTGAACTGCGTAAAGACGCGAAATTCTCCACCGGCAATCCGCTGCGTCCGGAAGATGTGATCTTCTCGCTGGGCCGGGTGGTGAAACTGAACCTCGATCCCTCTTTCATCCTGACGCAGCTCGGCTGGAACAAAGATAACGTTGATGGCTTTCTGAAGAAGGTCGATGACAATCACGTGCAGATCAGCTGGACCGCCGACGTCAGCCCGACCTACGTACTGAGCCTGCTTTCAGCCCCGGTTTCGTCGATCATCGACGAGAAAACTGCGATGGCGAATCAGAAAAATGGCGATTTCGGTAACGGCTGGCTGGCAACTCATTCAGCCGGCAGCGGCCCGTATCAGATCCGTAAAGTGGTGATGCATCAGGTGGTGCTGCTGAGCGCCAACCCAACCTCGCCAGCCGGTGCGCCAAAAATGAAGAACATCCTGATCAAGAACGTGCCGGAACCGGCCGCGCGTCGTCTGCTGCTGGAACAGGGTGATGCCGATATTGCCCGTAACCTCGGTGCCGATCAGATCGCCGCGCTGAACGGCAAACCCGGCGTGAAGACCGAAGCGATTCCGATGGCCTCGCTCTACTACATCCAGTTCAACATCGGTGCCAACGAGACGATGAAGAACCCGGCATTCTGGGAAGCGGCGCGCTACCTGTGGGATTACAAAGGTATCGCCAATGAGCTGCTGAAAGGCCAGTTCGATGTGCACCAGACCTTCCTGCCGAAAGGCTTCCTCGGCGCAATCAACGACACGCCTTACAGCTACGATCCTGAGAAAGCCAAAGCGATTCTGAAAAAAGCCGGCCTGACCAACGTCAGCTTTAAGCTTTCCACCAGCAACCAGCCGCCTTATCTCGACATCGCGCAGGCGCTGCAGGGCAGCTTCGCCAAAGGTGGCGTGAAGGTCGAGGTGGTTCCGGGCCTGAGTTCTGAAGTCTCAACCAACGTCAAAGCGCATAAGTATGAAGCCACGCTGAACGCCTGGGGCTCGGACTATTTTGATCCCAACACCAACGCCGCCTCGTTTGCCTATAACCCGGAAGATGGCAGCAAAACCATCGCCTTCCGTTCCGACTGGCACATTCCGGAGCTGAACAAGCAGGTGGTAGCGGCGACGGCGGAAAGCGATGCGAAAAAACGCGTCGCCCTGTATGAAGCGATGCAGCGTGAGGTCATGAAAAACTCCCCTTACGTGATTGGGATGCAGGCGAAGAACCTGATCGCCCTGCGCGACAACCTGAAAGGCTATGTCCAGGGCATTAACCCTGACATGGTGTATTACTCGCAGGTCACTAAGTAATGGCACAATCTGTTGCTACAGCCGGGTTCGCCCGGCTTTTTTGGCAGCGTGGCGGGCGCCTGATCGGTAGCGTACTGTCGCTGCTGGTCACGCTGCTTGGCCTGCTCGCCTTTACCTTTATGCTGTCGCATCTGTCGCCGATCGATCCGGTGCAGCAGATCGCCGGCGATCACGCCAGTGAAGCGACTTATGCCCAGGTGCGCCACGATCTCGGGCTGGATCAGCCGGTGCTGGTGCAGTTCTGGCGCTACATTGCGCATCTGGCGCAGGGCGATCTCGGCGTGTCGCGGCTGACCAATCAGTCAGTCAGCAGCGATCTGATGACCACCTTCCCCGCCACCATCGAGCTGGCGACCTGCGCGATGATCTTCGCCGTGGTGTTCGGCGTAACGCTGGCGCTGCTGGCTGCCTGGAAACCGGGCAGCTGGATCGATAATCTGGCCCGCTTCATCTCCCTGCTCGGCTATTCGGTGCCGGTGTTCTGGCTCGGCCTGCTGGGTCTGCTGCTGTTTTATGCGGTGCTGCACTGGTCTGCCGGGCCGGGACGACTCGACGATATCTGGGTCTACACCCTTGAGCCGAAAACCGGCTTTGTGCTGATCGACAGCTGGCTGTCGGGTGAGCCGGAGATGTTCCGCAACGCCATCGCACACCTCTGGCTGCCGGTAGTGATCCTCGGGCTGCTGGCAATGGCCGGGATTACCCGTCTGCTGCGCGCCGCGCTGCTGGAAGAGAGCAGCAAAGAGTATGTGGTGCTGGCGCGTGCTAAAGGCGCGGGTCGGGTGCGCATCCTGCTGCGCCATATCTTCCCCAACGTGCTGGGCACGCTGGTGACGGTGATCGCTCTCTCCTACGCTACGCTGCTGGAAGGCTCGGTGCTGACAGAAACCGTCTTCGCCTGGCCAGGTGTCGGCCGCTACATGACCAATGCCCTGTTCTCCGGCGATGTGCCGGCGATTCTCGGCTCCACCCTGTTGATCGGCAGCTGCTTTATCCTGATCAACACCCTGGCGGATGTTTTAACCTGGTTAACCGATCCGAGAACCCGATGACGCAACAACTTTCTGAACTCGAAACGCTGCGGCCACGCCGTCGCCGTCAACGCGTTACCTCGTTAACCGTTGGGCTGACGCTGGTCGCCATCCTGATCCTGATGGCGCTGCTGGCACCGCTGATTGCGCCGTTCGATCCTAATCTGCAAACGATGTCGAGCCGGCTGCTGGCGCCGTCGGCGCAGCATTGGTTCGGCACCGACGGCTTTGGCCGCGATCTGCTGTCGCGGGTGATTTACGGCGCGCGTCCGACCCTGCTGCTGGTGTCGCTGATTCTGGTGCTGACCATTCCGGCCGGCCTGCTGATCGGCATCACCGCCGGTTACGTCGGCGGCTGGACTGAACGCCTGCTGATGCGGATTACCGATATCTTCCTGTCGCTGCCCAATCTGGTGATTGCGCTGGCGCTGGTGGCGATTCTCGGTCCTGGCCTGATGAACGGCGCACTGGCGCTGGCGCTGACCAGCTGGCCGCCGTTTGCCCGTCAGGCGCGCGCCGAAACGCTGGCGCTGCGCCGTAGCGACTACCTTGCCGCCGCGCGGATGCAGGGCATCACCGGCTTTCGTCTGATGTTCGGCCATATCCTGCCGCTCTGTCTGCCGACCGCAGTAGTGCGTGCGGCACTGAGCCTCGGCGGCATCATTCTGGCGGCTGCCGGTCTCGGTTTTCTCGGCATGGGCGTACAGCCGCCAACCGCCGAATGGGGATCGATGGTGGCCGAAGGCAGTAAAGTCATTTTCGATCAATGGTGGGTCGCCGCTGCACCGGGCGCTGCCATTCTGTTTGCCAGCCTGGCCTTTAACCTGACAGGCGACGGCCTGCGCGACCGACTGGATACCCGTCATGCCAAATAATCTGCTGCACGCCGAAGGGCTGACCATCCGTAGCGATGATGCGCTGCTGGTCGACAACATTGGTTTTTCTATTGGCCGCGAGCGCGTGGCGCTGGTCGGTGAATCCGGCTCAGGGAAATCGCTGACCGCCCGCAGCCTGATGGGACTGCTGTCACCGGCCCTGCATCTGCAGGCTACGCAGCTACAGGTGGCAGGCGAGGATGCGCTGACGCTGACGGAGCGCCGCTGGAGCCAGCTGCGCGGTAACCGGGTGGCGATGGTGATGCAGGACCCGAAATATGCGCTTAACCCGACGCGTACCATTGGCTGGCAGGTTGAAGAACCGCTGATTCTGCACCGTCACCTGAGCCGCGCCGAGCGCAAAGAGAAGGTCTGCGAGATGCTGGATGCGGTCGGCCTGCCCGATCCACGTCGCCTGATGCAGCACTATCCGCATCAGCTCTCTGGCGGCATGGGCCAGCGTGTGATGCTGGCGATCGCCCTGATTACCGATCCTGATTTCCTGATCGCCGATGAACCAACCTCAGCACTCGATCATGCGATGCGCGATCAGGTGCTGGCGCTGATTCGCGGTCTGGTCGAAGCGCGTAATATGGGGCTGCTGCTGATCAGTCACGATTTGCAGCAGGTGTCGGAACACTGTGAGCGGGTGATGGTGATGTACAAAGGCCGCCTGCTCGATACCCTGCCTGCCGCCGAACTGCCGCGGGCGACCCATCCTTATACCCGCACGCTGTGGGCCTGCCGTCCGGGTAAAGCGACCCACGGCCAGCTGCTGCCGGTGCTGGATCGTGCGGCGCTGGAGGCACATCATGATTAAGTTGCAGGATCTCAGCGTCGCCCATAAGCAGGGTTACGAGCTGCGCACCGTGGTGCATGAGGTCAACCTTGAGGTTAATGCCGGGGAATGTTTTGGTCTGGTGGGTCCCTCTGGCTGCGGGAAGTCGTCGCTGCTGTGGGTGCTGGCCGGTCTGAATCCCCACTGGCAGGGCCGGATGCAATTAGCCGGTCATCTGGTGGAGCCGGGCAAAGCCTTTACCGGCGCGCTACGTCAGGAAGTGCAGATGGTGTTTCAGGATCCCTACGCCTCACTGCATCCCCGTCACCGGCTGCGCCGGACGCTGGCCGAGCCGCTGAAGCTGATTAAACGTGACAACATCAACGATCGCATCGACCAGGGCTTTCGCCACGTCGGGCTCGATCCGGCGCTGGCCGATCGCTATCCGCACCAGCTTTCCGGCGGTCAGCGCCAGCGCGTGGCGATTGTGCGTGCCCTGCTGTTGCAGCCGAAGATCCTGCTGCTGGATGAGCCTACCTCGGCGCTGGATATGTCGGTACAGGCGGAGATCCTCAATCTGCTGAACGATCTGAAGCGTCAGGATGGCTTAACCATGGTGCTGGTCAGCCACGATCCTGATGTTATCGACCACATGTGCGATCGGGCGGTACGGATGGCGCACGGTCGGATCATCGAACAGATCGGTGCCTGAAAACTGCCGGACGGCCCCTGCCTGCCGTCCGGCACTTAGTGCTCCAGCGCCTGCAGCGTTTCACTGCGGATCGACTCGGTAATCTCCGCCTTGAGCGCCATAAAGGCCGGCGAGGTTTTCAGGGTGTAGTCACGCTCAATGCCGAAGTTAACCGCCACCTCCTGTTTAATTCGTCCCGGCCGCGCACTGAAGATCGCCACTTTGTTGGCCATGAAAATCGCCTCATCAATATCGTGGGTCACGAACAGCACCGTTTTGCGTGACTGCTGCCAGACCGACAGTAACAGCTCCTGCATCATCACCCGCGTCTGGTTATCCAGCGCGCCAAACGGCTCATCCATCAGCAGCACTTTCGGATCGTTGGCTAACGCCCGGGCGATGGCGGTGCGCTGCTGCATACCGCCGGAGAGCTGGCGTGGATAGTGACGGGCGAAGCCGCGCAGCCCTACCTGATGCAGATAGTAGTCGCAGCGCTGCTGCTGCTGTGCGGCGCTGATGCCGCGTTCACGCAGGCCAAAGCAGACGTTCTCTTCTACCGTCAGCCACGGAAACAGGGTGTAGCTCTGGAAGACCATGCCGCGATCTGCGCCGGGCCCGTCGACCGGCGCACCATCCAGCCAGATTTCGCCGCGCGTCGGGCTGTCCAGTCCGGCGATAATCCGCAGCAGAGTCGATTTGCCGCAGCCGGACGGGCCGAGAATGGTGACGAAGTCGTTCTCCTCCACCCGCCAGGAGATCGGTTGCAGCGCCTGGGTTTGCTCACCCTGCGGCCCGTTGAACCAGCGTTCGACGCCGCGTACGTTCAGTTTGCTCTGTTTCATGCCGGGTAACTCCATGCAAACAGCCGCCGATTGACCCGCTTAAACAGGTAATCGGACAGCAGCCCAATCAGGCCGATGACGATAATGCCGAAGATGATCTGTCCGGTATTCAGCAGCGCCTGACTGTCGACGATCATATGACCGATGCCGCTTTCCGATCCGATCAACTCCGCAACGATCACATAGGTCCAGGCCCAGCCCAGTACCAGACGCAACAGTTCCGCAATGCCGGGTGCCGCGCCGGGGATCAACACCCGTCGCACTATCGATCGGTTGCTACAGCCCAGCGTATAGGCAGCTTCCACCAGATCGCGCCGGGCACTGCTGACCGTTACCGCCACCATCAGGACGATCTGGAAAAATGATCCGATAAAGATCACCAGGATTTTCTGCATCTCGCCAATGCCTGCCCAGAGGATCAGCAGCGGCACAAAGGCTGACGCCGGCAGATAACGACAAAACGAAACGAAAGGCTCAAGAAACGCTTCCCAGATTTTGAACGCACCCATCATGATGCCAAGCGGCACCGCGATTACCGCCGCCAGCACAAATCCCGAAAGCACCCGCATCACCGTCATGCCGATATCCAGCGCAAAATTGTACTCGGTGAACAGCGTTACGCCCTGTTGCAGCATAGTGATCGGATCGGCGAGAAAGGTGGGCGACACCATGCCGCCCAGCGTGACCAGCGCCCAGACCGCGACAAACAGCACGAAAAAACCGATGCCGAGGCCGATACGCAGCCGCGCAGCAACCGGTTTTAGCGGCACCATTAAGGGATTGTGCCAGCGCTTCGGTGCGTCCGGCAGCGTGTCCGGCGGCGTGGCTGGCTGAGGTTTACTGATCTCCATCGGCGATCTCCCGTTACTGGACAAAGCTGGCATCGTAGAGACTGTTGATATCCGGCACGGTTTTGATCACGCCGGCGCGCAGCAGCAGTTTGCCCGCTTCGTCGCTGAAGCTCTGAATGCCACCGTTAAAGAATGCCCGATTTTCTTCGCGTCCCTGCCAGCGCAGATAACTCGCTGATTCGGCGAACTCTTTGCCGCTCGATTTCACCGCCGCGCCCATAATTTGGTACGATTTCTCCGGTTGCTGTTTGATCATCTCCAGCGCATCGAAGTAGCTCTCAACCAGCGCTTTTGCCGCCTGCGGATGGGCTTTCAGGAAGGTCGGTGTGCAGCCTAAAGTATCCATCACCATCGGATAGTCGAGAGTGGTGGCGATAATTTTGCCGGCCGCCGGCTGTTTGCGGATTGCAGAGAGATAAGGTTCATAACTCATGGCGGCGTCGTTTCGCCCGGCAGTAAAGGCCTGTGCGGCGGCCTGCGGCGACAGGGTGGCCAGACGGACATCTTTCATCGTCATGCCATTTTTATCGAGTATCCACGCCAGCGCGAAATAAGGTGAGGTGCCGGGTGCGTCGACGCCCACCACTTTGCCCCGGAGATCGCTGATACTGTTGATTCCGCCGCGCACCGCCAGACCATCAGCACCGTAGGATTTGTCGAGCTGGACAATCTGCTTGATCGGCACGCCGGCCGCGTTCCACGAGATGTAGGTTTCCACCGTGGTGGCGGCACACTGAATGGTGCCGGATGCCACGGCCAGATGACGGCTGCTCTGCGGGATCATTTTGACCTCCGCCGCCAGACCATGCTTTTTAAAGATGCCCGCTTTGTCCGCCAGCGTCAGCGGTGCAAACCCGGTCCAGCCCGAAATGCCGATGGCGACCGGGGTTTCTTCCGCCTGCGCCACCATCGTGCTGCCGATCGCTACCGATAACGCCACTGCACTGACCGCCCGCCTGATTTGCTGATTCATCTTCCACTCCCGTCACAAGGTGAACATCTCAAGGTTGTATAGTCTTATCTATACAAGCCAAGCAATGGCTGTGCCAGAACGCCAAACACGCCTGAAAAATGGTTTCAGAAGCGCCAGCAGAGGCCGTCGCGCACCGTTAAGGTGCAACTGAGCGCAGCGCGGCCGCAGGCTGGTGCGTTATACTCGCGGCAATCGCCTAACGAAAGGAAAAGAGCATGACGGTAAAACTGCGTCCACTGGAAAGGGAAGATCTGCATTTTGTTCATCAACTGGATAACAACGCCAGCGTGATGCGTTACTGGTTCGAGGAGCCGTATGAGGCGTTTGTAGAACTCTCCGATCTTTACAACAAGCACATTCACGATCAAACGGAACGGCGCTTTGTGGTGGAGCATGACGGGCAGAAAGCGGGGCTGGTCGAGCTGGTGGAGATTAATCATGTGCATCGCCGCGCCGAGTTTCAGATCATTATCGATCCGGCGCATCAGGGCAAAGGTCTGGCGACCCAGGCGGCAAAGCTGGCAATGGATTATGGCTTCTCGGTGCTGAACCTGTATAAGCTCTACCTGATTGTCGATCAGGAGAATGAGAAAGCGATCCACATCTATACCAAGCTCGGCTTCGAGATTGAAGGCGTGCTAAAGCATGAGTTTTTTATCAACGGAGAATACCGTAACACCATCCGCATGTGCATTTTCCAGCATCAGTATCTGGAGCGCCACAAAACGCCAGGCGGAATGGTGAAACCGACCGCGCAGTAATCAGCCGCGCGCGCCGACCGGGTTCATAAATGGACGCGGGTGCTCAGGCTTCAGGTCGTACATGCCGCCATAGAACGGATCGACCAGCAGCCAGCCGGGGAAGCCGCCCAGCGGAATATTGCCCAGCAGGTACCACAGGTTGGCGCGCGCTTCGATCGGCATGGTCACCGGCACATAGCCCGGGCTTTCCAGCATCAGCAGATAGTGTTTTTTGCCGAAGTAGCGACCGGTGGATTTCTCCAGCTCAACGGTCTGCGGCGTGAAACCCTGTGCGACCGCGAAACCGCGCTCATCCTGCACGGTAAAACGCGCGCCCTGCGGCAGGGAGTCGATGCGTACCGATTGGGTTTCATTGCCGACAATGGTGGCGCAGCCGCTAAGCAGCAGCGCGGCGGCCAGAGCCAGAATTCGCTGTTTCATGAAGGGTTCCGCAAAAAGGTCAGGAAGCACAGTGTAAACCGCCCTTCCCGCCTTTTCACGCGCCTCAATCGGGCTATCATCGCCCGATTCAACCGCCTTATTGCGGTTGACAAGCGTGCGCAATAGCCGCGATGTCTTTGGGTGAGGTACGGCAGCAGCCGCCAATCAGCTTCGCGCCTGCCCGCTGCCACTCATCCAGCTTGTGTTCCAGGGTGCAGCCCGACGGCGCCGAATGCCAGGTTTTGCTGCTGGCGTCATACTGTTCGCCGGAGTTGGGATAGACCACCAGCGGCTTGTCGGTCAGCTGCTGTAGCTGCTGCAGCGCCGGCGTCACGCTCTCCAGCGCCACGCAGTTGACGCCCAGCGCTACCACCTGCGGCTGGGTGTTAAGCCAGCCAACCACTTCGGATAACGGCGTACCGTCGCTGATGTGGCCCGCGTCGCGCAGCGTAAATGAGAACCAGGCAGTGCTGTCCGGGAATTCAGTCAGCAGTGTTGCCAGCGCCTGCGCTTCGGCAAACGATGGCAGGGTTTCGCAGGCCAGCAGATCGGCCCCCGCCGCCAGCAGCGCTGCGATGCGCGGGCGATGAAACGCCATCATCTCCGTTTCCGGCAGCGCGTAGTCGCCACGATACTCCGAACCATCCGCCAGAAACGCACCGTAAGGCCCGACCGATCCCGCCACCAGCAAGGTTTTCGCCTCAGATTGTGTCGCCAGATAATCTTCGCGCGCGCGTCGCGCCAGTTCGACGCTCTGCGCAATCAACGCCAGCGACTGTGCCTGATCCAGCCCGCGTGTGGCAAAGCCCTGCGGCGTCGCCTGATAGCTGGCGGTAATCGCGCAGCGGGCGCCTGCGGCAAAATAGTCGTAGTGAACCTGATAAATCAGCTCAGGGTTTTCCATCAGTACTTTCGCTGACCACAGCGCATCGGCCAGCTGGCAGCCGCGCGCTTCCAGTTCGGTGGCCAGCGCGCCATCGAGGATCAGCAACGGCGATTCAGACAGCGCCTGCGCGACAGGATTATGCGACATCATTGGCCTCCTCAGGCTTCGGCGATGATTTATGGGTCAGATGGTAAGCGGCGTAGCAGAACAGTACAAACGGAATGCCACACCACAGGGCGATGCGCTGGGTCGGATCGAACGCCAGTCCGATGCAGGCCAGCAGACAGAGCAGAAACCCGAGCACCGGCGTCAGCGGATAGAGCGGCGCGCGATAGCCCAGCTGCGCCAGAGATTTTCCCTGCTGCAGGTGGCGGCGACGGAAGACAAAATGTGAGGCGCAGATGCTGAGCCAGACGGCGACCACCGCAAAGCCGGATATCGCCGACAGCGCCACAAATACCGTATCGGGCGCGACCACGCTGGAGATCAGCGCCAGCAATCCGCCAATCATGCTGACGGTGATCGCCAGCAGCGGCACGCCTCGTTTATTCACCCGGGCAAAAGCGCGCGGCAGCGTATTTTCATTCGCCAGTGACCAGAGCATGCGGCCCGATGCATACAGACCGGAGTTGGCGGCTGACAGAATGGCGGTCAGGATGACAAAGTTGATGATATCCGCAGCCCAGGGCACACCGATCTTTTCAAACACCAGCACAAAAGGACTCTTGACGATCCCGGCCTGATCCATCGGGATCAGCGCTGCCAGCACCAACACCGTGCCGATAAAAAAGATGATCAACCGCGCCACGGTGGTGCGGATCGCCAGCGGCAGCACTTTCTCTGGCTGCTGGGTTTCACCCGCCGCAATACCAATCAGTTCGGTGCCGGAAAAAGCGAAGTTAACCGCCACCATGGTCATCAGAATCGGCAACACGCCGTTCGGCAGCCAGCCGTGAGCGGTGAGGTTGCTTAAGCCGGGCGCGGGGGTCCCATCTTTCATCGGGATGAAACCGAACATCGCGGCGCCGCCGAGCAGGATGAAGGCAATAATAGTGATCACTTTAATCAGCGAGAACCAGAACTCCCCTTCCGCGAAGAAGCGGGTTGAGATCACATTCAGCAGATAGATGGCACAGCAGAACACCAGACACCAGATCCAGACCGGCACCTGGGGAAACCAGTACTGCATACAGAAGCCGGCTGCCGTCAGGCTGGAGCCCAGCGCCACGGTCCACGTCAGCCAGTAGAGCCAGGCCACGGTGTAGCCGGTGGCGGGACTCAGATAGCGCGCCGCATAGACGTGAAACGCGCCGGTCTCCGGCATCGCCACGGAGAGTTCGCCAAGGCAGACCATTACCAGCCACACCACTAAGGCACCAATCAGGTAGGCCAGCAGCGTACCGGCCGCGCCGGTGGTGGAGATGATGTAGCCGGTGTTAAAAAACAGCCCGGTGCCGATGACGCCGCCCAGCGATAACATCACCAGATGGCGCACTTTCATGGTGCGTTTGAATTGATCCTGCGCGGGGGGGTGTTGTTCACTCATCACTTTTATCCGTATGGACGTCTAAACATCTATAGTGAAGAGTTTTATACGCGTCACAGCGGTGAATTGCAATGAATTGCCGGGGGTGGGATTGGGGAGATGGGTTCAGTGCCCCGTCGCGGCGGGGCCTGATGCGTTAGCCGAAAACGCTTTGTAGATAGCGTTCCAGCGCCATGCGGGAACTGAATCCGTGCGGGATGCCGTAATGTTCCTGAGAATCACCCGCCAGGTAGAGAGGGAATTGGGTGTAGTGATCGCAGGTCTTCATTTCAGAAGCCGGTTCAGCGAACGGCTGGCTCTTCTCTTTCAGTGTCGGATGAATCACCAGTGCCGTGCGCCCCATACGCGCTTCGCGATTCACATAAACATAGTTGTCACCACGGCGATAACCATAAGCCCGTGGGGTGATCTCATCCACTTCGAAACCCGCTTTTTCCAGTACGCGCGCTACCTCATCTGGTCGTAAATACATGCTCGATCCTCTCCTCTTTCAAAAGCTTCGCAACCTTACCTCAGCATGACAGAGTGGGCATTCGGAATTTTCCCTAAAGCCCATTCTCGCGTCTCGTTTATCGCAAGGTCGTCTACACTAAGTATTACGTTTTAAATCAAAGGGAGCCAAAAAATGTTTAATCGAACCGTAAAAAACGATGACATTGATATCAATCAGGATGTTAACGAACTCGCTGATTCACTTGAAGCACTGCTGAAATCTTACGGCAGCGATGCTAAAGATGAAGTAGATTCCGCACGCAGCCAGGCAGAAGCGTTGTTGAAGCAGACGCGCGCACGACTGAACGGCGGCAGCAACCGTGTGGCTCAGGTTGCCCGTGACGCCGGCGCGCAGGTTGATACCTATGTGCATGACAAACCATGGCACGGTGTCGGCGTCGGTGCCGCCATTGGTCTGGTATTCGGCGTGCTGCTGGCTTCACGCCGCTAAGCGCACCGCCTCATATCATCCGAGCCTCGCCCCGTGCGGGGCTTTTTTATGTCCATTTTTTGAGCGTTAAAATTTACAAATCAATTTCCTGCCCCTGAAGGCGCATCGCCACTGGCTTTGCCCCGCTGATGCAAATGCAAATCGCAAAACCCTATATCTGGTGGGCTTGACCCTGCAAAACACTACATCTAGTATTTAGCTCATCAGCACGACGCCCGATGTCCCGTTGAACGAAGCCCGCCACCTGCGGTGCCTGCTTCGTTTCCCGGCATCCGCTCCGCATACAGAGGGAAATACGAATCATGCGCATTATTATTTACACTAAAGATAATTGTGTCCAGTGCAACGCTACCAAAAACGCGCTGGATCGGCAGGGTATTGCCTATCAGCTGATCAACCTGGACAGCCAGCCAGAGGCGATCGACAACCTGAAATCACTGGGGTACCGCCAGGTGCCGGTGGTGATGGCGGATAACGATCACTGGAGCGGCTTCCGTCCGGACAAAATCGCCTCGCTGCGCCAGCTCGCCGCTGTCGGAGGGTAAAGCGATGTTCCCACTGGTCTATTTTTCCAGCCAGTCGGAAAACACCCACCGGTTCATCCTGCGCCTGGGCTTACCGGCCCGGCGCATCCCGCTCGATGCTAAACAGTCACTGCACACCGACCAGCCTTACATTCTGGTGGTGCCGAGCTATGGCGGGGGCAGCAGTCGTGGCGCAGTGCCACGTCAGGTGATTCAGTTTCTTAATGATGAAGCTAACCGCCGCGGCATCCGTGGGGTGATCGCAGCCGGTAACCGTAACTTCGGTGCCGGTTACTGCCTGGCCGGCAGCATCATTGCAAAAAAATGTCAGGTTCCCTGTCTCTACCGCTTTGAGCTGATGGGAACGCCTGACGATATCGCGAAAGTTAAAGCGGGAGTAACCCAATTTTGGCAACAACAGATACCCTCAACACCGTGACGCTGGACTACCACGCGCTCAACGCCATGCTCAACCTGTACGACGCCGATGGCCGGATTCAGTTTGATAAGGATCGGGAAGCGACGCGTCAGTTCTTCCTGCAGCACGTGCAGCCCAATACCGTGCCTTTCGCCAGTAACGCCGAGCGGTTGCGCTATCTGGTGGCGGAGGGCTATTACGAAGCCGGGGTGCTGAATCAGTACCATTTTGACTTCCTGCTTGAACTGCATGCTGTGGCGGAAAATTGGGGCTTTGAATTCAAAACCTTTCTCGGTGCCTGGAAGTACTACACCAGCTACACGCTGAAAACCTTTGACGGCAAACGTTACCTCGAAAGCTTTGAGCAGCGGGCCTGTATGGTCGCGCTGACGCTGGCGCAGGGTGATGAAAGCCTGGCACGTTCACTGCTGGAAGAGATGCTCAGCGGCCGGTTCCACCCTGCCACGCCGACCTTCCTTAACTGCGGTAAGCAGCAGCGCGGCGAACTGGTCTCCTGCTTCCTGCTGCGTATTGAAGACAATATGGAGTCGATTGGCCGCGCGGTGAACTCGGCGCTACAGCTGTCGAAGCGCGGCGGCGGCGTCGCTTTCCTGCTGTCTAACCTGCGCGAATCAGGCGCACCGATCAAACGCATCGAAAATCAGTCATCGGGAGTAATACCGGTGATGAAAATGCTGGAAGATGCCTTCTCCTACGCCAATCAGCTCGGTGCGCGTCAGGGCGCGGGCGCGGTGTGGCTCAACGCTCACCATCCCGATATTTTCCGTTTTCTCGACACCAAACGTGAAAATGCCGATGAGAAGATCCGCATTAAAACCCTGTCGCTTGGCGTGGTGATCCCCGATATCACCTTCCAGCTGGCGAAAGAGAACAAGCCGATGGCGCTGTTCTCACCCTATGACGTGGAGCGTATCTACGGTCAGGCGTTTGGCGACATTAGCATCAGCGAAAAATATGACGAGATGCTGGCGGATGAGCGCATCCGTAAAACCTATATTCAGCCGCGCGACTTCTTCCAGACGCTGGCCGAAATCCAGTTCGAGTCGGGCTACCCTTACATCATGTTTGAAGACAGCGTGAACCGCAGTAACCCGATCGCCGGCCGCATCAATATGAGTAACCTGTGCTCCGAAATCCTGCAGGTAAACAGCGCCAGTGAGTATTTTGACGACCTCAGCTATCGCCGGATCGGCAAAGATATCTCCTGTAACCTCGGTTCGCTGAATATTGCCCACGCCATGGATTCGCGTGACCTGGCCCGCACTGTCGATGTGGCGGTCCGCGCCCTCACCGCCGTCTCCATGATGAGCGAGATCGGCTCGGTGCCGTCAGTGGCTGAAGGTAACCGCCGCTCACATGCGATTGGCCTCGGCCAGATGAACCTGCACGGCTATCTGGCGCGCGAAGGCATGGCCTACGGTTCACCGGAAGCGCTGGACTTCACCAATCTCTACTTCTATTGCATCACCTACTATGCGTTGCGCACCTCTAACCAGCTGGCGCGGGAACGGCAGCAGCGCTTTGACGGTTTTGCTGATTCGCAGTACGCCAGCGGCCGCTACTTCGATAAATACGTTCAGCAGGCATGGCGTCCGCGCACCGAACGGGTAGCGCAACTGTTTGCTGATGCCGGTATTACGCTGCCGACCCAGGCGGACTGGCAGGCGCTGCGTGAGGCGGTAATGCAGCACGGTCTGTTTAATCAGAACCTGCAGGCGATTCCGCCGACCGGTTCGATCTCGTACATCAACCATGCCACCTCGAGCATTCATCCGATCGTGTCACGCATTGAGATCCGTAAAGAGGGTAAAACCGGTCGCGTCTATTATCCCGCGCCGTTTATGACCAATGACAATCTCGATCTCTATCAGGATGCGTATCAGATTGGGCCGGAAGCGATTATTGATACCTACGCCGAAGCCACGCAGCACGTCGATCAGGGCCTGTCGCTGACGCTGTTCTTCCGCGATGACGTCACCACCCGTGATATCAACAAAGCGCAGATTTACGCGTGGAAAAAAGGCATCAAAACACTCTATTACATCCGACTGCGCCAGATGGCGCTACAAGGCACAGAGGTTCAGGGCTGCGTCTCCTGCGCGCTGTGATAAAAACTATGCAACTAAAACAAATTCAAGCGATTAACTGGAACCGGATTCAGGATGACAAAGATCTTGAGGTCTGGAACCGCCTGACCAGCAACTTCTGGCTACCGGAAAAGGTGCCGCTCTCCAACGATCTGCCCGCCTGGCAGACGCTGGATGCTCAGCAACAGCAACTGACTATCCGGGTTTTCACCGGCCTGACGTTGCTCGATACCATTCAGAATGTGATTGGTGCGCCGGGCCTGATGGATGATGCGCTGACGCCACACGAAGAGGCGGTGCTGTCGAACATCAGCTTTATGGAGGCGGTCCATGCCCGCTCCTACAGTTCGATCTTCTCGACGCTGTGTAACACGCAGGATGTCGATGCGGCCTATCAGTGGAGCGAAGAGAATGCGCCGCTGCAAAATAAAGCGCGCATCA
Source organism: Pantoea brenneri (assembly GCF_038594305.1). Lineage (NCBI taxonomy): Bacteria > Pseudomonadati > Pseudomonadota > Gammaproteobacteria > Enterobacterales > Erwiniaceae > Pantoea > Pantoea brenneri. The sequence goes on along the minus strand of NZ_JBCGBG010000001.1, from coordinate 18,530 downwards.
TTCTTGAGCATTACCGGGCCGACGACCCGCTGAAGAAGAAGATCGCCAGCGTGTTCCTGGAGTCGTTCCTGTTCTACTCCGGCTTCTGGCTGCCGATGTACTGGTCAAGCCGCGGTAAGCTGACCAACACTGCCGATCTGATCCGTCTGATTATTCGTGATGAGGCGGTACACGGTTATTACATCGGTTATAAGTTCCAGAAAGCGCTGGAAACGGCGGATGATCTGCGCCGCGAAGAGCTGCAACAGTTCGCTTACGATCTGCTGCTGGCGCTGTATGAGAACGAAGTCGCCTACACCGAAGCGCTGTACGCCGATGTCGGCTGGGTTGAAGAGGTGAAAACCTTCTTACACTACAACGCCAACAAAGCCCTGATGAATCTGGGTTATGAGGCGCTGTTCCCGGCCGAGCTGACGGCGGTGAATCCGGCCATTCTGTCGGCGCTCTCGCCGAACGCTGACGAAAACCACGATTTCTTCTCCGGTTCCGGCTCCTCCTATGTGATGGGAAAAGCGGTCGAAACCGAAGACGAAGACTGGAACTTCTGATCCCTGCCGGGCGCTGCCACGCTGCGCCCGGTACTGCCGGTTTCATCTCCCTGCCCTGCCCGCCCGCTGCGGCTTCACCCCCACGAATTCAGCCCCTGCCGCCTCACCGGAATTGGCCTTTTTCGCCAGCACCGGTATTGTCATAATATCTCTCTTCCAGCGGCGATTATTCTGCTAAAAAATGTCGATGACTGAGACGATTATTTTCCGCTATCGGTCGTCTTTATTCTGGCAATATTTGCCGTTTGCGAATGTCATTTTCCCGCCTTTAGCGCGGCAATCCGGCCAGAATGCCAATAATTTCGTTTTCAATTCATAAAAAATTAATCTGCGCTGATCCCTTGTGAGCACTGGCGATAATCGGCATTGACCGGTCTGACAGCGCGCCAATATCGGCCTGCAGGGTTGTCAGATGATCTCAGTGTGCTACGGTATGGCCTGCTCAAATTTCAGTGGGACAGACAGATTAATATTAAATATTACAACCAGGATTTAATTACTGCATGGCAATTAAACTCGAAGTAAAAAATCTCTATAAGATATTTGGCGATAATCCGGACCGCGCATTTAAATATATTGAAAAGGGGGCAACCAAAGATGTGATCCTTGAGAAGACCGGTCTCTCTCTCGGGGTTAAGAACGCCAGTCTGGCCATTGAAGAAGGCGAGATATTCGTCATCATGGGGTTATCCGGTTCAGGAAAATCGACCATGGTTCGCCTTCTCAATCGTCTGATAGAGCCGACACGCGGCCAGGTGATCATTGACGGTGTCGATATTGCAAAAATATCCGACAGCGAACTGCGCGAGGTGCGCAGAAATAAAATCAGCATGGTATTCCAGTCATTTGCTTTGATGCCGCACATGAATGTACTAAATAATAGTGCATTCGGCATGGAATTAGCCGGAGTACCGCTGGCGGAACGGCAGGAAAAAGCATTAGACGCGTTACGTCAGGTCGGGCTGGAGAATTATGCCCACGCCTACCCGGATGAACTTTCCGGCGGCATGCGTCAGCGCGTCGGATTAGCCCGCGCGCTGGCGATTAATCCCGATATATTATTAATGGATGAAGCCTTCTCTGCGCTGGATCCGTTGATTCGTACCGAGATGCAGGATGAGCTGGTCAATTTACAGGCCCGGCATCAGCGTACCATCGTCTTTATTTCCCACGATCTGGATGAAGCGATGCGTATTGGCGATCGAATTGCCATTATGCAGGGCGGCGAAGTGGTCCAGGTCGGTACCCCGGATGAAATCCTGAATAATCCGGCCAATGACTATGTGCGCACCTTCTTCCGCGGAGTGGATATCAGTCACGTCTTCAGCGCCAAAGATATTGCCCGTCGCAGCGCCGGTGCGCTAATCCGTAAGGCTGCCGGTTTCGGTCCACGCTCCGCCATCAAACTGCTGCAGGATGAAGATCGCGATTACGGCTACGTGCTGGAAAAGCAGAAATTCATCGGCGTCGTCTCCACCGATTCGCTGAAAGCCGCGCTGGCAGCCGGCGAAGGGATAGACAGCGCGCTGCTCGACGCACCGGCTGCGGTCCCCGCCGATACCTCACTGAACGATTTGCTCTCTCACGTTGCCCAGGCCCCCTGCGCGGTGCCGGTGGTGGGTGAGGATAATCAGTACGTCGGTATCATTTCCAAAAGCACGCTGTTGCGCGCATTAGATCGTGAAGGAGCCCAGCCATGAGTCAGGACACCAGCAATCCGTGGGAAAGCGGCAGCGCCACCACCACCAGCAGCCAGGCCGCGCCAGCCAGCAGCAGCGGCACCGATGCCTGGGGCACGCCGGATGGCAGCGCAACACCGGATGCTGCCAGCAGTGACTGGCTGCACAGCGCACCGGCGGCCCAGCCTGAACACTTCAATATTCTGGACCCGTTTCACAAAACCTGGATTCCGCTCGATCACTGGGTCACTGACGGTATCGACTGGGTGGTAAATCATTTCCGTCCGCTGTTCCAGGGTATTCGGGTGCCGGTCGATTACATTCTCAGTGCCTTTCAGCAACTGCTGCTGGGCATGCCCGCGCCGGTTGCCATTCTGGTCTTCGCGCTGATCGCCTGGCAGATCGCCAGCCCGGCGATGGGAATTGCCACGCTGATTTCGCTGGTGCTGATTGGCGCGATTGGTGCCTGGTCGCAGGCGATGGTGACGCTGGCGCTGGTCCTTACCGCGCTGCTGTTCTGTATTCTGATCGGTCTGCCGCTGGGGATCTGGCTGGCCCGCAGTCAGCGCGCCGCGCGTATTATCCGGCCGCTGCTGGATGCGATGCAGACCACGCCCGCCTTCGTCTATCTGGTGCCGATCGTGATGCTGTTTGGTATCGGCAACGTGCCTGGCGTAGTGGTGACGATTATCTTCGCCCTGCCGCCGATTGTTCGTCTGACCATTCTTGGGATTAAGCAGGTGCCCGCTGACCTGATCGAAGCGAGCGAATCGTTCGGTGCCAGTCCGCGCCAGCTGCTGTTTAAAGTGCAGTTGCCGCTGGCGATGCCGACCATTATGGCTGGCGTTAACCAGACGCTGATGCTGGCGCTGTCGATGGTGGTCATTGCCTCGATGATTGCCGTCGGCGGACTCGGCCAGATGGTACTGCGCGGCATTGGCCGTCTCGATATGGGACTGGCAACGGTCGGCGGCGTCGGCATCGTGATCCTCGCCATCATTCTCGACCGTCTGACCCAATCCTTTGGTCGCGATAACCGCAGCCGTGGCAACCGTCACTGGTACCACAGTGGCCCGATTGGTCTGATCCTCTCCCCGTTTCGTAAGAAATGAGTTTTCGGGCGGCACCCGCGTGTCGCCCGCTCCGCTACAATCGAAAAAATAAGGAATTACTATGCGCAAGACAGCTCCTCTGCTGGCCGCCGTGTTAGCCACCTTTGCCGTTTCACAGGTTTCTGCAGCCGATCTGCCCGGCAAAGGGATTACGGTGAAACCGATTCAGAGCACCATTTCTGAAGAGACTTTTCAGACCCTGATTGTTAGCCGGGCGCTGGAAAAGCTCGGTTATCAGGTCGAAAAACCGAGTGAAGTGGATTACAACGTTGGCTACACCACGATAGCGGCTGGCGATGCGACCTTTATTGCCACTAACTGGCAGCCGCTGCACGATGATATGTATAAAGCCGCCGGCGGTGATGCGAAGTTCTACCGTCAGGGCACATTCGTCACCGGTGCCGCCCAGGGCTACCTGATCGACAAGAAAACCGCCGATCAGTATCACATCACCAATATTGAGCAGTTAAAAGATCCTAAAATCGCCGCGCTGTTTGATACCAACGGTGACGGCAAAGCGGACCTGACCGGTTGTACCCCAGGCTGGGGCTGTGAAGCGGTGATTAATCATCAGATCGAGGCGTTTGGCCTGAGCAAAACCGTTGAACACAATCAGGGCAACTATTCCGCCATGATTGCTGACACCATTACCCGCTTTAAGCAGGCTAAACCTATCCTCTATTACACCTGGACGCCTTACTGGGTCAGCGATGTGATGAAGCCAGGCCGCGATGTCACCTGGCTGCAGGTGCCGTTCTCCTCAATGCCGGGCGAGCAGAAAAATGTCGATACCAAACTGCCTAACGGCGCGAACTACGGCTTCCCGGTGAATACCATGCACATTGTGGCCAACAAAGCCTGGGCTGAGAAAAACCCGGCGGCGGCCAGACTGTTCGCTGAAATGAAACTGCCGCTGGCAGATATCAATGCTGAAAACGCCGCGATGCATGCCGGCCAGTCGTCAGAAGAGGCGATCAATGGTCACGTCGACGGCTGGATTAAAGCACACCAGGCCGAATTTGATAAATGGGTCAGTGACGCCCAGGCTGCTGCGCAGTAAGTTCTGTCGTTTCCTGCCGGGCGGATCTTTTCCGCCCTTTTTTGTATCTGTTAAACACACTGGTATGGCCTGTTAATAAAGATGCGTGTGAAATAGTTTTTTGAGTTATTATTAACCTCTTATGATTATTAGCTGCCGTTGTTGTTTATGAATGCATCCCGTCAGGGTCTGACGCCTGCTTTAGTATTGTTGATGTCGGTAGCCACCGGGCTGTCCGTTGCCAGCAATTACTACGTTCAGCCCTTGCTCAGTACCATTGCTAACCAGTTCGATCTCTCAGTCAGCCTCGCCGGTTTTATCGTTACCACCGCGCAACTGGGCTATGCCTGTGGATTACTGCTGCTGGTGCCGCTCGGTGACCGATTCGAACGACGCAGCCTGATCGTGACCATGATCCTGCTGGCTGCGGCGGGTATGGTCATTATCGCCCTCTCCCGCTCTTTCCTGTTTTTGCTGCTCGGTACGCTGATGACCGGTCTGTTCTCGGTGGCGGCGCAAATTCTGGTGCCGCTGGCAGCAACGCTAGCTGAGCCGGAGCGGCGCGGCAAAATTGTCGGCACGGTAATGAGCGGGCTGCTGCTGGGTATTCTGCTGGCGCGCACCGTCTCTGGCGGGCTGGCGCAACTTGGCGGCTGGCGTACGGTCTACTGGACCGCCAGCCTGTTAATGGCCGTGATGGCGCTGGCGTTGTGGCGCTTCCTGCCGCGCGTCAGCGTGTCGGTGACGATGAGTTACCGTCAGCTGCTGGCGTCGATTTTCAGGCTCTACGCCGGTAATCGGGTGATCCGTACCCGCGCCTGGACCGGCTGCCTCTCGTTTGCCAACTTCAGCCTGCTCTGGACCTCGATGGCCTTTTTGCTTTCAGCCGCGCCTTATCACTTTTCAGAGGGCGAAATTGGTCTGCTGGGACTGGTGGGTGCCGCCGGCGCGCTGGCAGCCCGTCAGGCGGGTTCGCTGGCAGATAAAGGTAAAGCGAAGCTCACTACCCGCGTCGGTTTGCTGATTATGCTGCTGTCGTGGATCGCGATTGCCCTCGGTGCCCACTCTCTTGCGGCCCTGATCGTCGGCATTCTGCTGCTGGATCTGGCGGTGCAGGCGGTACATATCACCAATCAAAGTGTGATTTATGCCCAGATGCCGGACGCGCGTAACCGCCTTAATGCCGGTTACATGACCAGCTATTTTATTGGCGGCGCAGCGGGTTCGCTGCTTTCCGCTACCGCCTACCATCTGTCCGGCTGGTACGGCGTATGTAGCGCAGGCGCTGTCCTGACGCTGATTAACCTGTTGATTTGGTTTAACGGACAGCAGTATGAGCAAGCGAAAATGAGCTGAAGCGCAGGCCGGACAGCTGATTGAGTCTGGTCACATATGGTTAGGTTTGTTATGGTTAGTGATAAACCTATTCACTTCAGTTATTTTTCCTCGCGAAATTATTAAATTCGACACCTTTTCTTGATCACGTCCCGGCGCATTCGCTGTCGCCGGGCGTACGGGTTTTTTAACCCAGGGCCACGGATTGGCCTGGAATCGCCAGATGGTGGCAGCGTGACCGTAGCCCTACTCACCTGCCGAAAATGTGACTACGCTTAATCTGTCACCATAGTTATTATACAAGTTGCAATTAGTGAGGTTTTTTTTAATGGAAAGTTCGTTTACTCCCATTGAGCAGATGCTAAACATCCGTGCCAATCGCCATAAGGATTTTCCGTTACAGGAAATTATCCTGACGCGTCTCTGTATGCACATGCAGGGTAAACTGCTGGACAACCGCAACAAGATGCTGAAGGCACAGGGAATCAACGAAACCCTGTTCATGGCATTGATTACGCTGGATGCACAGGAGAACCAGAGTATTCAGCCGTCAGAGCTGAGCTCCGCCCTGGGGTCATCACGTACCAACGCGACACGCATTGCTGATGAGCTGGAAAAACGCGGCTGGATCGAGCGTCGTGAAAGCGATCATGACCGCCGCTGTCTGCACCTGCACCTGACCGAAAAAGGCAATGAGTTCTTACGTCAGCTGCTGCCGCCTCAGCACCAGAGCCTGCAATATCTCTGGTCGTCACTGTCGGTCGATGAGAAGTCCCAGCTGGAAGGTATCACCCGTAAGTTACTTAACCGCCTCGATAAAATGGACGAAGATCAGTTGATCGCCTCGCTGTCCCGCTAATAGCAAGAAGTGCGACACAATCACCTGTCGAAACCGTTATTTTAATTTCCTTTTTTATCCGGCCAGCGCTCAGTCGCTGGCTTTTTCGACTCGGGCACTTGCGGGAATGGATTGCTGCATCCCGACTAAATGGAAAACGTGGAGAAAGACATGAGTGCAACGGCAGAAGCACAAAGCCCGCAACCGTCAGCTAACAAAAAGAAGAAGCGCAAAGGTGTGCTCATCGTGCTGGCGCTGATCTTTGTGCTGATTGGGATTGCCTGGGGCGTCTACTGGTTCCTGGTGCTGCGCCATTTTCAGGAGACCGATGACGCTTACGTTGCAGGTAACCAGGTTCAGGTGATGGCACAGGTTTCCGGTAGCGTGAACAAAGTCTGGTTTGAAGATACCGACTTCGTTAAAAAAGGCGATGTGCTGGTTTCGCTGGATAAAACCGATGCGGAACAGGCGTTTGAAAAAGCACAGACCGCACTGGCCACCAGCGTACGTCAGACGCATCAGCTGATGATTAACGCGAAGCAGTATCAGGCCACTATCACCTTACGTCAGACGGCGCTGGCTCAGGCAGAAGCGGATCTGAAGCGCCGTGAGCCGCTGGGTGCCTCGAATCTGATTGGCCGTGAAGAGTTACAGCACGCCCGTGATGCCGTGGCTTCTGCCAAAGCTGAGCTGGACGTGGCGGTACAGCAATACAACGCCAATCAGGCGATGATCCTCAATACCTCGCTGGAGAACCAGCCAGCGGTTAAACAGAGCGCCGCTGAACTGCGTGACGCCTGGCTGGCGCTGCAGCGTACTGAGATCCGCAGCCCGATGGACGGTTTTGTCTCACGTCGTAGCGTGCAGGTAGGTTCGCAAATCTCCACCAGCACACCGCTGCTGGCGGTGGTGCCGGCGACCAATCTGTGGATCGACGCCAACTTTAAAGAGACCCAGCTGGCGGGCGTGCGCATCGGCCAACCGGCCACGGTGGTGGCTGATATCTACGGCGACGACGTGGTTTATCATGGCAAAGTGGTCGGGTTAGATATGGGCACCGGCAGCGCGTTCTCGCTGCTGCCAGCCCAGAACGCCACCGGTAACTGGATCAAAGTGGTTCAGCGTCTGCCGGTTCGTATCGAGCTTAACCCGCAGGATATCGAGAAGCATCCGCTGCGTATTGGTCTGTCGACGCTGGTGAAAATCGATACCACCAGCACAGAGGGCAGCACCCTGGCGACCAGCGTGCGTCAGCAGGCGGCTTACAGCAGCAATGCGCTGGCGATTGACCTTGCACCGGTCAATCAGCTGATCACCGATATCGTCCGCGCCAACGCCGGATGATGACGCGGAGGCTGTAATGGCACAAAAACCGCTTGAAGGGATGCCGCTGGTCTTAATGACCATTGCGCTGTCGCTGGCGACGTTCATGCAGGTCCTGGACTCGACCATCGCCAACGTGGCCATCCCCACTATCGCCGGTAACCTCGGTGCCTCGAACTCGCAGGGCACCTGGGTAATCACCTCGTTTGGCGTCGCCAACGCCATTTCGATTCCGATTACCGGCTGGCTGGCAAAACGCATCGGTGAAGTGAAGTTGTTCACCTGGGCTACCATTCTGTTTGCCATCGCCTCGTGGGCGTGCGGCATGTCAGACAGCCTTGAGATGCTGATTTTCTTCCGCGTGCTGCAGGGGATCGTTGCCGGTCCGCTGATCCCGCTGTCGCAAAGTCTGCTGCTGAGCAACTATCCTCCGGCCAAACGCAGTATCGCTCTGTCGCTATGGGCGATGACGGTGATTGTGGCCCCGATCTGCGGCCCGATACTCGGCGGCTGGATCAGTGATAACTATCACTGGGGCTGGATCTTCTTCATCAACGTGCCGATTGGCGCGGTGGTGGTGATGCTGACGCTGCAAACCCTGCGTGGCCGGGAAACCAAAACTGAAATCCGTCCGATCGATATGGTCGGACTGGTGTTGCTGGTGGTCGGGATTGGCTGCCTGCAGGTGATGCTGGACCGCGGTAAGGAGCTGGACTGGTTCAGTTCCACCGAGATCATCGTTCTGGCGGTGGTGGCAGTGATTGCACTGGCGGTGCTGCTGGTGTGGGAGCTGACCGACGACCACCCGATTGTCGATCTGTCGCTGTTTAAGTCGCGAAACTTCACCATCGGCTGCTTATCGATCAGTCTGGCTTACATGCTCTACTTCGGCTCGATCGTGCTGTTGCCGCAGCTGCTGCAGGAGGTCTACGGCTACACCGCGACCTGGGCCGGACTGGCCTCGGCACCGGTGGGGATTTTGCCGGTGATCCTGTCGCCAATTATTGGTCGTTTCGCCCATAAACTCGATATGCGGCGGCTGGTCACCTTCAGCTTCATTATGTATGCCGTCTGCTTCTACTGGCGCGCTTACACCTTTGAACCGGGGATGGATTTTGGTGCATCGGCCTGGCCGCAGTTTATTCAGGGCTTTGCGGTGGCCTGCTTCTTTATGCCACTGACCACCATTACGCTGTCAGGCTTAGCACCGGAGCGACTGGCGGCGGCGTCCAGCCTGTCTAACTTTGTCCGTACGCTGGCCGGCTCGATTGGTACCTCGATCACCACGACCATGTGGACCGATCGCGAGTCGATGCATCATAGTTATCTGGCCGAGTCGATTACGCCGTACAACGTTAATTCGCAACAGATGTACAGCCAGCTGGAAAGTATGGGAATGACGCAGCAGCAGGCGTCAGCATATATCGCCCAGCAGATAACCAATCAGGGACTGATTATCTCGGCAAATGAGATTTTCTGGGCGTCGGCGGGGGTGTTCCTGATCCTGCTGATACTGATTTGGTTTGCCCGTCCACCGTTTGGTGCTGGCGGTGGTGGCGGTGGCGCGCACTAATCTCAGACAGCAAAACGGGCCTTTCGGCCCGTTTTTTTTTATGCGTTCTGACGCCACCATTCGGCGAGCAGCACGCCGGTCGCTACCGAAACGTTGAGGCTTTCAACGTTGCCGGTACCACCAATCGACACGCTGATGTCACCCTGCTGAAAGGCGCTGTCAGACAGACCTTCACGTTCCTGACCCAGCACCAGCACCATTTTGGCCGGCAGTTCCGCTTTCGCCAGCGGCGTACCCTGATGGCTGGAGGTCGTCACGATGGTGTAACCGGCTTTACGGAACGCTTCCAGACCTTCACTGAAGGTCGCGCCGCTGATGGCCTGCACGTGTTCCGCACCGCCTTCAGCAGTACGCACCGCTGCACCTGACTCCAGCAGTGAGGCATCGTTGACCAGCAGACCTTTCACGCCGAAATGCGCGCAGCTACGCATGATTGCGCCGAGGTTGTGCGGGTTGCTGACATCTTCCAGCGCCAGCACGCAATCTTTGGCGCTCGCCTGGCTCAGCCATTCTGACACGGCCATACCCATGCGCTTTTTGATCAGGAAGCAGACGCCGCCATGATGCTCAGTGCCGGAGGCTTTGGTGATCTCCGCATCTTCGACCACGTGGTAAGCTTTGCGGTTCGCCGCCAGCCAGCGCAGCGCTTCGCGGAAACGCGGTGTCACCTCCTGAATAAACCAGGCGCGTACAATCGCTTCCGGACGGCTCTGGAACAGTGCCTGACAGGCGTTCTCGCCATAGACGCGCGTCTCTTCCATACGCTGACGACGGATCTGCTCGGGATCGACAAAGCTCTTACCGCTGATGCCACCGTGATCGGGCTTATCACTTTCGGTCGCAGCCGGACGCTCTGACGGGGCACGAGAAACGGTACGCCACGGCGAGTCGCTGTTGCTGAAAGCGCCGCGATTATCCTCTGCGCGCTCGTTGCGGCGGCCTGCACCTTCACCGCTACGGCGTGGCGCACCACGGCCGCCTTCATCGCGACGGGCAGAACCGCTGCGGGCACCGTCATCACTACGACGGCCAGCAGAGCGTCCGCCCTCTTCATTACGTTCAGTGCGGGGGCCAGAAGAACGACGATTATCATCCTGACGGGCAGCGGGACGGCCACCTTTGCCGGTACGAGGATTTGGCGCACCCGCGCTCTTATCATCTTCGCCACGCACGTACATCACTTTGACCTTGCCGCTTTTGCCTTTAAATTCGTCGTTCATATGTTCCTCCTGCATTGAGAGCGCGCAGATTACCTGATGTGCTGGCGCTTAGCTATCAACTATTGAACCTATAGAGCGATCCAGATTGAGAGGGCATTCGCCCCCTTTCATAATGGACAATATTACCAGACTGACACATTCCAATATCAGAGGTTTCTATGAATACGGTATGCGCTTCCTGCCAGGCAACCAATCGCGTTCCGGAAGAACGGCTTGCCGAAGGCGCAAAATGTGGTCGCTGTGGAAATGGATTATTTGATGGCGAAGTGGTGAGCGCGACCGCGACCACCTTAGACAAGTTTCTGCAGGATGATTTGCCGGTGGTCGTCGACTTCTGGGCGCCGTGGTGTGGTCCCTGCGTCAACTTTGCGCCGGTATTTAAAGAGGTTGCCAGCGAACGCAGCGGTAAGGTGCGCTTTATTAAAGTGAATACCGAGGCCGAACCGGCACTCAGCAGCCGTTTTCGCATTCGCAGCATCCCGACCATTATGCTGTTTAAGAACGGTGAGATGGTTGACATGCTGAATGGCGCGATGCCCAAAGCGCCGTTCAACGAGTGGCTGGACGAGTCACTGTAATCCGCTAAGGCCAGCTCTGCTGGCCTTTTCCTTTTCGGCGGCGCTTCGATTACACTGTGGTTTTTCCTGCCCTGAATACTCATGTCTGATAATGCTGTTTTGCGCTTGCGCACCCAACGCCTCGCCCGTGCCACCCGCCCTTTCCTTGCGCGCGGCAATCGCGTGTTACGCTGCCAGGGCTGTCTGCTGCCTGAGAAGAACTGTCTGTGCAGTGATATCGTGCCGCAAACGGCGCGCAGCCGCTTTTGCCTGGTAATGTTTGATACCGAGCCGATGAAGCCGAGTAATACCGGCCGCCTGATTGCCGATATCCTGCCCGATACCCAGGCGTTTGGCTGGTCGCGCACCGAGCCGGATCCGCTGCTGCTCGACGCGGTACGCAATCCTGATTACCAGCCGCTGGTGGTGTTCCCGGCCGCCTATGCCGACGCCGATCGCGAAGTGCTGACCGCGCCGCCTTTGAGCGGTAAACCGCCGCTGTTTATCATGCTGGACGGCACCTGGACCGAAGCGCGCAAAATGTTCCGCAAAAGTCCGTGGCTCGACGCCTTACCGGTGATGTCGCTGACGGTCACCGCCCCGTCGCGCTATACGCTGCGCGAGGCGCACGGCGTTGGCCAGCACTGTACCGCTGAAGTGGCGGCGGCACTGCTGGAGCAGGCAGGCGATAGTCAGGCAGCTCAGGCTTTATCGCGCCATTTTGAACAGTTCCGCGCCGCCTATCTGGCGGGCAAGCCGCATCACGCCCCCTCCACGTAAGCGATGCAGTCAGTCAGCGGGCCGATCGGTTAATCGATCCCTCATAGTGATCCTGATGCTCAGCCTGCGATCTGCCCGAAAGCACTGACGGGAAAAAGCGTTTACAATCACGCAAATCCCGATCTCTGGAGGGCGAGATGAGCCAACGCGGACTGGAAGCGCTGTTAAGACCCAAATCCATTGCGGTAATCGGCGCCTCGGTAACGCCGGGACGTGCCGGTTACTTTATGATGCGCAATCTGCTGGCCGGTGGTTTTAGCGGCCCGGTATTGCCGGTGACGCCGAAATACAAAGCCGTCAGCGGCGTGCTGGCCTGGCCTGATATCGACAGTTTGCCGTTCGCGCCGGACCTGGCCATTATCTGCACCCATTCAAAACGTAATCTGACACTGCTGCAACAACTGGGTGAAAAAGGCTGCAAAGCCTGCATTATTCTCTCCGCTCCCGCCAGCCAGCGGGAAGAACTGCAGGCCTGCGCCAGCCAGTGGCAGATCCGTCTGTTGGGTCCGAACAGCCTTGGGCTGCTGGCACCGTGGCAGGGATTAAACGCCAGCTTCTCGCCGGTACCGATTGCCAAAGGCCGTATTGCCTTCATTTCACAATCCGCCGCCGTCTCCAATACCATTCTTGACTGGGCGCAACAGCGTAACCTGGGCTTTTCCTGGTTTATCGCGCTGGGAGACAGTCTCGACACTGATGTCGATGACCTGCTCGACTTTCTGGCGCGTGACGGTAAAACCAGCGCGATCCTGCTCTATCTTGAACATCTCAGCGATGCCCGGCGCTTTGTTTCCGCCTCGCGTAGCGCGTCACGCAATAAACCGATCCTGGTGATCAAGAGCGGCCGCAGCCGTCAGGCGCAGGCGCTGCTCGGTAGCCACAGCGGGCTGGATGCGGCCTGGGACGCCGCCATTCAGCGTGCTGGCCTGCTGCGGGTGCAGGATACGCATGAACTGTTCTCCGCCGTCGAGTCGCTGAGCCACATGCGGCCGCTGCGTGGTGAGCGATTGATGATCATCAGTAACGGTGCTGCACCCGCCGCGCTGGCGCTGGATGAACTGTATGCGCGTAACGGTAAACTGGCCCAACTCAGCGATGAGATGCGTCAACAGCTGGAAACCCTGCTGCCAGCCGGTGCTGGTCACGGCAACCCACTGGATTTGAAGGATGACGCCACGCCGGACCGTTACGTGGCCTGCGTGGAGTGCCTGCTCGACAGTCATGAGCTTGATGCACTGATGATTATTCATGCGCCGAGCGCGGTGGCACCTGCCACTGAAACCGCCGAGCGTCTGATTGCCGCCATTGCTGCTCATCCGCGCGGTAAGCAAATCACCCTGCTGACTAACTGGAGCGGCGAATTTTCCTCCCAGGCCGCGCGTCGTGCATTTACCCAGGCTGGGATCCCGACCTGGCGCACGCCCGAAGGCACCGTGACGGCATTTATGCATCAGGTCGAATATCGACGCAATCAGAAGCAACTGCGCGAAACGCCTGCCCTGCCGGCCAGCCTGACCCAGGACAGCGCCCATGCCCACCAGCTGTTATCGCAGGCGCTCGACCGCGGCATTACGGCGCTGGATACCCACGAGGTCCAGCCGGTACTGCAGGCCTACGGGCTGGCAACGCTGCCAACCTGGATCGCCAGCGACAGTGCCGCAGCGGTCGCCATCGCCGATCAGATTGGTTATCCGGTGGCGCTGAAGCTGCGCTCGCCGGATATCGCCCATAAATCGGATGTGCAGGGTGTGATGCTTTACCTGCGCAATGCCAGTGAGGTAGCACATGCGGCCGAAGCCATTTTTGATCGGGTCAGGCAGACGCTACCGCAGGCGCGGATTGAAGGCCTGCTGGTGCAAAGCATGGCGAACCGGGCTGGCGCTCAGGAACTGCGGGTGGTGGTGGAACAGGATGCGCTGTTTGGCCCGATCATTATGCTGGGCGAAGGCGGCGTCGAGTGGCAGGCCGATAAACAAGCCGCCGTTGCGCTGCCGCCGCTGAATATGACTCTGGCGCGCTATCTGGTGATTCAGGCAATCAAGAGCGGCAAAATACGCAGCCGCAGCGCCCTGAATCCGCTGGATATTGCCGGCCTCAGCCAGCTGCTGGTGCAGGTTTCCAACCTGGTGGTTGATTGCCCGGAGATTCAGCGGCTGGATATTCATCCGCTGCTGGCGGCGGGCAACGACTTTACGCTGCTGGATGTCACCCTGACGCTGGCACCGTTTCATGGCGATAACGAAGCGCGCCTGGCGATACGTCCCTACCCGCAACATCTGGAGGAGCAGGTTCAGCTCAAGGATGGGCAAACCTGCCTGTTCCGCCCTATCCTGCCCGAAGATGAACCGCTGCTACGTGACTTTATCAGCCAGGTAACCAAAGAAGATCTCTATTACCGTTACTTCAGTGAAATCAGCGAGTTTACGCATGAGGATCTCGCCAATATGACGCAAATCGATTACGACCGTGAGATGGCGATCGTGGCGGTACGTCAGCAGCAGGGACGGTCGGAAATCATTGGCGTGACGCGTGCCATCTCTGATGCTGACAATATTGACGCCGAGTTTTCCGTGCTGGTGCGCTCCGATCTCAAAGGCCTCGGCATGGGCCGACGCTTGCTGGAAAAGATGATCCGCTACACCCGGCATCACGGCTTGCAACAATTGAACGGTATCACTATGCCGCATAATCGCGGCATGATTACCCTGGCGCGCAAACTTAACTTTCATGTTGATATTCAACTGGATGACGGTATTGTCAGCCTCAAACTGTCGCTGCAGGATGCGCTAAGCTAACCTTGTAGAGAAAGGTAAAAAACGCCCGGATCGCGACAGTTGATGTTATTATTTGTCGTTATGACCCTGATTTGATGGCAAAAGGCCATGCAATGAACAGAGAAGAAGTGCACTGTGATGTTGTCTAAATTTAAACGTAATAAACACCAACAACACCTCGCACAGTTGCCGAAACTGTCACAATCCGTTGCGGATGTGTCGACGCTTTACTCGCCTGCTGAATTTCGTCAGACGCTGCTGGAGAAAATCGCGGCAGCGCAGTCCCGTATTTGCATCGCTGCACTTTACCTGGAAAACGACGATGCAGGTCGGGCGGTGATGAACGCCCTGTATGCGGCAAAACAGGCGCGGCCAGCGCTGGATATCTCTATCCTGGTCGACTGGCACCGGGCGCAGCGTGGGCGAATTGGCGCGGCACGCGGCCTGACCAATGCCGACTGGTATTGTGATCTGGCAACCCAACACGCTGATATTGCCATCCCGGTGTATGGCATTCCGGTCAATACCCGGGAAGCGCTGGGCGTGCTGCACCTGAAAGGTTTCATCATTGATGACGAACTGATCTACAGCGGCGCCAGCATCAATGATGTTTATCTGCATCAGCATGATAAATATCGTTATGACCGCTACCAGATTATCCGCAACCCGCAGCTGGCTGACACCATGTACGCGTGGATTAACCTCAACCTGAAGCAGGCTGAGGCCGTCAACCGGCTCGATTTTGCCGAGCGCCCTTCCAGTCCGGAAATCAAAAATGAAACGCGTCAGTTTCGTCAGGATTTGCGCGGCTTCAATTATCAGTTTGAGGGCAATGCCAGTAATGAAGAGCTGGCGGTGACGCCGCTGGTCGGCCTGGGCAAGCATAGCCTGCTCAATAAGACTATCTTCCACCTGATGCCCTGCGCCGAACAGAAACTGACTATCTGTACGCCTTACTTCAACCTGCCGGCCTTACTGGTGCGTAACATTATTCATCTGCTGCGGCAGGGTAAGCAGGTCGAGATCATCGTCGGCGACAAGACCGCCAACGACTTCTATATCGCGCCGGATCAGCCGTTTAAAATTATTGGCGCGCTGCCCTATCTGTATGAGATTAACCTGCGTCGCTTCCTGAGCCGGCTACAGTATTACGTCACCAACGATCAGCTGGTGGTGCGGTTATGGAAAGATGGTGATAACAGCTATCACCTGAAAGGTATGTGGGTGGATGACGAATGGCAGCTGATTACCGGCAATAATCTCAATCCGCGCGCCTGGCGGCTCGATCTGGAAAATGCGGTGTTGATCCACGATCCGCTGCAACAGCTGGCCGATCAACGCGAAAAAGAGCTGACGCTGATTCGCCAGCACACCACAGTGGTGAAGCATTTCCGCGAGCTGGAGAGCATTGCCGATTACCCGGCTAAAGTCCGTAAATTGATACGCCGTCTGCGCCGGATCCGAATCGACCGGTTAATCAGCCGTATTCTTTAATCGTCGCCGCCGACGAGGCATCCGCTATGCGAATTTTGCTGTTTGCAGTGCTGTTGTGTAGTGGATGTGCTCATATGGCAGAGGATCGGTGGACCGGGCGGGATAAAGCACAGCACTTCGTTACCTCTGCTGCCCTGGCCGCAGCAGGAACAGAATACGGTCAGCGTCAGCATCTCTCTACCCGTCAGAGTCATACGCTGGGGATCATATTTTCGCTCAGTCTCGGGGCGGGAAAAGAGTGGTATGACAGCCGCCCGTCAGGGAGCGGCTGGAGCTGGAAAGATTTTGCCTGGGATGCCGCCGGTACCGCCAGCGGCATCGCCTTATGGAACCTTAGCCAGTAAGCCGGTTCAGCCAGTAGCGGTTACAGCCCAATCCCTTTTCCCCGCTTGTGCAGCAATAGCGACACCAAAAAGGCCACCGCGCCCATGGCGGAGACATACCAGAAGAAGGTAGTCTCAATCCCCTGCTGCTTCATCAGTAACGCCACATACTCCGCCGATCCGCCAAAGATGGCATTCGCCACCGCATAAGAGAGTCCTACACCTAATGCCCGCACCTGAGGAGGAAACATTTCTGCCTTCAAAATACCGCTGATGGCGGTGTAGAAACTGGTGATCAGCAGCGCCAGCATAATTAACAGGAACGCAACGCCTGGGCTCTGGACATTTTGCAGCAAGGTCAGAATGGGCACGGTACAGATAGCGGCACCGGCACCAAAAATCATCATTGAAGTGCGACGGCCAATTTTGTCAGACAGCGCACCAATAGCCGGCTGCAGCAACATGAAGACCAGCAGCGCACCGGTCATCAGGCCGCTGGCGGTCTTAGGATCCATTCCCGAGGTGTTGACCAGATACTTTTGCATATAGGTGGTAAAGGTATAGAAGCTCAGCGATCCGCCGGCGGTGAAGCCCAGCACCATCAGGAACGGACGGGTATGATTGCGTAACAGGCCTATCACGCTGCCCGCATCACGGTGCTGACGGCTGCTTTTGTCTGAGGTTTCTTCCAGTGAGCGACGTAACCACAGCGCCACTACGGCCAGCAATGCGCCGAGGAAGAATGGAATGCGCCAGCCCCAGCTGCGCAGCTCTGCATCGCTCAGCACAAACTGCAGCACCACTACCGTCAGCACCGCGGCCAGCTGACCGCCGATTAAGGTGACGTACTGGAATGAGGCGTAAAAACCTTTGCGTCCTTCCAGCGCCACTTCGCTCATGTAGGTTGCGCTGGTGCCATATTCACCGCCAACGGATAATCCCTGAAACATCCGCGCCAGCAGCAGAATGATCGGTGCCGCGATGCCAATGGCGTCATAGCCGGGTAAACAGGCGATCACCAGCGATCCAAAACACATCATGCACACTGAGATCAGCATGGAGCTTTTACGTCCGTGCTTATCACCGATGTAACCGAACAGCCAGCCGCCGATAGGACGCATCAGGAATCCGGCAGCAAAGACGCCGGCCGTCTGTAATAGCTGCGTGGTGGTATCGCCTTGTGGGAAGAAGATGTGGGCAAAATAGAGAGAAAAGAATGAGTAGACGTAGAAATCGAACCACTCGACCAGGTTACCCGATGACGCGCCAACGATAGCCCAGATGCGCTTTTTCGTATCGTCTGTCTGATCTTTATTATTTATGGGTGTCATGCCTTGCCTCTGTTCCTTGCTGATCAACAGCATTTAAAGAAGTGAGTAAAGCATTTAAGTCCACCGGAGGTAAAGGCGGTGTATTCTGAGATTATAAATGTGAGCCACATCGCTAATTGCTGCAAAATCAGCGGGTTGTTCAGAGCAGGATGTCCCCATTGTGCCTGAGTAAGGGGAAGTAAGAATGGCAGACGGGAATGAAAATCAGCGATCTCCAGACGTAAAAAAGCCCCGCACTTTCGTGCGGGGCTTTTTTACTCGTATGATGCCTGGCAGTTCCCTACTCTCGCATGGGGAGACCCCACACTACCATCGGCGCTACGGCGTTTCACTTCTGAGTTCGGCATGGGGTCAGGTGGGACCACCGCGCTACAGCCGCCAGGCAAATCTTGGTGCACGGAACGAATCTTTTACGTCATGAACATACTGCCATGCCGCAGAATCCTTCGTTCCCGCTAATTCTTTAATCCGGTAAACAGGCTGAAAATCTTTCGTCTCTCAAAACGCCTCTGGCGTTGTAAGGTTAAGCCTCACGGGTCATTAGTACCGGTTAGCTCAACGCATCGCTGCGCTTACACATCCGGCCTATCAACGTCGTCGTCTT
>NZ_JBCGBG010000018.1:0-800 GCF_038594305.1 Pantoea brenneri | reverse complement strand
GCGATCCTGGTTGTTGCTGCGACTGATGGCCCAATGCCACAGACCCGTGAGCACATCCTGCTGGGTCGTCAGGTTGGCGTTCCTTACATCATCGTGTTCCTGAACAAGTGCGACATGGTTGATGATGAAGAGCTGCTGGAACTGGTTGAGATGGAAGTTCGTGACCTGCTGTCAGCATATGACTTCCCAGGCGACGACACTCCAATCGTTCGTGGTTCTGCTCTGAAAGCGCTGGAAGGCGAAGCTGAGTGGGAAGCGAAAATCATCGAACTGGCTGAGCACCTGGATAACTACATTCCAGAGCCACAGCGTGCGATCGACATGCCGTTCCTGCTGCCAATCGAAGACGTATTCTCAATCTCTGGCCGTGGTACTGTTGTTACCGGTCGTGTTGAGCGCGGCATCGTTAAAGTCGGCGACGAAGTTGAAATCGTGGGTATCAAAGATACTGCGAAATCAACCTGTACCGGTGTTGAGATGTTCCGTAAGCTGCTGGACCAGGGTCAGGCAGGCGAAAACTGTGGTGTTCTGCTGCGCGGTATCAAGCGTGAAGACATCCAGCGTGGTCAGGTTCTGGCTAAGCCAGGCACCATCAAGCCACACACCCAGTTCGAGTCAGAAGTTTACGTTCTGTCTAAAGACGAAGGCGGCCGTCATACTCCGTTCTTCAAAGGCTACCGTCCTCAGTTCTACTTCCGTACTACTGACGTAACGGGCTCAGTTGAGCTGCCAGAAGGCGTTGAGATGGTAATGCCAGGCGACAACATCAAAATGGTTGTTACCCTGATCCACCCAATCGC
>NZ_JBCGBG010000017.1:0-821 GCF_038594305.1 Pantoea brenneri | reverse complement strand
GGGCACTGTTGCAAATTTCTTGATACTGTAGCCTTTGGAATTACAGAAAGGCCTTAAATTTCAAAAACTCTGCTTACCAGACGCATCTCACCCAGGGGATGGCCGAAGTAAAAGTTTTCCGCCTGTCCTTTACGCAATGCCCGCATGACTTCAATCCCCTTGATAGTGGCATATGCCGTCTTCATGGATTTAAATCCCAGCGTGGCACCGATTATCCGTTTCAGTTTGCCATGATCGCATTCAATCACGTTATTCCGGTACTTAATTTGCCGGTGTTCAACATCAGGCGGACACCGGCCTTCCCGTTTCAATAACGCCAGCGCGCGACCATAGGTAGGGGCTTTATCGGTGTTGATGAGGCGGGGGATCTGCCAGCCTTTCACGTTGTTCAGAATCTTTCCCAGAAACCGGTATGCCGCTTTGCTGTTACGGCGCGGGGAAAGATAAAAATCGATGGTGCGGCCTTTGCTATCAACAGCACGGTACAGATAAGCCCACCGGCCGTTAACTCTGATATAAGTTTCGTCGAGATGCCAGGAACAGAACCCTGAAGGGTTACGCCAGTACCAGCGCAGCCGCTTTTCCATCTCAGGTGCATAACGCTGAACCCAGCGATAAATGGTGGTGTGATCGACATTTACTCCACGCTCGGTCAGCATCTCCTGCAGTTCACGATAGCTGATGCCATATTTGCAGTACCAGCGGACTGCCCACAGGATAATATGACGCTCAAAATGTCGGCCTTTGAAAGGATTCATGTGCTGCTCCTTCCGCTAAACAGTGGCATCAGTTTACCATCGCCAAATCTTTGCAACAGTGCC
>NZ_JBCGBG010000016.1:2304-4054 GCF_038594305.1 Pantoea brenneri | reverse complement strand
CTGCTCTTTAACAATTTATCAGACAATCTGTGTGGGCACTCGCAGGATTGATATCAGCGTCTCCGGACGTAAAAAATATCAAGTCTCACGAGTGAACACATAATGAAATTCATTATGACGTTTTACAGATGAGCACCGCTTAACTTGTTTAAGCAAATCAAACTTAAATTGAAGAGTTTGATCATGGCTCAGATTGAACGCTGGCGGCAGGCCTAACACATGCAAGTCGGACGGTAGCACAGAGA
This sequence comes from Pantoea brenneri, assembly GCF_038594305.1. Lineage (NCBI taxonomy): Bacteria > Pseudomonadati > Pseudomonadota > Gammaproteobacteria > Enterobacterales > Erwiniaceae > Pantoea > Pantoea brenneri. The sequence goes on along the minus strand of NZ_JBCGBG010000016.1, from coordinate 3,809 downwards.
GCTTGCTCTTGGGTGACGAGTGGCGGACGGGTGAGTAATGTCTGGGGATCTGCCCGATAGAGGGGGATAACCACTGGAAACGGTGGCTAATACCGCATAACGTCGCAAGACCAAAGAGGGGGACCTTCGGGCCTCTCACTATCGGATGAACCCAGATGGGATTAGCTAGTAGGCGGGGTAATGGCCCACCTAGGCGACGATCCCTAGCTGGTCTGAGAGGATGACCAGCCACACTGGAACTGAGACACGGTCCAGACTCCTACGGGAGGCAGCAGTGGGGAATATTGCACAATGGGCGCAAGCCTGATGCAGCCATGCCGCGTGTATGAAGAAGGCCTTCGGGTTGTAAAGTACTTTCAGCGGGGAGGAAGGCGATGCGGTTAATAACCGCGTCGATTGACGTTACCCGCAGAAGAAGCACCGGCTAACTCCGTGCCAGCAGCCGCGGTAATACGGAGGGTGCAAGCGTTAATCGGAATTACTGGGCGTAAAGCGCACGCAGGCGGTCTGTTAAGTCAGATGTGAAATCCCCGGGCTTAACCTGGGAACTGCATTTGAAACTGGCAGGCTTGAGTCTTGTAGAGGGGGGTAGAATTCCAGGTGTAGCGGTGAAATGCGTAGAGATCTGGAGGAATACCGGTGGCGAAGGCGGCCCCCTGGACAAAGACTGACGCTCAGGTGCGAAAGCGTGGGGAGCAAACAGGATTAGATACCCTGGTAGTCCACGCCGTAAACGATGTCGACTTGGAGGTTGTTCCCTTGAGGAGTGGCTTCCGGAGCTAACGCGTTAAGTCGACCGCCTGGGGAGTACGGCCGCAAGGTTAAAACTCAAATGAATTGACGGGGGCCCGCACAAGCGGTGGAGCATGTGGTTTAATTCGATGCAACGCGAAGAACCTTACCTACTCTTGACATCCAGCGAACTTGGCAGAGATGCCTTGGTGCCTTCGGGAACGCTGAGACAGGTGCTGCATGGCTGTCGTCAGCTCGTGTTGTGAAATGTTGGGTTAAGTCCCGCAACGAGCGCAACCCTTATCCTTTGTTGCCAGCGATTCGGTCGGGAACTCAAAGGAGACTGCCGGTGATAAACCGGAGGAAGGTGGGGATGACGTCAAGTCATCATGGCCCTTACGAGTAGGGCTACACACGTGCTACAATGGCGCATACAAAGAGAAGCGACCTCGCGAGAGCAAGCGGACCTCACAAAGTGCGTCGTAGTCCGGATCGGAGTCTGCAACTCGACTCCGTGAAGTCGGAATCGCTAGTAATCGTGGATCAGAATGCCACGGTGAATACGTTCCCGGGCCTTGTACACACCGCCCGTCACACCATGGGAGTGGGTTGCAAAAGAAGTAGGTAGCTTAACCTTCGGGAGGGCGCTTACCACTTTGTGATTCATGACTGGGGTGAAGTCGTAACAAGGTAACCGTAGGGGAACCTGCGGTTGGATCACCTCCTTACCTGAAGATACCTTCCGGCGCAGTGTCCACACAGATTGTCTGATA
>NZ_JBCGBG010000016.1:0-2204 GCF_038594305.1 Pantoea brenneri | reverse complement strand
GACATGTTCGAGTCTCTCAAATGCTTGCAACACGCAGCGCTGAAAAACGCCTGTGGGTTGTGAGGTTAAGCGACTAAGCGTACACGGTGGATGCCCTGGCAGTCAGAGGCGATGAAGGACGTGCTAATCTGCGTAAAGCGACGGTAAGGTGATATGAACCGCTACAGCCGTCGATGTCCGAATGGGGAAACCCGGTGCACTCAGTGCATCATTGCAGCATGAATACATAGTGCTGCAAGGCGAACCGGGGGAACTGAAACATCTAAGTACCCCGAGGAAAAGAAATCAACCGAGATTCCCCCAGTAGCGGCGAGCGAACGGGGAGCAGCCCAGAGCCTGAATCAGCTTGTGTGTTAGTGGAAGCGTCTGGAAAGTCGCAGGGTACAGGGTGATACTCCCGTACACAAAAACACACAGGCTGTGAGCTCGATGAGTAAGGCGGGACACGTGGTATCCTGTCTGAATATGGGGGGACCATCCTCCAAGGCTAAATACTCCTGACTGACCGATAGTGAACCAGTACCGTGAGGGAAAGGCGAAAAGAACCCCGGCGAGGGGAGTGAAACAGAACCTGAAACCGTGTACGTACAAGCAGTGGGAGCCTTCTTTATGGGGGTGACTGCGTACCTTTTGTATAATGGGTCAGCGACTTATATTCTGTAGCAAGGTTAACCGTATAGGGGAGCCGCAGGGAAACCGAGTCTTAACTGGGCGTTAAGTTGCAGGGTATAGACCCGAAACCCGGTGATCTAGCCATGGGCAGGTTGAAGGTTGGGTAACACTAACTGGAGGACCGAACCGACTAATGTTGAAAAATTAGCGGATGACCTGTGGCTGGGGGTGAAAGGCCAATCAAACCGGGAGATAGCTGGTTCTCCCCGAAAGCTATTTAGGTAGCGCCTCGTGAACTCATCTTCGGGGGTAGAGCACTGTTTCGGCTAGGGGGCCATCCCGGCTTACCAACCCGATGCAAACTGCGAATACCGAAGAATGTTATCACGGGAGACACACGGCGGGTGCTAACGTCCGTCGTGAAGAGGGAAACAACCCAGACCGCCAGCTAAGGTCCCAAAGTCATGGTTAAGTGGGAAACGATGTGGGAAGGCACAGACAGCCAGGATGTTGGCTTAGAAGCAGCCATCATTTAAAGAAAGCGTAATAGCTCACTGGTCGAGTCGGCCTGCGCGGAAGATGTAACGGGGCTAAACCATGCACCGAAGCTGCGGCAGCGACACTATGTGTTGTTGGGTAGGGGAGCGTTCTGTAAGCCGTCGAAGGTGTGCTGTGAGGCATGCTGGAGGTATCAGAAGTGCGAATGCTGACATAAGTAACGATAAAGCGGGTGAAAAGCCCGCTCGCCGGAAGACCAAGGGTTCCTGTTCAACGTTAATCGGAGCAGGGTGAGTCGACCCCTAAGGCGAGGCCGAAAGGCGTAGTCGATGGGAAACAGGTTAATATTCCTGTACTTGGTGTTACTGCGAAGGGGGGACGGAGAAGGCTATATCAGCCGGGCGACGGTTGTCCCGGTTTAAGCGTGTAGGTGTGTGTTCCAGGCAAATCCGGTTCACTTTACACTGAGGCGTGACGACGAGGCACTACGGTGCTGAAGTGATAAATGCCCTGCTTCCAGGAAAAGCCTCTAAGCATCAGGTAACACAAAATCGTACCCCAAACCGACACAGGTGGTCAGGTAGAGAATACCAAGGCGCTTGAGAGAACTCGGGTGAAGGAACTAGGCAAAATGGTGCCGTAACTTCGGGAGAAGGCACGCTGGCGCGTAGGTGGAGGGACTTGCTCCCCGAGCCGAAGCCAGTCGAAGATACCAGCTGGCTGCAACTGTTTATTAAAAACACAGCACTGTGCAAACACGAAAGTGGACGTATACGGTGTGACGCCTGCCCGGTGCCGGAAGGTTAATTGATGGGGTTATCCGTAAGGAGAAGCTCTTGATCGAAGCCCCGGTAAACGGCGGCCGTAACTATAACGGTCCTAAGGTAGCGAAATTCCTTGTCGGGTAAGTTCCGACCTGCACGAATGGCGTAATGATGGCCAGGCTGTCTCCACCCGAGACTCAGTGAAATTGAACTCGCTGTGAAGATGCAGTGTACCCGCGGCAAGACGGAAAGACCCCGTGAACCTTTACTACAGCTTGACACTGAACATTGAGCCTTGATGTGTAGGATAGGTGGGAGGCTTTGAAGCGC
>NZ_JBCGBG010000015.1:0-5061 GCF_038594305.1 Pantoea brenneri | reverse complement strand
CATCATCAACCATGTCGCACTTGTTCAGGAACACGATGATGTAAGGAACGCCAACCTGACGACCCAGCAGGATGTGCTCACGGGTCTGTGGCATTGGGCCATCAGTCGCAGCAACAACCAGGATCGCACCGTCCATCTGCGCAGCACCGGTGATCATGTTTTTCACATAGTCGGCGTGGCCTGGGCAGTCAACGTGAGCGTAGTGACGGGAAGCCGTCTCATACTCAACGTGTGCGGTGTTAATGGTGATACCACGCGCTTTTTCTTCAGGCGTGCTGTCGATCTGATCGAATGCACGCGCCTGGCCGCCGTTAGTTTTTGCCAGAACGGTGGTGATAGCTGCAGTCAGGGTGGTTTTACCGTGGTCAACGTGACCGATGGTGCCCACGTTTACGTGCAGTTTGTTACGTTGAAATTGCTCTTTAGCCATCGCTTGTCCCTCTAAGACACGGATATATCAAAGATATCATCACATTAACCAGGCAATGCCTGACTGCAAGGAAGTTACAGAGAGAAAATCAGGAGGGAGATAAAGGAAGTGGTGCTGATACCCAGAGTCGAACTGGGGACCTCACCCTTACCAAGGGTGCGCTCTACCAACTGAGCCATATCAGCACATCTGGAGCGGGCAGCGGGAATCGAACCCGCATCATCAGCTTGGAAGGCTGAGGTAATAGCCATTATACGATGCCCGCATCCTGGAACTCGGCTACCTGTTCTTTCTGTAGCTTGTGAGTAACAGAGGATGTTCCCCTATTATTCACAGCCTGTCAGCGAAGCTGACCGACTTTGACTGCGCTAATGCCCAGCCTGAATTCAGGGTGAGAAGAAGTGACTCACCTGACAGATAAACAGGTTGTTTATCTGGTCTCAACCGTGAGATTGAGATGGTGGTGGGAGAAGGATTCGAACCTTCGAAGTCTGTGACGGCAGATTTACAGTCTGCTCCCTTTGGCCGCTCGGGAATCCCACCTACTTGATGGTGCCGGCTACCGGAATCGAACTGGTGACCTACTGATTACAAGTCAGTTGCTCTACCAACTGAGCTAAGCCGGCATCAAGTGACGCGCATTCTAGGAAGGTCGGCTTCAGGATGCAACAAAAAAATCGCTTAAATTGCGCTATCGCTTACTATTTGTGCAAATCATCGCAATTTAGCGTTTTTATGCAGAATTATTGTGCAATTCACTGGCGTTTTACTGGATGGCAGCCAGTCTGCGGACGCCTGTGACTGGCTGATCGCTCCCCTTTTTTGCCGGTCAGCGCGCTGCAGCAATAAATTTATTTTGCGGCCAGGAGATTAAGTGCTGCTTTTTTAGCCTGTCCCTGCGCCTTTACTTATCCGGCGGCTAAATCGGGCGCACCTGTCTGACTGCGGGTCAGTCCCACCCTGCCAACCTGATTGCCTCCTCTACGCGCTCATAGGCGGTATGCTGTCCTGTTCTGGCGTATCACCGCCTGATGATTCATCTGCGCCACCTTGCGCTCATGGGCCAGGCTGATGCGTCAGCGTGGCGACAGACGCGGTTACAGGCCTCATCGGGCGAATCAGCATTGTCACGCTATACTCAGCGTGAGTAGCAATAGCACAGCGCAAAGTTATGACGTAATGCGGGTCAGCCTTTAACAGGATTGCACTATTTTATGGGCTGCCCGACGTAAGTTTGTGGGCCTGCCGACGAAAGCGAGTGCACATTTATCTTTTTACTTCTGTTAAAAGCCTTACTGGTGATACCCTCCAGCCCATTGTTCTCAATGATAAACTCGTGATCCGCGATTCATATTTACCATGTTGTCTTACCCTATCCGGGTGACAATCTCCTGAATGTAACGAATTTGCGGTCAGATGCATGCTTATGGATAAAACGACACCCTTGACGACGCCTTATTTGCAGTTCACTCGTAAACAGTGGGCTGCATTACGCGATTCTGTCCCTATGACGCTGTCAGAAGAGGAGATCGCCCAGCTGGAGGGGATCAATGAAGACCTCTCGCTGGAAGAAGTCGCAGAGATTTATCTGCCGCTTTCACGTCTGCTCAATTTTTATATCAGCTCGAATGTACGTCGTCAGGCGGTGCTGGAGCAGTTCCTCGGGACTAACGGGCAAAAGATCCCCTACATTATCAGCATCGCCGGCAGCGTCGCGGTGGGAAAAAGCACCACTGCACGCGTGTTACAGGCGCTGCTGAGCCGCTGGCCTGAGCATCGTAAAGTTGAGCTGATCACTACGGATGGTTTTCTTCATCCCAATGCCGTGCTGAAAGAACGGGGCCTGATGAAGAAAAAAGGCTTCCCGCAGTCTTATGATATGCACCGGCTGGTGAAGTTTGTCTCCGACCTCAAGTCCGGTGCCAGTCAGGTGACCGCACCGGTTTATTCGCATCTGATTTACGATGTCATCCCGGATGGCGACAAGGTTATTCAGCAACCTGATATTGTGATTCTGGAAGGGCTTAACGTATTACAGAGTGGGATGGATTATCCACACGATCCCCATCATGTCTTCGTTTCCGATTTTGTCGATTTCTCTATTTATGTCGATGCGGCAGAAGATCTGTTGCAGAGATGGTATATCAATCGCTTCCTGAAATTCCGTCAGGGCGCGTTTACCAATCCTGATTCTTATTTCCATCATTATGCCCAGCTCTCCGAAGCGGAAGCGATTGAAATAGCAGGCAACTTGTGGAAAGAGATTAACTGGCTGAATTTGCAGGAAAACATTCTGCCAACGCGCGAAAGAGCCAGCCTGATTATGACTAAGAGTGGTAATCATGCGGTCGACAAGGTCCGACTGCGTAAATAAACGGTTCAATAAAAAAGGCCTGCGTTCGTGCAGGCCTTTTTATATTCAGACTGGCCGAAGTGATATTTCTCCGCCAACCCACGATTTTATTTCGCCATCCTGCTCTAATAACAGCCCGCCCTGGCTATCCACTCCCCGGGCAATGCCATGCACCTCACGTTCGCCAATAAGCAGCTTAACCGGTCGATTAATAAAATTATCGAGTGCTGCCCAGCGCGTAACAAACGGCGTTAGTCCTTCCTGCTCAAACATCGGCAGTGCGTCGCGCAGGCTGTTAATCAGGCTGGCGGCCAGTTCATTACGGTTAACCGTTACGCCTGCTTCCTGCAGGTTGATCCAGCCCTGATTGATCTGGGACGCATCCGCTGAACGCATCGCCAGGTTAATCCCGGCCCCCATCACAATATGCGCAGCATCGCCGGTTTTACCGGTAAGTTCGACTAGAATACCTGCCAGTTTGCGATCGTTGAGGTATATATCGTTGGGCCATTTTAACCGTACATCGGTGGCACCTAGCGCGTGCAATGTTTCAGCCATGATAATACCAATCACCAGGCTAAGCCCCATAGCGGCTGCAGGCCCCTGATCCAGACGCCAGTACATCGACATATAGAGATTGGCACCAAACGGTGAGAACCATTGCCGACCACGGCGTCCGCGACCCGCCTGCTGATATTCAGCAATACAGGCAGCCCCCGATTGCAGCTCATGCATCCGCTCCAGCAAATACTGATTGGTCGAATCAATAACCGGAATGACTGAAACATTGCCCTGCTTAACCCGTGACAGAATCGCCTGTTCATCCAGCAACTGGATGGGCGCGGACAGGCTGTAGCCTTTCCCGGTTACGGTATAAACGTCGAGGCCCCAGCTTTTTAGCGTCTGAATATGCTTATTGATGGCTGCCCGGCTCATACCGAGGGTTTCACCTAACTGCTCGCCAGAATGAAACTCGCCATCAGACAAAATATCGACCAGTTTCAGCGGGACATTATGGTCCTTCATGCGATCACCTCAACAGCATTGCATTCACCCTGTGCCTGAATGAACCGGACTTCAGGCTCAAGCCAGACATCAAATTTTTCACCCACTCGGGTACGTACGGTTCGGGCCAGCGCCACAATGTCGTCAGGGGTCGCATCATCAGCATTGATCAACACCAGGGCCTGCTGCTGATGCACAGCTGCACCCCCCATACGAAAGCCCTTTAACGCGCATTGGTCAATAAGCCACCCTGCAGCCAGTTTGGTTTCGCCGCTCGCCAGTGGATAATTTGGCATCGACGGAAAGCGAGCCAGCAGCAGGCTGGCCTGCGCCTGGCTGATCACCGGGTTTTTGAAAAAGCTGCCCACATTACCGGTGATTTTGGGGTCGGGTAACTTGCTCTGACGCATCTCACAAACTGCTTGATAAACATCCCAGGCATTTGCGGTGACGGGATTAAGCGTTTTTAGATCGCCGTAGGTCAGGATCGGTCGCCATTGTTTTGGCAGAATCATCCCTACGGCCACAATCACGTAGCCAGACTGGTAGCGGTGTTTAAATATACTGTCGCGGTAGCCGAACTCGCAGGCGTCGCGATCGAGCCGCTCCGTCTGACCGGTGTGCAAATTGAGCACATCAACATATTCGCATACGTCTTTTAATTCAACGCCATAGGCGCCGATATTCTGGATCGGTGCAGAACCGACCATGCCAGGGATTAACGCCAGATTTTCCAGGCCGGTAATGCCCTTTTCCAGCGTACTTTTCACTAATTGATGCCAGTTCTCACCTGCCCCAACGTGCAGTTTCCAGTACTCGAACTCATCCCGGATCCCGATTCCTTTGATACGGTTCAGTACCACCGTGCCGGCGAAATCCTCCAGGAACAGCACGTTGCTGCCCTCACCTAACACCATAAACGGCGTTTGTTGATGCTGGCTTGCTTGCCAGGCAGCCAGGATAGCGGCTGGAGTTTCCGCCACAATGCGTTGTTGGGTATGAATGGCAAGCCCAAGCGTATTGTCGGCTTTTAATGAGGGGTGTTGGCTGGACATTTGACGGCCTTAACTGATTAATCTGGCCGTAGTTTACCGTATCAGACGGGTGTTGCAGGGGGAATTTCAGGTTCTCAGCGAAAATTTCAGCGATCTGCAGACGTAAAAAAGCCCCGCACTTTCGTGCGGGGCTTCTTCACTCGTTTGATGCCTGGCAGTTCCCTACTCTCGCATGGGGAGACCCCACACTACCATCGGCGCTACGGCGTTTCACTTCT
>NZ_JBCGBG010000014.1:0-7360 GCF_038594305.1 Pantoea brenneri | reverse complement strand
TTTCACTCGAACCAAAGTGACGCCGTTCAGTCCGGAGGCGCGTTTACCTCTGCAAACAGGTGCTTTCCGGAAGACGTAATGGTGATCACGGGATAGAACGAGTTTTTCGCGACAGACCCGCTACAGGTTTATCGGCGTTGTGGTTGCCGGCTAGTAAAGGCCGACAGCGGATGGCAGGACGGTCGGTGCCGGTCACTGCGTTGTGAAATGTACCCTCATCGTCGCGTCGTAGGTGCGCTGTTTGTGACGATATCTGCTTCCAGGGGCGGGCAGATGTACCACGCTTTGCGTTCTCCCTTTCAGGCTGCGGGAGTGTTCTGTACAGCCACCCGAAGGCGATCCTCTCAGGCTGTGAGATCATTGGTGGTCGTCATGGACGACAGGCCTACCCGGACATACTATCAACGTAAATTCGTGACGGTCAACCGGAGGTCGTAATGAGCGTTTCAATCAAGTCCGCAAAATTTGATCCCTACAATATGTGGCTGCAGCTGAGTGACGGCCGCACCCTGGGTGTACCACTGGCATACTTTCCTGTTCTGGAGAATGCGAGCACGGAACAGCTGGAAAAGTTCGAGCTGAGCCCGTACGGCATTCACTGGGACGAACTGAACGAGGATTTGGGACTTGAAGGTTTTCTGAGTACGCAGAAGCTGCAGCCGGTCCGGGCGCGTTCAGTCAAAAAGGCTTAACCAGGGGACAGGATATGTTTTGTAGCACCGCCACGCTGTGCCGGCTACAAAACAGCGGGACAAGATGTGTCTCCGGAGTACCGCCGGCACGCCAGAGCTTTTCATCAGGCGCGGCCCGATACCCTGAATTTCGTACGTACGAAATTTTTCTGCCATTCAGACAGAGGGCAGGATTCGCAAAGTGGTAGCGAATGGCACCATCTGTTTTCTGCCGCGCCTGGCGGCTTGGCCAACGCCTCACGGCCGCACAGTAAACTGTACACCCGTTCACCGTTACCAGATCCTCTGATCCCGGCTGGGTCTGCCTGTACTGGCCAAAGCCCTAAAATCCCGCAGTCAGCAGCGGGGGCGCGGTTCATTGCCTGTTTTCACTGTCATACTTATTGGCCGGCTCTCTGATCGGTGCCGGCTGATTGGTTTGAGCAAATTTTTGCCGGGCATTCTGTCCCTCGATGCCCGTTTTTTTGTTCAAAATCCCTGCTTAGTGCCAACATCCACCCGAAACTCTCCGCCACTCACTTTCTTGCATAGCCATGCAGTCGTCTGAAAATTATCAGGGCTGATTTTCGCAATTTCGGGCAGGCAAAGGGCTTGGTTTCAGCCTAAATCGCGCAAAATGGCGCTGAGGGCCTCTCAGGGGGTGCGCCCAAGCACTGTTATGTTAAATCCGGCCGCCGGGCGGGATCAGTCGGAAAAGTGGCGCAGCTTTAACGCTGACGCTTGCCCGCCTTTGGTTTTTTCGCCAGGCTGGTGCTCCGGTGCTTAGCCGGGCCACAAGAATTATAAAAAACCTGAAACCCTCGTGTTCCCGCCGTCACGGCGGGATTTTTTTGTGGCAAGGCGGAACTGGTCAGCCTGTATTTACCGGTTTGCTTGTGCGGCAGAGCATTTTTCTCCAGACTCAGAGAGAGCCGGTGCCTGCTGGTCCCGGTTACAGTGAGAAATTCTGAATCTTATCCCTGGTTCACCCCGCTCTAGATGGCGGGGTTTTTTACTTTTTCGACCTCTCAGGGCACGGTAAGAAGCCGCGATTTCCCTATTTTCTGACGTGTACAGCGCGACAAACGTGAATTAAAAAACATTTCCCGTGTACTAAGGCATTCTGAAAATTGCCCGATAACTGTTTTGCCCTGCACCAGGGGAATTCTGACAAAACGAGACCTTTTCTATTAGCATCCTTACGGGGGGCTTTTTTTGCGATGCTGTTTGCCAGGCCTGCGTTTTTTCTACACGTGACGTACGGCAGAGGGATCAGCCGGATCATAAAAAATAATTACCTGAAAATTCTCGGTTTCCCGCCACCATGGCGGTATTTTTTTGCGTCTTCGCTGGTAACTCACCGGTCGCCGGGGTGGGGATATTCTTTGCTGTCAGCGGCTTCGCCTGTATTGATTATTTCTGTATAAACCTGAATTTAGTGATAAAAACGCTACGCTTAATGGACTGATGACACACATTTTTTCCCTGGAGGGTTTATGGCAGCACATCGTGGTGGGGCAGGAAACTTTGCGGAGAACCCGGAACGGGCCGCTGAAGCAGGCAGAAAAGGCGGTCGTCTGAGCGGCGGGAACTTCAAAAACAGCCCTGAACGTGCCAGTGAGGCTGGGCGCAAAGGCGGCCTGGTCAGCCGGAAAGGGCGCCCGAATAGTTCTGCTTCCTGAGCTGTATTTTTAAAAAGGCAGTCAAAAGCCCGCCATGGCGGGCTTTTGACTGCCATGCGCAACAGAAACGTTATAGTAAATACAATATACAGGCAGAGGGGGCAGTTAATATTTTATGACCGGCTTCGACAGCGCATTACAGGACAGACTGGCAGGGCTTCCCTTAATCCGCACCCTGTTAATCGCTCAAAAAAAGGTGCTGGTATGCTGAGGAACAAAGATGGAACGGGCAGCAGGGATTGAACCCGCATCCTCAGCCGTAACAGCTGATGTAATACCTTTTATACCACGCTCGTGTAAACCTACTGCAACTGTAGGATCAGTAAAGCCAGAAGAATGGTTTGCCAGAAGGCTGTCCTTTGGGCGACACGCAGGAAGTGCTCGTGAGTCGGGTGCCGCACCGGCTGCAAACGGCACCGTGAGGCGTATGCGGCTTTTCGCTCCCAGTGGTGTATCGGAATGTCTGGCTCCCGCATTTCGGGCAGTGAAAACACAAATGGCACATATTAATCTTACCGTTCCGCTTTAGGCGTGATAATAATCCACAGTTACCGTGATTACTTCGGTTATGCAATCTTTAATGTCGCAACGGCATGAGTTCTGTGATGTGTATAGTCCAGTTCTAAGATTGAGATCCCGCAGTTGTGTTTTTCGGGGCTTTTTATGAACCGGCACGGTCCTGAGTCGGCTTTTGTAGCCATGCGCAAAAGAACTTTCATGTTAAATCCGCCAGGCTGGCAAAGTCCGGCACAAAGATGCCGCCCCCACCGGAGCTGTCCCTTTTCCACTGGAGCCCTCGTAGATACCGCTTTCTGGAGGGGCTCGCGCCAGTGAGACCCGCTTATGTATTAAAAAATACTTTTTTGTATATACTAATACGTAAATAAAAAAGGCGATTTAGCATGAAGACGGAACTCGAATTTGAGTGGGACTCTGTCAAAGCGGAAACGAATTTCCGGAAGCACGGGATCCGGTTCGAAGAAGCGGCTCTGGTTTTTGATGATCCGCTTCATCTGTCCGCTCAGGACCGTTTTGAGAATGGAGAATACCGCTGGCAGACGATAGGAATGGTGAGAGGCTGTCTGGTCGTCCTGGTTGCCCACACAACGCGCTTTGAAGATGGCTCTGAGGTCATTCGTATTATCAGTGCGCGCCGGGCTGAGCGTAGTGAGAGGAGGCGTTATGAGCATGGTCAGGTATAAACGAAGCAAGCTGCCCGAACTGACTGAAAAACGGGAATCAGAGCTGAAAGTCCTGAACGAAAAACCGGATAACGATATTGAGTACTGCGACATTCCGCCGCTGGATGAGCGTTTCTGGAAAAACGCCTCACAGGGGCATTTTTATCGTCCGGTAAAAACGCAGGCTTCGGTCAGAATTGATGCTGATGTGATGGCCTGGCTCAAGGAGCCAGGAAAAGGCTATCAGACGAGACTGAACGCAATTCTGCGGGAAGCCATGATGCGTGATCTGCATCATAAGTAATAAGGAAGAAAAGCCCGCCATGGCGGGCTTTTTACTGCCATGCACAACAGAGATGTTATGGTAAATTCTTTATAAAAAAGTAGAGACGGGCAGTAGGAATTGAACCCACATCCTCAGCCATAACAGCTGATGTAATACCTTTTATACCACGCCCGTATAAGCCCGATAAAATAATATATCCAGCTGAATCAAGGTTCAGGTTTGTGAAAAAACGGATTTCCCGGTAACAAACAGGAAGCAACCGTGAGGCGGGTGCCGCACCGGCTACAGACCGCGCCATGTGGGGTATACAGCCTTGCACTCCCGGTAGCATATATGAATTTCCTACACCCACATTTCAGGCAACGAAAAGCTAAATTACACATTAATCTCTCCATTACTGTTTTTTTAGGATAGAAGACTGTAAGTAAAGGATTTTTTTCAATAATTCAAATTTTGGAGCTACTTAAGTATTGAATGTATTATGTAAATAATCCACTTTCCGGCTCTCTCTTTCTTTTTCATGAAATTATTTTATGGTTCCCGCATGACATCTAAGCGCTATCGCGGATTATTCGCGTCATTATTGGCAGTAATCCATGCGATTTGAAGAGTTACTATGTTTAATGTTTTGAAAAATAAGGGTATATATCCTTTTTGATATTTAAATAAAATTTAATAATGTGATTGAGTAAAAATTAGAAATGGTTGTAAATCGTGCACAGAGGGCCTTTTTAGCGCTTTTTAAAGTACATCTACCTTGGCTGAATTGATAAACATTACAAAGGATTATTGTAAACTGTAAATTAATCTTACAGTTTTAAAACGAAATATATCGGCGAGAAATTTATATCTGAGCTAACGTTTCGAAAAAAATTCCGCACTTGAAAATACCGGCTACACTAACTGATGCAACCCGAAAACGGCCGGTGTAATAAAAGTTATTCCGGTTGCCATTAAATATATGACAATATGTCCAGGAGGATATTATGACCGAACATCGTGGTGGTTCAGGTAATTTTGCAGAGAATCCTGAGAAAGCCTCTGAGGCTGGTAAAAAAGGCGGTCAAAACAGCGGCGGAAATTTTGCCAACGATCGTGAAAAGGCCTCCGAAGCTGGTAAAAAAGGTGGCGAGCACAGTCACGGCGGCGGGCGTAAGTCCGAATAAAAAGATGTAATTTCTTTTTAATCGCCAGCCCCAACTAAAGCCTTGTTGGGGCTCAATATATAATCCTCTGATAATCCTTACAGAATAACTTATACCTTCCCCTACTTTTCATCGACTTAACCTCCTAAAATACTTTATTATTTTATATTCAGCATACCAATAAACTGACAGTTTAAAGGCATGTTTCCTGTTGTAATGGCAAGGCTGACACTTGGTATGTCGCAGGAAAGATGCGTGGGATAAGACAGAGATTCTCTTGAGATCCTTCTTTCGGAAGGGTAGTCTCTCTTCGGAAACGAAAAAACCACCTGGGGAGGTGGTTTTTTCGAGGGTTCAGTAAGTTGGGGAACTTCTGAACCGTGGTAACGGTCTTGTGCGAGACGTGTCACCAAATACTGTCCTTCCAGTGTAGCCGTAGTCAGTGCTTCACTTCAAGAATTCTCGTTACATCTCTCGCACATCTCTCTTACCAGTGGCTACCGCCAATGGCGATTCGTCGTGTCTGTTCAGGGTTGGACGCAAGAGAACAGTTACCTGAACATGACGTGGTAGTCGGGCTGAACGGGGAGTTCGTGCACACAGCCCAGCTTGGAGCGAACCACCTAAGCAGAACCCAGTGTCAGGCGTGGAATGAGAAGACGCGGCCATAACAGCGGAAAGACACGGGTAGACTGTACGGTGGGAACAGGAGAGCGCACGAGGGAGCCGCCGGAGGGAAACGTCCGGCATCTTTAAGTCCTGTCGGGTTTCGTCCTTCTGATTTGAGTACCGGAAATCGGTGATTTCTGTGAAACTCGTCAGGAGGGCGGAGCCTATGGAAAACCGGGGGGCCGGGGACCAGGCTCGGGGGGAAAGGGGGGCACTGTTGACTTTGACCTGGAGGGTTTATGGCTGGTCGTCTGCATGTTGTATCTAAGGGTGAAAAGCAGTTTCTTGATGACGCTGTTTTTGCAGCGGAACGGGCAAAAGGCAAAAAGCTGTCCGGTCCGGAAAAAAAAGAGGTGCTGAGCGTTGCCCGTGAGCAGCTTCTGGGACAGCGTGAAGCTGAGGCCGCTAAACAGGCACGGGCAGAAGAACGGCAGGCCGCTGAATTTACCTGGAGCAAGCCTAAGCCTTTTCGTCGTTAGTCAGCAACGCTCGCCGCAGCGTTCGCCTGGCCCAGCCAGGGGAACCGAGGAAGCGTCATTTCACCTGTTCTCAGCATATGGTACGTACGCACCGGAACGTCTGATGACGAAACAGCAAAAAAACGCGTTGAATATGGCAAAATTCATCCAGGACCAGAGTTTGCTCCTGCTTGAAAAGCTCAACGAGCTGGATTGTGACGGTGAAGCGGATATGTGCGAAAAGCTTCATGAGGATGCTGAACGTCTTCACAGCAGTCTTCTGGCAACGTTAACTCAGGAATAGCGAAATCTGCATGGCAAAAGTGTCAATCAGCGAAGCAGCCAGGCTTGCCGGCATTAGTCGCCCTACCATTTACAAGCTGATGAACAGCGGACAACTTAATTTTACGTCCGTTGTAAAGGCGGGAAAGACTGTAAAGAACATTGATACCTCTGAGCTTATCAGGGTATTTGGCACTATTGAGAACCTTCCTGCAGCAACAGATTTTACAGTAAGGCCAGAACATGGAATTACGCAGGTTAACAGTCCTGATTTACAGAATTTACAGCATACAATTGAGTTGTTACAGAAGGAAAATGAGGGTTTAAAAGAGGCTGTAGCCTCCCGGGATGAACATATCATTTCCCTTCGCCAAGCAATGCTGCTTCTTGAGCATAAACAGGACATGCAGCAGCCCTTACCGCCTCCGGCTAAGTGGTGGCAGTTCTGGAAATAACAGATCGTAAAACCTGTTAGCTGACTCTTATTTGATGTTCCGGTCCCGACGACGCGGTTACTTTTGCGCTTCCTGCGTCTCAGCTGGTATCTGTGCATCGGGATGACAGATTGTTGAGTTCTTGCGAGGTTTCCCCAGGTCGCTGACCTGTTCGCGGCTTACGCCGGGCTGACTTGCGTCAGACTCCCTCCACACACCCGCTTCCAGGTGTCGCCATCGATACCGAGCTGATTATTTTCCTTTCTTTCTGGACATGTCTGCAGTTATGTCTGCAGCGCTGGGTTAAGGCCCGTTCAGGGCGTATGAAAACACGTAATACGTGCACGTCAGATTGTGGAAATCGCCGTCAGGCGTTGTGCCGCAGGGGCTGCAGCGTGGTTTTTTCACGCGTCACTTTTTTCTCGTTTCACTCGAACCAAAGTGACGCCGTTCAGTCCGGAGGCGCGTTTACCTCTGCAAACAGGTGCTTTCCGGAAGACGTAATGGTGATCACGGGATAGAACGAGTTTTTCGCGACAGACCCGCTACAGG
>NZ_JBCGBG010000013.1:0-26058 GCF_038594305.1 Pantoea brenneri | reverse complement strand
GCTACCGTCCTCAGTTCTACTTCCGTACTACTGACGTAACGGGCTCAGTTGAGCTGCCAGAAGGCGTTGAGATGGTAATGCCAGGCGACAACATCAAAATGGTTGTTACCCTGATCCACCCAATCGCGATGGACGAAGGTCTGCGCTTCGCAATCCGCGAAGGCGGCCGTACCGTTGGTGCGGGTGTTGTTGCTAAAGTTATCGCTTAATTATCGATAACGTTTGACGCAATGCACACGAAAAGGGCATCATTTGATGCCCTTTTTGCACGCTGCTTCATAGAACCTGGCTCATCAGTGATTTTCGATCATAATCATTGCTGAGACAGGCTCTGTTATGCGGCGTAGGATACCGAGTTACGCCCCAAAAGCTCATTCGGTTTGGATGCCTCGCACTGCGGGGCAGAATAGTTTCTGAATTATTGTGGCAGGTTGGTTTATGAGTGCGAATACCGAAGCTCAAGGGAGCGGGCGCGGCCTGGAAGCGGTAAAGTGGGTAGTAGTGGTGTTACTACTGCTCGCAGCGATCGTAGGTAACTACCTCTATCGTGATGTGACACTGCCTCTGCGCGCGTTAGCTGTAGTTGTGCTGATTGCAGCGGCCGGCGGCATTGCGCTTTTAACGACCAAAGGCAAAGCGACCGTGGCTTTTGCTCGTGAAGCAAGAACCGAAATGCGTAAGGTTATCTGGCCAACCCGCCAGGAAACGCTGCACACCACGTTAATCGTTGCCGCGGTTACCGCCGTGATGTCACTGATTTTGTGGGGGCTGGATGGTATTCTGGTCCGTCTGGTATCGTTTATCACTGGCCTGAGGTTCTGAGATGTCTGAAGCTCCAAAGAAACGCTGGTACGTCGTACAGGCGTTTTCCGGTTTTGAAGGCCGCGTAGCACAGTCGCTGCGCGAGCACATCAAATTGCACAACATGGAAGAGCTGTTTGGCGACGTCATGGTTCCGACTGAAGAAGTCGTTGAGATTCGTGGCGGCCAGCGTCGTAAGAGCGAGCGCAAGTTTTTCCCGGGTTATGTCCTGGTCCAGATGGTCATGAATGACGCAAGCTGGCACCTGGTCCGCAGCGTTCCGCGCGTGATGGGTTTCATCGGCGGCACCTCTGACCGTCCAGCGCCTATCAGTGACAAAGAAGTCGACGCGATCATGAACCGTCTGCAGCAGGTTGGCGATAAGCCACGGCCGAAAACGCTGTTCGAGCCAGGTGAAATGGTTCGCGTTAATGACGGTCCGTTTGCTGACTTTAATGGCGTCGTTGAAGATGTGGATTACGAGAAGAGTCGTCTGACTGTCTCCGTTTCCATCTTTGGACGTGCAACACCGGTTGAACTCGACTTCGGTCAGGTGGAGAAAGGTTAACCTCTTTCCGCTCACAATTTAGCTGTTGCAGCAGGCGCGAAATTTAACTACAATTTCGCGCCTTTTGTTTTTATGCGCTGGCAACAGCGTGTGAATCGTTATCACGGGGAGCCTTTTCAGGCGCTATAACCCAATTGAGGAAATATCATGGCTAAGAAAGTCCAAGCCTACGTCAAGCTGCAGGTTGCAGCTGGTATGGCGAACCCAAGTCCACCGGTTGGTCCAGCACTGGGTCAGCAGGGTGTTAACATCATGGAATTCTGTAAAGCGTTCAACGCGAAGACCGAATCTCTGGAAAAAGGTCTGCCGACTCCTGTTGTTATCACTGTATACAGCGACCGTTCTTTTACCTTCATTACCAAAACGCCTCCGGCTGCCGTACTGCTGAAAAAAGCAGCGGGCATCAAGTCTGGTTCTGGTAAGCCGAACAAAGATAAAGTCGGTAAAGTGACTCGTGCTCAGGTACGTGAAATCGCAGAAACTAAAGCTGCGGACATGACTGGTTCTGACGTTGAAGCGATGACTCGCTCCATCGAAGGTACTGCTCGTTCCATGGGCCTGGTAGTAGAGGACTAAGAAATGGCTAAGCTGACCAAGCGCATGACCGTAATTCGCGACAAAGTTGACGCGACCAAGCAGTACGACATTGCTGAAGCGATCGCTCTGCTGAAAGAACTGGCTACCGCTAAGTTCGTAGAAAGCGTTGACGTTGCTGTAAACCTCGGCATCGATGCTCGTAAATCTGATCAGAACGTGCGCGGCGCGACCGTTCTGCCACACGGTACTGGTCGTTCAGTACGTGTTGCTGTCTTCGCCCAGGGCGCCAACGCTGAAGCTGCTAAAGCAGCAGGCGCTGAGCTGGTAGGTATGGAAGACCTGGCCGATCAGATCAAGAAAGGCGAAATGAACTTTGACGTTGTTATTGCTTCTCCGGATGCAATGCGCGTTGTTGGCCAGCTGGGCCAGGTTCTGGGTCCACGTGGCCTGATGCCAAACCCGAAAGTCGGTACTGTAACCCCTAACGTTGCTGAAGCAGTTAAGAATGCTAAAGCGGGTCAGGTTCGTTATCGTAACGACAAAAACGGCATCATCCACACTACCATCGGTAAAGTGGACTTCGACGCTGACAAACTGAAAGAAAACCTGGAGTCTCTGCTGGTTGCGCTGAAAAAAGCTAAACCATCTCAGGCGAAAGGCGTGTACATCAAGAAAGTTAGCCTTTCAACCACCATGGGCGCCGGCGTTGCCGTTGACCAGGCTGGTCTGAACGCAACAGCAAACTAATTGCTGCTTGAAACGGGCGAAAAATTCACCTAGAATCTTACGCCCGTTGTTCTGTTAATAGCAGAACCGATACCAGAGAGTCAGAACCGGTCGCTGCGTTTATCGCCTTCCCGCTTTGAACCCTGCTGCATCAAACAGAATTTAGGTTGGAGCCAGGCCTTATCCTGGCCTCCGTCCAAGACCGCAGGAGCAGCTTATCTTCGGATATTCCGCTTAATTCCCTGCGTAGACGGTGACAGAACCAAAAGAATTTTTTCTTAGCTGGATTCTGCTCACCGTGTTCGAGCGCTTATTTTCCTTCGGGTGAGTAAGTGAAGTGAGTTCCGGGGAAATCCTTCCCCGGTCAAATCCAGGAGCAAAAGCTAATGGCATTAAATCTTCAAGACAAACAAGCGATTGTTGCTGAAGTCAGCGAAGTAGCCAAAGGCGCGCTTTCAGCGGTTGTTGCGGATTCCCGTGGCGTTACCGTTGATAAAATGACCGAACTGCGTAAAGCAGGTCGTGAAGCTGGCGTTTACATGCGTGTTGTTCGTAACACCCTGCTGCGCCGCGTCGTTGAAGGTACTCAGTTTGAGTGCCTGAAAGACACGTTTGTTGGTCCGACCCTGATTGCATATTCTATGGAACACCCGGGCGCTGCTGCTCGTCTGTTCAAAGATTTCGCGAAAGCGAATGCAAAATTTGAGGTCAAAGCTGCAGCCTTTGAAGGTGAGCTGATCACGGCGGCTAATATTGACCGTCTGGCAACTCTGCCGACCTACGAAGAAGCACTGGCACGTCTGATGTCGACCATGAAAGAAGCCGCTGCTGGCAAACTGGTCCGCACTCTGGCTGCTGTACGCGATGCAAAAGAAGCGGCTTAAGGCCAGATTCTTTTTCTTCGTACTTGCTAACGTATAAACTTTTTCTGATTCTTAGGAACAATTGTCATGTCTATCACTAAAGACCAAATTCTGGAAGCTGTTGCAGCTATGTCCGTAATGGAAGTAGTTGAGCTGGTTTCTGCTATGGAAGAAAAATTCGGCGTTTCTGCTGCTGCCGCTGTAGCTGTTGCTGCTGGCCCAGCTGAAGCTGTTGAAGAAAAAACTGAATTCGACGTTATCCTGAAAGCTGTTGGCGCGAACAAAGTAGCAGTAATCAAAGCCGTACGTACTGCAACTGGTCTGGGCCTGAAAGAAGCCAAAGATCTGGTTGAAGCAACTGGCGTAATCAAAGAAGGCATCAGCAAAGATGACGCAGCTGCACTTGAAGCTGCTCTGAAAGAAGCTGGCGCTGAAGTTGAAGTTAAGTAAGACAACCTTCGGGTTGCAGTCTGAGTAGTTTCAGGCTGATGGCTGGTGACTTTTTGGTCACCAGCCTTTTTGCGCTCCAGGGCCTCAATGGGGTTTCACACTGTTTGTCCATTGTTGCTCTTCAATATCTTTCTCTATCGACGACTTAATATACCGCTTTCCTGTGCGGGTTCCCTGCCCTCGCAACAGCGATGAAATGATTTAAGCGTGATAGAAAGAGGTATTGCACTGCTGCCGCGCAGCCAGTGAATCAAACAAAATCGTGTTGCATGAACTGTCCTGTCAGGACGGACAGCGTGGGTCGACTTGTCAGCTAGCTGAGGAACCCTATGGTTTACTCCTATACCGAGAAAAAACGTATTCGTAAGGATTTTGGTAAACGTCCACAAGTTCTGGACATACCTTATCTCCTTTCCATCCAGCTTGACTCGTTCCAGAAGTTTATCGAGCAAGATCCAGAAGGTCAGTACGGACTGGAAGCTGCATTCCGTTCCGTCTTCCCTATCGCGAGCTACAGCGGCAACTCTGAGTTGCAGTATGTGAGCTATCGCTTAGGTGAACCTGTCTTTGACGTGAAAGAGTGTCAGATCCGTGGCGTGACCTATTCGGCACCGCTGCGCGTGAAACTGCGTCTGGTGATCTATGAGCGCGAAGCGCCAGAAGGCACCGTAAAAGACATTAAAGAGCAAGAAGTCTACATGGGCGAAATTCCGCTCATGACCGACAACGGTACCTTTGTTATCAATGGTACCGAGCGCGTTATCGTTTCTCAGCTGCACCGTAGTCCTGGCGTGTTCTTTGACAGCGATAAGGGTAAAACCCACTCTTCGGGTAAAGTGCTGTATAACGCACGTATCATCCCTTACCGTGGTTCATGGCTCGACTTTGAGTTTGACCCGAAAGATAACCTGTTCGTCCGTATTGACCGTCGTCGTAAGCTGCCGGCCAGTATCATTCTGCGCGCACTGCATTACACCACCGCTGAAATCCTCGATATCTTCTTCGAGAAAGTGGTGTTTGAAATCCGTGACAACAAGCTGCAGATGGAACTGGTGCCTGAGCGCCTGCGCGGTGAAACCGCGACCTTCGATATCGAAGCTAACGGCACCGTCTACGTCGAAAAAGCACGCCGTATTACTGCGCGCCATATCCGTCAGCTGGAAAAAGATGGCATTCAGCACATCGAAGTCCCGGTTGAATATATCGCGGGCAAAGTGGTCTCTAAAGATTATATCGATGAGAGCACCGGTGAGCTGATCATTGCTGCCAACATGGAGCTGTCGCTGGATCTGCTGGCTAAGCTGAGCCAGGCGGGTCATAAGCGCATCGAGACGCTGTTCACCAACGATCTGGACCACGGTCCTTATATCTCCGAGACCCTGCGTGTCGACCCAACCAGCGATCGCCTGAGCGCACTGGTTGAGATCTACCGCATGATGCGTCCTGGTGAGCCGCCAACGCGTGAAGCTGCAGAGAACCTGTTTGAGAACCTGTTCTTCTCTGAAGATCGTTACGATCTCTCTGCGGTTGGCCGCATGAAGTTCAACCGTTCATTGCTGCGTGATGAAATCGAAGGTTCAGGCATCCTGAGCAAAGAAGACATCATCGAAGTGATGAAGAAGCTGATCGACATCCGTAACGGTAAAGGCGAAGTGGACGATATCGACCACCTCGGTAACCGTCGTATTCGTTCAGTGGGTGAGATGGCTGAGAACCAGTTCCGTGTCGGTCTGGTGCGTGTTGAGCGTGCGGTTAAAGAGCGCCTGTCACTGGGCGACCTCGATACCCTGATGCCACAGGACATGATCAACGCCAAGCCAATTTCGGCGGCGGTGAAAGAGTTCTTTGGTTCAAGCCAGCTGTCTCAGTTTATGGATCAGAACAACCCGCTGTCAGAGATTACGCACAAACGTCGTATCTCTGCTCTCGGCCCAGGCGGTCTGACCCGTGAGCGTGCCGGCTTCGAAGTGCGTGACGTACACCCAACGCACTACGGTCGTGTCTGCCCAATCGAAACCCCTGAAGGTCCGAACATCGGCCTGATCAACTCCTTGTCTGTCTATGCGCAGACCAACGAGTACGGTTTCCTTGAAACACCTTATCGTCGCGTTATCGACGGTTTAGTGTCTGATGAGATTCACTACCTCTCCGCTATCGAAGAGGGTAACTACGTTATCGCTCAGGCTAACGCCTCTCTGGATGATAACGGCGCGTTTGTTGATGATCTGGTCACCTGCCGTAGCAAAGGCGAGTCGAGCCTGTTCAGTCGCGATCAGGTTGACTACATGGACGTCTCCACCCAACAGGTGGTTTCTGTCGGTGCATCACTGATCCCATTCCTGGAACACGATGACGCCAACCGCGCCCTGATGGGTGCGAACATGCAACGTCAGGCCGTTCCGACTCTGCGTGCTGATAAGCCGCTGGTTGGTACCGGTATGGAGCGCGCGGTTGCGGTTGACTCCGGTGTAACCGCCGTAGCGAAACGTGGTGGTACCGTGCAGTACGTTGATGCATCCCGTATCGTTATCAAAGTTAACGAAGACGAAATGCACGCTGGCGAAGCCGGTATCGACATTTACAACCTGACCAAATATACCCGTTCTAACCAGAACACCTGCATCAACCAGATGCCATGTGTTTCTCTGGGTGAGCCGGTTGAGCGCGGCGACGTGCTGGCAGATGGCCCGTCCACCGACCTCGGTGAACTGGCGCTGGGCCAGAACATGCGCGTAGCGTTCATGCCGTGGAACGGCTACAACTTCGAAGACTCCATCCTGGTCTCCGAGCGTGTGGTTCAGGAAGATCGCTTCACCACTATTCACATCCAGGAACTCGCCTGTGTGTCGCGTGACACCAAGCTGGGGCCAGAAGAGATCACTGCGGATATCCCGAACGTGGGTGAAGCCGCTCTGTCTAAACTGGATGAATCCGGCATCGTTTATATCGGTGCTGAAGTGACCGGTGGTGACATTCTGGTGGGCAAGGTTACGCCGAAAGGTGAAACCCAGCTGACGCCGGAAGAAAAACTGCTGCGCGCTATTTTCGGTGAAAAAGCCTCTGACGTGAAAGATTCGTCACTGCGCGTACCGAATGGCGTGTCAGGCACCGTGATTGACGTTCAGGTCTTTACCCGCGATGGCGTGGAAAAAGACAAACGTGCACTTGAAATCGAAGAGATGCAGCTGAAGCAGGCCAAGAAAGACCTGTCTGAAGAACTGCAGATTCTGGAAGCGGGCCTGTTCAGCCGTATCCAGAGCGTGCTGATTTCGGGTGGCGTTGAAGCAGACAAACTGGACAAGCTGCCGCGTGAGCGCTGGCTGGAACTGGGTCTGACTGACGAAGCCAAGCAAAACCAGCTGGAGCAGCTGGCAGAGCAGTACGACGAACTGAAACACGAGTTTGAGAAGAAGCTCGAAGGTAAGCGTCGTAAGATCACCCAGGGCGATGATCTGGCACCAGGCGTGCTGAAAATCGTTAAGGTTTATCTGGCGGTTAAGCGTCAGATTCAGCCGGGTGACAAAATGGCGGGTCGTCACGGTAACAAAGGTGTTATCTCCAAGATCAACCCGATCGAAGATATGCCTTACGATGAACACGGCACGCCGGTTGACATCGTACTGAACCCGCTGGGCGTACCGTCACGTATGAACATCGGTCAGATCCTCGAAACCCACCTGGGTATGGCAGCGAAAGGCATCGGCGAGAAAATCAACGCCATGCTGAAGAAGCAGGAAGAAGTCGCGAAACTGCGCGAGTTCATCCAGCGCGCTTACGACCTGGGTACCGACGTACGTCAGAAAGTTGACCTGAATACGTTCACCGACGACGAAGTCCTGCGTCTGGCTGAGAACCTGAAAAAAGGTATGCCAATCGCCACTCCGGTGTTTGACGGCGCGAAAGAGAGCGAAATCAAAGAGCTGTTACAGCTCGGCGGCCTGCCTTCTTCTGGTCAGATTACCCTGTTTGACGGCCGTACCGGTGAGCAGTTCGAACGTCAGGTAACCGTTGGCTACATGTACATGCTGAAACTCAACCACCTGGTTGATGACAAGATGCATGCGCGTTCAACAGGTTCCTACAGCCTGGTTACTCAGCAGCCGCTGGGTGGTAAGGCGCAGTTCGGTGGTCAGCGCTTCGGTGAGATGGAAGTGTGGGCGCTGGAAGCATACGGCGCCGCGTATACCCTGCAGGAAATGCTTACCGTTAAGTCTGATGACGTCAACGGCCGTACCAAGATGTATAAAAACATCGTTGACGGCAACCATCAGATGGAACCGGGCATGCCAGAATCCTTCAACGTACTGTTGAAAGAGATTCGCTCGCTGGGTATCAACATCGAGCTGGAAGACGAGTAACCCCCACTTCAGGCTGGCGGGCAACCCCGCCGCCTGAAAGCGCAGGGTTTAAGCGCTCGCAATTGTACTGGTTATGGGGCGTTCAATTTCGGTTGGACGCCCCTGAGTCTCACTCCGACGGGAGCTAATCCGTGAAAGACTTACTTAAGTTTCTGAAAGCGCAAACTAAAACCGAAGAGTTTGATGCGATCAAAATTGCGCTGGCTTCGCCAGACATGATCCGTTCCTGGTCTTTCGGTGAAGTGAAAAAGCCGGAAACCATTAACTACCGTACTTTCAAGCCAGAGCGCGATGGTCTGTTCTGTGCCCGTATCTTCGGGCCGGTAAAAGACTACGAGTGCCTGTGCGGAAAGTATAAGCGCCTGAAACACCGTGGTGTGATTTGTGAGAAGTGCGGCGTTGAAGTGACCCAGACTAAAGTGCGCCGTGAGCGCATGGGCCACATCGAACTGGCGTCGCCAACTGCGCACATCTGGTTCCTGAAGTCACTGCCTTCGCGTATCGGCTTACTGCTGGATATGCCCCTGCGTGACATCGAGCGCGTGCTCTACTTTGAATCTTACGTGGTAATCGAAGGTGGCATGACCAACCTCGAGAAGCGCCAGATTCTGACTGAAGAGCAGTACCTTGACGCGCTGGAAGAGTTCGGTGATGAGTTCGACGCCAAAATGGGCGCCGAAGCGATCCAGGCCCTGTTGAAAAACATGGATCTGGAGCAGGAGTGCGAGCAGCTGCGCGAAGAGCTGAACGAAACCAACTCTGAAACCAAGCGTAAAAAACTGACCAAGCGTATCAAGCTGCTGGAAGCGTTCGTTCAGTCTGGCAACAAGCCAGAGTGGATGATCCTGACCGTGCTGCCTGTACTGCCGCCGGATCTGCGTCCGCTGGTACCGCTGGACGGTGGCCGTTTTGCTACGTCGGATCTGAACGATCTTTATCGTCGTGTGATCAACCGTAACAACCGTCTGAAGCGCCTGCTGGATCTGGCTGCGCCAGATATCATCGTACGTAACGAAAAACGTATGCTGCAGGAAGCGGTAGATGCCCTGCTGGACAACGGTCGTCGCGGTCGTGCGATCACCGGTTCCAACAAGCGTCCGCTGAAATCGCTGGCTGACATGATCAAAGGTAAGCAGGGTCGTTTCCGTCAGAACCTGCTGGGTAAACGTGTCGACTATTCAGGTCGTTCGGTTATCACCGTAGGTCCATACCTGCGCCTGCATCAGTGCGGTCTGCCGAAGAAAATGGCACTCGAACTGTTCAAACCGTTCATTTACGGCAAGCTGGAACTGCGTGGCCTCGCCACCACCATCAAAGCCGCGAAGAAAATGGTTGAGCGCGAAGAAGCGGTTGTCTGGGATATCCTCGACGAAGTAATCCGTGAGCACCCGGTTCTGCTGAACCGTGCGCCTACGCTGCACCGTCTGGGTATTCAGGCGTTTGAACCGGTTCTGATCGAAGGTAAAGCGATCCAGCTGCACCCGCTGGTTTGTGCGGCTTATAACGCCGACTTCGATGGTGACCAGATGGCTGTTCACGTACCGCTGACGCTGGAAGCCCAGCTGGAAGCGCGTGCGCTGATGATGTCGACCAACAACATTCTGTCTCCAGCGAACGGCGAGCCAATCATCGTTCCTTCACAGGACGTTGTTCTGGGTCTGTACTATATGACCCGCGACAAAGTGAACGCCAAAGGCGAAGGCATGGTGCTGACTGGCCCGAAAGAAGCTGAGCGTGTTTACCGCGCTGGCCTGGCTGAGCTGCATGCCCGCGTTAAAGTTCGTATCACTGAATACAGCAAAAACGAGCAGGACGAATTCGTTCCGAAAACCAGCATTATCGACACCACCATTGGTCGTGCGATTCTGTGGATGATCGTACCGCAAGGTCTGCCGTACTCAATCGTTAACCAGGCGCTGGGTAAAAAAGCCATCTCCAAAATGCTGAACACCTGTTACCGCATTTTGGGCCTGAAGCCGACCGTTATCTTTGCTGACCAGACCATGTACACCGGTTTTGCTTACGCAGCCCGTTCAGGTGCGTCAGTCGGTATCGACGACATGGTTATCCCGGCCAAGAAAGTGGAAATCATCTCTGAAGCTGAAGCCGAAGTGGCTGAGATTCAGGAACAGTTCCAGTCTGGTCTGGTTACCGCCGGCGAACGTTATAACAAAGTCATCGATATCTGGGCAGCAGCGAACGAACGTGTTGCCAAGGCGATGATGGAAAACCTTTCAACCGAAACCGTGATCAACCGTCATGGCGAAGAAGAGAAACAGGTTTCCTTTAACAGCATCTTTATGATGGCCGACTCCGGTGCGCGTGGTTCTGCTGCACAGATTCGTCAGCTGGCCGGTATGCGTGGTCTGATGGCGAAGCCAGATGGCTCCATCATCGAAACACCAATCACGGCGAACTTCCGTGAAGGGTTGAACGTACTTCAGTACTTCATCTCAACCCACGGTGCGCGTAAAGGTCTGGCGGATACCGCACTGAAAACGGCGAACTCCGGTTATCTGACGCGTCGTCTGGTTGACGTTGCACAGGATCTGGTGGTTACCGAAGACGATTGTGGTACGCACGAAGGCATCATGATGACTCCGGTCATCGAAGGTGGCGACGTTAAAGAACCACTGCGTGAACGTGTACTGGGTCGTGTGACGGCAGAAGACGTGCTGAAGCCAGGCACCGCTGACATTCTGGTTCCACGTAACACCCTGCTCGATGAGCACTGGTGTGACGTGCTGGAACTGAACTCAGTAGACAGCCTGAAAGTCCGTTCGGTAGTAGGTTGTGAAACCGACTTTGGTGTGTGTGCACACTGCTACGGTCGCGACCTGGCACGTGGTCACATCATCAACAAAGGTGAAGCGATCGGTGTTATCGCGGCACAGTCCATCGGTGAGCCGGGTACACAGCTGACGATGCGTACGTTCCACATCGGTGGTGCGGCATCACGTGCGGCTGCTGAATCCAGCATTCAGGTGAAGAACAAAGGTACCATCAAGCTGACCAATGCTAAGTCGGTAACCAACTCGGCTGGCAAGCTGGTGATCACCTCGCGTAACGTTGAACTAAAAATGATCGACGAATTTGGTCGTACCAAAGAGAGCTATAAAGTTCCTTACGGTGCCACCATGGCGAAAGGTGATGGTGAGCAGGTTGCAGCGGGCGAAACCGTCGCAAACTGGGATCCGCACACCATGCCGGTTATCACCGAAGTGGGCGGTTTCATTCGCTTCACCGACATGATTGATGGCCAGACCATTACCCGCCAGACAGATGACTTAACCGGTCTCTCCTCGCTGGTAGTTCTGGACAGCGCCGAGCGTACTGCGGGCGGTAAAGATCTGCGTCCAGCGCTGAAAATTGTGGATGCCAACGGCAACGACGTTCTGATTCCGGGCACCGATATGCCGGCTCAGTACTTCCTGCCAGGTAAAGCGATTGTTCAGCTGGAAGATGGCGTTAAAATCAGCGCCGGTGACACGCTGTCGCGTGTACCGCAGGAATCTGGCGGTACCAAAGATATTACCGGTGGTCTGCCACGCGTTGCTGACCTGTTCGAAGCGCGTCGTCCGAAAGAGCCGGCTATTCTGGCCGAGATCAGCGGTATTATCTCGTTCGGTAAAGAGACCAAAGGTAAGCGTCGTCTGGTGATTACTCCGCTGGATGGCAGCGAGCCGTACGAAGAGATGATTCCGAAATGGCGTCAGCTGAACGTGTTCGAAGGTGAACGTGTTGAGCGTGGTGACGTGGTTTCTGATGGCCCAGAGTCTCCACATGACATCCTGCGCTTGCGTGGCGTGCATGCGGTGACCCGTTACATCACTAACGAAGTGCAGGAAGTTTACCGTCTGCAAGGCGTTAAGATTAACGATAAGCACATCGAAGTCATCGTTCGTCAGATGCTGCGTAAAGCAACCATCATGAGCGCAGGAAGTGCAGACTTCCTCGAAGGTGAACAGGCTGAATTCTCTCGCATCAAGATTGCTAACCGCGATCTGGAAGCGAACGGAAAAGTTGGTGCCACTTTCATGCGTGACCTGCTGGGTATCACCAAAGCGTCACTGGCAACCGAATCGTTCATCTCTGCCGCATCGTTCCAGGAGACTACTCGTGTCCTGACCGAAGCTGCTGTAGCAGGCAAGCGCGACGAACTGCGCGGTCTGAAAGAGAACGTAATCGTGGGTCGTCTGATCCCGGCCGGTACCGGTTACGCTTACCATCAGGATCGTATGCGCCGCAAAGCGGCAGGTGAAGTGCCGGTAGCACCGCAGGTTACTGCGGATGAAGCCTCAGCCAGCCTGGCCGAATTGTTGAACGCCGGTCTCGGCGGTAACAACGACGAGTAATCGTCATTGGCGTAATAAAAAACCCTGCTTCGGCAGGGTTTTTTTTGTCTTCAGTTCAGCTTGTTCCATTCATTGCGACTGAGGCCGATATCTTTTAGCTGGCTGTCGCTGAGTTTCGACAGAATAAGGCGGGTTTCACGCCGGCACTGCCAGCGTCTGAAGCTGCGCCACAGATAACGCACCAGTGTGTAAGGTGTACCGGTAAACGGTTTGCCTGCGCGATTTTCATCGTATCCCATCATGCTGCCCTCATTGTTTTGCCTGAGGACTATTTTCGTAAAGTAGCGCTGTATGATACAGACCCAAAAATCACTTTTATTTAACATACAGATTGCTGTCAGTGCGATCTGAATGGTAATAATAGTGACTAACTGTACTGGTTCAGGCTTTGAAAATTGCAACGAGGGGATACGATGACCCGATATGAACATCTGGCTACGCTACTGGCGCAGCGCATTGAACAGGGCTTATACCGCAGCGGAGAGCGTCTTCCTTCAGTACGCAGCCTGAGCGCCGAACATGGCGTGAGCATCAGTACGGTACAACAGGCCTATCACCTGCTGGAAGAGAAGCAGATGATCACGCCGCAGTCGCGTTCGGGCTATTTTGTGGCATCACGGAAAGCGACCCCGCCGATACCCGCACTGACGCGGCCTGCGCAGCGGCCGGTTGAAGTCACCCAGTGGGACGCGGTACTGGAGTTGATCAACAGCCGTCTGGAAGATGACGTGCTGCAACTTGGCAGCGGCATGCCCGATCTGACCCAGCCGACGCTAAAGCCGCTGTGGAAAGCATTTAGCCGTCAGGCCCAGAAGCAGGAAACGGCGCTGCTTAATTATGACAACCTGTATGGCGTGCTCGCGCTGCGACAACAGATTGCGCGTCTGGCGATCGATAGCGGCTGTCAGTTTACCGCTGATGACATTGTGATCACCACCGGCTGTCATGAAGCGTTATCCGTCGCAGTACGCGCGGTCTGCGAGCCCGGCGATATCATCGCGGTTGAGTCACCTTCCTTTCACGGCATCATGCAGACGCTGCGCGGCTTTGGCATTCGCGCCATTGAGATCCCCACCGATGCGGTGACCGGCATCAGTCTGGAAGCACTGGAACTGGCATTTGATCAGTGGCCAATCAAAGCGGTGGTGGTGGTACCGAACTGCAATAACCCGCTGGGTTTCATTATGCCGGAACCGCGTAAACGCGCCTTGCTGGCGTTGGCGCAACGCTTTGACGCCGCGGTGATTGAAGACGATGTCTATGGTGAGCTTGCCTGGGAATATCCGCGTCCGCCGACCATCAAAGCGTTAGATCTGGATGGCCGGGTCCTGCTCTGCAGCTCGTTTTCTAAAACGCTGGCACCCGGATTACGGGTTGGCTGGGTGGCACCGGGCCGCTACCGGGACCGCGTCCTGCATATGAAGTACATTGTTACCGGCTCTACCGCCACGCAACCGCAACATGCTGTGTCGGAGTTTATTCGTCAGGGCCATTATCAACCCCATCTGCGGCGGATGCGGCAGATCTATCATCGCAACTATGAAACCTTCAGCTGCTGGGTGCGTCATTACTTCCCCTGTGGGATTTGCGTGTCCCGTCCGCAGGGCGGTTTCCTGATGTGGATTGAGTTGCCGGAGCCCTTTGATGCCGTTCGTCTTAATCGCGAACTGCGTGAATCTAAAATTCAGATCGCCGTCGGCTCACTGTTTTCCGCCTCGGGCAAATACCGTAACTGTCTGCGCTTAAACTACGGCTTGCCGATCACTGAACAAACCGAACAGGCGGTGGCGCGGGTAGGGGCAGCCGTCGAGCGGGCGATGCAGGCCTGCCAGCATGATGATCTTCCTGCCGCCTTATCGCCCGATTTGCTGGTGGCTAAGTAGGAAAGAAGCAGGGCCAGAAAGAGGAGGGAACTGGCCCTGGTCAGGTAACCGTACCTGACGAAGGCCACACTAAACGGCTGTCTGACACCGCGCCAGTGACTGATTGGCTAACTGCGCGCGGTATTCCTGATTTATCGCTGCCGTTACAGCAGTTTGATTATTTTTGCGCGCTGTTACCCAACAATACTCACGCTGGCTGCGCCGGTTCAGCCAGCGCCAGCAGGGTACGCGTCGCTTCATGCCAGTCCTCTGCCTCGGTGATGGCGCTTACCACCGCAATGCCGCCAACGCCGGTCGCCAGCACCGCGGGTGCCCGCGCAACGGAGATACCGCCAATCGCCACGGTCGGAATGTGCGTCAGGCGGGTCAGATGTCGCTGCAGTTCTGCCAGTCCCTGCGGCGCGGATGGCATCTGTTTAGTGCGGGTCGGAAAAATATGCCCGAGCGCGATGTAAGAGGGCTGAATGGCCAGCGCACGATCCAGTTCGGCATCATCATGGGTTGAAATGCCGAGTCGTAATCCCGCCTGGCGGATTTGTGCCAGGTCCGCCACCGCCAGATCCTCCTGACCCAGATGGACACCGTAGGCCTGATGCTTTATCGCCAGCCGCCAGTAGTCATTGATGAACAGGCGCGCATCGTAGCTTTTGCCCAGCGCAATGGCCTGGGCGACGGCCGCTTCTGCCGCCTCGTCCGACTGATCTTTGATGCGCAGTTGCAGGGTACGGACGCCGGCATCTAACAGGCGTTCGATCCATTCAACACTATCGACTACCGGATACAGGCCGAGACGCGACACAGTAGCAGGAAATGCGGACATAGTTACTCCTCCTTCATGGCATCTGCCGGATGATAAAGCTCACCACCCCGGCTGCGAAATTGTTCAGACATCTGTGCCATGCCAACCTCAATCGGCTGCGCGCTGGCTTGCTGGCGTGCGGCAAAATCCCGTACCTCCTGAGATATTTTCATTGAGCAGAATTTAGGGCCGCACATTGAGCAGAAATGGGCCACCTTGCCGGACGCCTGAGGCAATGTTTCGTCATGCATCGCGCGCGCCGTATGCGGATCGAGTGCCAGATTGAACTGATCTTCCCAGCGGAATTCAAAGCGCGCTTTTGACATCGCGTTATCCCGGATCTGCGCGCCCGGATGGCCTTTGGCGAGATCGGCGGCATGAGCGGCGATTTTATAAGTGATCAGACCCTGCTTCACATCCTCCTTATCTGGCAGACCAAGATGTTCTTTGGGCGTGACATAACACAGCATCGCACAGCCGAACCAGCCAATCATTGCGGCGCCGATACCGGAGGTAATGTGGTCATAGCCGGGCGCAATGTCGGTGGTGAGGGGACCAAGCGTATAGAAGGGGGCCTCGTGACACCGATCGAGCTGCTCTGTCATATTACGGCGGATCATATGCATCGGGACGTGGCCGGGGCCTTCAATCATCACCTGCACATCATATTCCCAGGCGATCTGCGTTAGCTCGCCCAGCGTTCGCAGTTCGGCGAACTGCGCTTCATCGTTAGCATCCTGAATCGAGCCTGGACGCAAGCCATCGCCCAGCGACAGTGAGACATCGTAGGCCGCGCAGATTTCACAGATTTCGCGGAAATGCTGATAGAGGAAGCTCTCCTGATGATGCGACAGACACCATTTCGCCATGATCGATCCGCCGCGCGAGACAATCCCGGTCAGCCGTTTTGCCGTCATCGGCACGTAGCGCAGCAGTACGCCCGCATGAATGGTGAAGTAGTCGACTCCCTGTTCAGCCTGTTCCAGCAGCGTATCGCGGAATACTGCCCAGTTGAGCGCTTCGGCCACGCCGTTCACTTTCTCCAGCGCCTGATAAATCGGCACTGTGCCGATTGGCACCGGGCTGTTACGCAAAATCCATTCGCGCGTTTCATGAATATTACGGCCAGTAGAGAGATCCATCACCGTATCGGCGCCCCAGCGGGTCGACCAGACCAGTTTCTCTACCTCCTCCTCAATCGACGAGCTGACCGCTGAATTGCCGATGTTGGCATTCACCTTGACCAGGAAGTTACGCCCGATAATCATCGGTTCCGATTCAGGATGGTTAATGTTGGCGGGAATAATCGCCCGGCCAGCCGCCACTTCCTGACGCACAAACTCCGGGGTGATGTTATCTGGCAAATGCGCGCCAAAACTGTGGCCCGGGTGCTGTTGCAGTAACACCTCGCTGCGAATTCGCTCACGGCCCATATTCTCCCGCAGGGCGATGAACTCCATCTCCGGCGTCACGATGCCCTGACGGGCGTAATGCATCTGCGTGACGCAACGGCCAGCAAGGGCGCGACGCGGGGTGGGCAGCGCGTCAAAGCGCAGATGATCGAGGCTATCATCCGCCAGACGCTGCTGGGTATAGTCTGAACTGCGCTGTGGCAGTGGCTGGCTATCATTGCGTTCTTCGATCCAACCTGCCCGCAGCTTTGTCAGCCCGCGATGCAGATCAATCTGCGCGGCGGGATCGCCATAGGCACCGGCGGTGTCATAGACCGGCACCGCCTCATTCTGCTCATAAAGTGGCTGATCTTTACTGCCGCCGACCGGGGTCGGACTGAGCCTGATTTCGCGCATCGGTACGCGAATATCCTCCCGACTGCCGGTAATCCAGATGCGTTCAGAACGGGGAAATGCGCTGCCGCCTTGCAGTGAATCGATAAATTCCTGCGCCAGGGCACGCTGTTCACGACGGGTCATTTTTGGGTCAGACATAGCAATCTTCCAGTTGAGTGGGAATGATGCTTGTCCGGAGTTCGGAAGGAGTAACAGCACGGGCAGTGCAAGAGACTGGCGTACCGACAATATTTACTCTTGTTCCCTTCGCAGGTTCTAACCTGATCAGGTTCCGCGGATCCCGAATTAACGGTCTCAGCCCAACTGGGCACTCCGACAAGAATGCGGTTTTACGCTGCGGCTGGCAGAGCGCCCGCTGAAGACGAAAAACCTTAACGTTCTAACAGAAAAAAATGGGTTCTTCTGGCCTCAGCCATCAGAACCCCTTCAGCATAAAAGGGCTGCAACTGAATCACAACCCCTTTACCTGCGTTTAACCTTATGCCGGACGAGCAATCTGGCTGTCATTGGCCACCGGCGGTGGTGCCAGATGGTTATCCCACGCCAGCTGGATCAGCTTGTCTTCCAGCGTAAAGCGCGCCTCCAGCACTTCACCGACTTCAGATAGCGCCTGCTGGAACGTCATGCAGTTATCATCATCGATCGCCTGCTGCAGATGGCCATCATACAACTGCATCAGGCGCTCAGTGTTGGCTTCCAGCGGGGGATAGATTTGGGCCGCCGCGATCATCGGGCTGTCACCACTCATCTCACTGATGATGCGTTCATAAATACTAAAGTGACCGGCGGAAAGATAATCGACCAGGCCATGACAAAAGTTATCCAGCGCCTGCTCATCAAGGCGGGTCAGGGCTTCTTTATTCGGTTTAAGTCCGACCAGATGGTAATAGGTTACTAACAGCTGGCGACGGGCTTCCAGCCACGAATCGACCAGTTCGTTACTGCCACCTACGCGTTCGGCCAGGACGTCTAACTGGTTAAGCATATCTAACTCCATGTGAGTTATAGTTGTTCATCTACACACTTAACATCAGGACTTCAGCGTGCGAGTTGACGCTAAGGATGACGAAATAAATGCAATGCGAAATCTCAAGCGTAGACGCTGGATGGTGGATTGTCAGCCACGAGCAGAAACTTTGGTTGCCGCAAGGTGATTTACCCCACGGAAGCGCCGAAAATTTCGGTCTGACGGGTACCAAAGCCCGACAGATTGGCGAGTGGCAGGGGGAAAAAGTCTGGCTGATTTGCGAGCTACGTGCAGAGAGCATGTTCTCGGTACGGCAACTGATCGATCTGGATGTGGGGCTGTTTCAGCTGGCGGGACGCGGCGTGCAGCTGGCGGAGTTCTACCGTTCCCATCGCTGGTGTGGCTACTGTGGTCACGAAATGCACCACAGCAAACATGAGTTTGCCTGCCTGTGCAGTCATTGCCGCGAGCGCTATTATCCGCAGATTGCGCCCTGCATTATCGTGGCGATCCGGCGTGGCGATGAGATCCTGCTGGCGAATCACGCCCGTCATCGTAATAACGTCTATACCGTACTGGCTGGCTTTGTCGAAGTCGGCGAGACGCTGGAACAGGCGGTGGCACGTGAAGTGATGGAGGAGAGTAATATCCGCGTCAAAAATGTCCGCTACGTCACCTCCCAGCCGTGGCCATTCCCGCAATCGCTGATGACGGCGTTTATGGCGGAATATGATAGTGGCGATCTGCAACATGACGGCAAAGAGCTGCTGGATGCGGCCTGGTTTCGTTTTGATGCCTTGCCCTTGCTGCCGCCACCGGGCACCGTGGCGCGCCGCCTGATTGAAGATACCGTCGCCCTGTGCCGCGCCGAAGCGTGAAAGTGCTACACTACACGCCTGAAATTGAGAGAGTAATGAAATGAGTGAACTGAAGAACGATCGTTATTTGCGTGCCCTGTTACGTCAGCCAGTAGATGTAACGCCAGTGTGGATGATGCGCCAGGCCGGACGTTATTTACCAGAATACAAAGCGACGCGCGCCGAAGCGGGTGACTTTATGTCGCTGTGTAAAAATGCTGAGCTGGCCTGTGAGGTGACGCTGCAGCCGCTGCGCCGCTATCCGCTGGATGCTGCAATCCTCTTCAGTGACATCCTGACTATCCCTGATGCGATGGGCCTGGGCCTCTATTTCGAAACCGGCGAAGGTCCGCGCTTTTCGCATCCGATTACCTGCCGGGCAGATGTAGAGCGTTTGCCGGTGCCCGATCCGGAAATGGAACTGGGTTACGTAATGAACGCGGTACGCACCATCCGTAAAAACCTGAACGGCGACCTGCCGCTGATCGGATTTACCGGCAGTCCGTGGACGCTGGCTACCTACATGGTGGAAGGCGGCAGCAGCAAAGCGTTCACCAAAATCAAAAAGATGATGTATGCCGATCCCGCCACGCTGCATGCGATGCTGGATAAACTGGCGGACAGCGTTATTCTCTATCTCAATGCCCAGATTCGCGCCGGTGCGCAGTCAGTGATGGTGTTTGATACCTGGGGCGGCGTCCTGACCGGCCGTGATTATCGCGAGTTCTCGCTGCACTACATGCACAAAATCGTCGATAGCGTGCTGCGTGAAAACGACGGTCGTCGGGTGCCGATTACCCTGTTCACCAAAGGGGGCGGGCAGTGGCTGGAAGCGATGGCCGAAACCGGCTGCGATGCGCTGGGCCTCGACTGGACCACAGATATCGACGATGCACGCCGCCGTGTCGGTGACAAAGTTGCGCTGCAGGGCAACATGGATCCTTCAATGCTCTATGCGCCACCCGCCCGTATTGAACAGGAAGTGGCCGGGATTCTGCAGCGCTTTGGCAATGGCACCGGTCATGTTTTCAATCTCGGTCACGGTATTCATCAGGATGTCCCGCCGGAAAATGCGGGCGTGTTTGTTGAAGCGGTGCACCGTTTATCGCGTCCTTTCCATCAGGAGTAACCATGGATATTGCCGCACTTCGCGCTGAGCAGTTGCAACGCGCCGCTGATGTGGTGCGTGAAGATGACTTTGACGTATTGCCGCCGCGCTTTATTGGCGGGGCGGACGTCGGATTTGAACAGGAAGGTGCCGTCACCCGGGCGGCGCTGGTGGTGCTTGAGTGGCCTTCGCTAACGCTGGTGGAACATCGCATTGCGCGTATTGAGACCACCATGCCTTACATTCCCGGCTTTCTCTCCTTCCGTGAGTATCCGGCGTTGATGGCCGCATGGCAGATGCTGGAGCAAAAACCGGATCTGCTGTTTGTCGACGGTCACGGTATCTCCCATCCCCGACGGCTCGGCGTTGCGTCGCATTTTGGCCTGCTGGTCGATGTGCCCACCATTGGTGTCGCGAAAAGTCGTCTGTGTGGCCGGTTTGCCGATCTGGATGCGCAGCCTGGCAGTCGTCAGCCACTGATCGACAAAGGCGAACAGATAGGCTGGGTATGGCGCAGCAAGCAGCGTTGCAATCCGCTGTTTGTCGCCACCGGTCATCGTGTCAGCCTGGATACCGCGCTGCAGTGGGTCGAAAACTGTACGCGTGGTTACCGGCTGCCGGAACCGACCCGCTGGGCCGACGCGGTTGCCTCGAACCGAACCGCTTTCCAGCGCTGGCAAAACGCGCTTTAACACTGTTTGTGCTGCGCTTTTGCAGTTACACTGCCGCCAGCGAAACGAATAAGAGCCACCTTTATGTTACAAAATCCCGTTCATCTGCGTCTGGCGAAGCTGGAAAGCTGGCAGCATCTTACTTTTATGGCCTGCCTGTGTGAGCGTATGTACCCGAATTATCGGGCATTCTGCGAGCAGACCGAATTTGCCGATCCGGCACTCTATCGCCGCATTCTTGATCTGATCTGGGAAAACCTGACGGTCAAAGATGCGAAGATCAACTTCGACAGCCAGCTGGAAAAACTTGAAGCTGCCATTCCTGATGGTGATGCGTTTGAGGTTTACGGTGTGTATCCGGCGATTGATGCCTGCGT
This sequence comes from Pantoea brenneri, assembly GCF_038594305.1. Lineage (NCBI taxonomy): Bacteria > Pseudomonadati > Pseudomonadota > Gammaproteobacteria > Enterobacterales > Erwiniaceae > Pantoea > Pantoea brenneri. The sequence continues at coordinate 4,930 of NZ_JBCGBG010000013.1, read as the reverse complement.
GGCATTAAGCGAAGTGGTTCATGCGCAGCTGAGCGGCGACACACTTGAGCACGCGATTGAAGTCAGCGAGACCTCAATTACTACCGTTGCCATGCTGGAAATGACCCAGGCTGGACGCGAAATGACCGACGAAGAGCTTCGTGAAAACCCGGCCATCATTGATGAATGGGACCTTCAATGGGAGATTTTCCGCCTGCTTGCCGAGTGCGAAGAGCGTGACCTTGAATTAATCAAAGGCCTGCGATCGGACCTGCGTGAAGCGGGAATTAGCAACATCGGTATAAATTTCCAGCAGTAAGGCGACAAAACGTGACTTCAGGCCCGAATTAGCGCGCCTGGAGGCTTCACATCGGCCCCCTCTCTGGTCTACATTTGGGGGGCTGAAAATTGTGGCTATCGGTGCGTGCAGGCTGAAGAGTGCCAGAATATGGCTTTTCCCTCGCACTCGTTGCTTAGCAAGCGATAAATACACTTTAAGGATAACTTATGAACAAGACTCAACTGATTGATGTGATCGCAGAAAAAGCTGACCTGTCTAAAACCCAGGCAAAGGCAGCGCTGGAATCTACTCTGGCTGCGATCACTGAGTCTCTGAAAGATGGTGATGCTGTACAACTGGTTGGTTTTGGTACTTTTAAAGTGAACCACCGCGCTGAGCGTACCGGTCGTAACCCGCAGACTGGCAAAGAGATCAAAATCGCTGCAGCAAATGTACCGGCATTCGTGTCTGGTAAAGCGCTGAAAGACGCCGTTAAGTAAGACGTCGCACTGCGGTTAAGCTTTAAAACAGGGGGCGATTCGCCCCTTTTGTTTAAGGGGCCTGCCATCATGACCACGCTGCTTCAGCGTTTTTCCGCCCTGTCTCTCTCCTTATTGCTTTTCGGTTGCAGCTCAACACCCGATATTCCTCCTTTCTCTGCCAGTGGTTATCTTGCTGACCGTGGCGTCGTGCGCATCTGGCGCAAGAATAACGATCACCATTCGGTCCATATCCGCACCATTTTTACCCCGTTCGCCAGCGGTGAAGGGGAAATTACCGATTACATCTGGCTGGAAGAGGCGTTAATCAGCGTTCATCGTCAGGTCAAAGGCGAGCATCCCGATGACGTCACCTTACGGTTTGACCAGGAAGGCGGCCTTAACTTTATGCAGCGCCAGCTGGCTGGCCGGCGCGAAGCGGTCAGTCCGGATGCGGTTGAGTTGTATAAGTTCGACGCCCAGCGGATGCGCCACGTTAGTGACGCGCTGCTCAGCGGCCGGATATTCCTGCGGCAGGGTCACTGGCAGGGCGGCAATTTGATCGAAAGCTGTGAAGGCCAGCAGGTCAGGCCCGCCTTCGATAGCGATGCCTTACGGACGCTGGCGCAGCAGCAGCGTGGGTCGGCCTCGCCATTGATGGTTTCATGGCTGGAAGCGCCGGAAGGGGTGCAACTGTTGCGGGTAAGCCAGCAGGATGACTGCGCACAGCAGCCGAAAGAAGAGGATATGTAAGCGCAGGAGTAAGGGGCACACTGTGCCCCTTTGACTTATTTGCGGTTAATAGCGCGGTAGCCAATATCGCGGCGGCAGAAACTGCCTTGCCAGGAAATCGGCTGAGCCAGCTGATAAGCCCGCTGTTGGGCCGCCGCCACATCGTCGCCCAGCGCGGTAACGCACAGTACCCGGCCACCGTTGGTAAGCACTAAATCGTCTTCCAGGCGTGTTCCGGCGTGGAATACCTTGCCATCCTCAACCTCTTCCAGGGGCAGACCGTGAATCTGATCGCCCTGATGGTAATCGCCCGGATAGCCGCCCGCCGCCAGCACCACGCCCAGTGACGGCCGTGGATCCCACTCAGAGGTTTTCTGATCCAGCGTGCCGGCACAGGCTGCCAGGCAAAGATCGACCAGATCCGACTGCATACGCAGCATGATCGGCTGAGTTTCCGGATCGCCGAAGCGGCAGTTAAATTCGATCACTTTAGGCTGACCGGATTGATCGATCATCAAGCCGGCATAGAGAAAGCCGGTATAGACATTACCTTCAGCGGCCATGCCACGCACCGTTGGCCAGATAATCTGATCCATCACCCGCTGGTGGATCTCATCGGTAACCACCGGTGCCGGAGAATAGGCGCCCATACCGCCGGTGTTCGGGCCGGTATCGCCGTCGCCGACGCGTTTGTGATCCTGGCTGGTGGCCATTGGCAGGACATGCTCGCCATCGACCATGACGATGAAACTGGCTTCTTCACCGTCGAGAAACTCTTCGATCACAATCCGGTGGCCGGCATCGCCAAAAGCATTGCCGGCCAGCATATCCTGAACCGCCGCTTCCGCTTCCTGCAACGTCATCGCTACAATCACGCCTTTGCCCGCAGCCAGACCGTCAGCCTTAATGACGATCGGTGCGCCTTTCTCACGCAGATAGGCCAGCGCAGGCTCAACCTCGGTGAAGTTCTGGTATTCGGCACTCGGGATCTGATGGCGGGCAAGAAAATCTTTGGTGAAGGCTTTTGAGCCTTCCAGCTGAGCGGCTGCCTGGGCCGGGCCAAAAATGTTCAGGCCGGCAGCGCGAAACGCATCGACCACGCCCGCCACCAGTGGCGCTTCAGGGCCGACGATGGTCAGATCGATGGCTTCGCGTTGTGCAAAGGCCAGCAGGGCAGGGATGTCAGTGGCGGCGATCGCCACATTTTGCAGCGCCGGCTCTAATGCGGTGCCAGCGTTGCCCGGTGCCACAAACACAGTTTCCGCCAGCGGAGACTGTGCAGCTTTCCAGGCTAATGCGTGCTCACGTCCGCCATTGCCAATCACTAAAATTTTCATCTGTAACTCTCCAAACGATTAATGGCGGAAGTGGCGCATATCAGTAAAGATCATCGCTATGCCGTGTTCATCGGCTGCGGCGATCACTTCGTCATCACGGATCGAGCCGCCAGGCTGAATCACGCAGCTGATACCTACCGCCGCTGCCGCATCAATACCGTCGCGGAACGGGAAGAAGGCGTCAGACGCCATCGCCGAGCCTTTCACTTCCAGCCCTTCATCGCCCGCTTTGATGCCGGCAATCTTAGCGGAATAGACGCGGCTCATCTGGCCAGCGCCGATACCGATAGTCATATTATCGCGCGCATAAACAATGGCGTTAGACTTAACGAACTTCGCTACTTTCCAGCAGAACAGCGCATCACGCAGTTCCTGCTCCGTTGGCTGGCGTTTGCTGACCACGCGCAGCTGGGTGGCATCGACCATACCGAGATCGCGATCCTGCACCAGTAAGCCGCCATTAACCCGTTTGAAGTCCAGCGCTGCCACCCGGTTTTGCCACTGACCGCAGATCAGCACCCGGACATTCTGTTTGGTCGCGGTAATTTTCAGAGCCGCCTCGGAAACTGCAGGCGCAATGATCACTTCAACAAACTGACGGCTGATAATGGCCTGCGCGGTTGCTTCATCCAGCTCGCGGTTAAAGGCGATGATGCCGCCGAATGCGGAGGTCGGATCGGTCTGCCAGGCACGCTCATAGGCCGTCAGCAGAGAATCACCGACCGCGACGCCGCACGGGTTAGCATGTTTAACGATGACACAGGCCGGCTCGCTGAACTCTTTTACGCATTCCAGCGCCGCATCGGTATCGGCAATGTTGTTATAAGAAAGGGCCTTGCCCTGAACCTGCTGTGCGGTAGCGACGGACGCTTCCGCCACATTCTCTTCTATATAGAAGGCCGCATCCTGATGGCTGTTTTCGCCATAGCGCATATCCTGCTTTTTAATGAAATTCAGGTTAAGGGTACGCGGGAAGCGACCGGCTGGCTGGCCGCGTTCGCCATGATAGGCCGGCACCAGCGATCCAAAATAGTTAGCGATCATGCTGTCGTAGGCGGCTGTATGCTCGAAGGCTTTAATGGCGAGGTCGAAGCGGGTTTCAAGGGTCAGGGCGTTCTGATTCGCATCCATCTCGGCCACGATAGCCGGATAGTCGCTGCTCTTCACTACGATCGCCACATCTTTATGGTTCTTTGCAGCGGAGCGCACCATAGTCGGGCCGCCGATATCGATGTTCTCAACGGCATCTTCCAGCGAACATCCTTCACGTGCCACCGTCTGGGCAAAGGGATACAGGTTTACCACCACCATATCGATTGGGCTGATGTCGTGCTGCGCCATGATGGCATCATCCTGGCCGCGACGGCCCAGAATGCCGCCGTGCACTTTCGGGTGCAGGGTTTTGACGCGTCCATCCATCATTTCCGGGAAGCCGGTGTAGTCAGAGACTTCAGTGACAGGCAGGCCCGCATCCGCCAGCAGGCGAGCCGTGCCACCTGTGGAGAGCAGCTCGACACCGCGGTCAGCGAGCGCCTGAGCAAATTCGAGGATACCGGCTTTGTCAGACACACTGAGCAGAGCGCGGCGTACAGGACGACGTTGTTGCATGGTGGTTTTATCCCTTGGCTTTGTTTCGCGTATATAAGAGCGTTACATCAAGCTTAACGATCCTTCCTTTGCTTATATAAGAAGAAAAGATCGAAAACTTCAGGTAACGCCCCGAAAAGGGGCGTCCGTTACGTCGCCGGGCATTGTAGCGAAAACGTTTGCGTGATGCTCGCCTAAATTCACTGTGGCCGATGAATGTGGATAAGTTTGTGCGTAACTGCGTATAACAGGGGCTTTTGCTGTGGAATGCAGCGAACGGTTGTTTTTATGCAATTTACTGGTTGCGCCTGCCGAACAACTCCCTATAATGCGCCTCCATCGACACGGAACAACGGCTTACCGGCCGCCGGGTTGAGAGGCACAGGAGACTGCGCCGCCGGAGAAAAATTTCTGAAAAAGAAGTTGACTCTGAGGGAGGAAAGCGTAATATACGCCACCTCGCGACAGACGGTTAACCCGCTGCTCGCACTGCTCTTTAACAATTTATCAGACAATCTGTGTGGGCACTCGCAGGA
>NZ_JBCGBG010000012.1:0-28328 GCF_038594305.1 Pantoea brenneri | reverse complement strand
GCTACCGTCCTCAGTTCTACTTCCGTACTACTGACGTAACGGGCTCAGTTGAGCTGCCAGAAGGCGTTGAGATGGTAATGCCAGGCGACAACATCAAAATGGTTGTTACCCTGATCCACCCAATCGCAATGGACGAAGGTCTGCGCTTCGCAATCCGCGAAGGCGGCCGTACCGTTGGCGCGGGTGTTGTTGCTAAAGTTATCGCTTAATTGTGATACCTGCTGTGGTCGTGCAAACGGCCACTGCAACAGAGTAAAAAGAGCACTTCGGTGCTCTTTTTTTTTGCCGGTCGGAAAAGGGGATATCCCTACAAAGGCTGGGTTTGAAATAAAAACGATTCGCATTTACACTATGTGCAGAAAATGTACCAGAGTGATGAGTCAATGTACGTCTGCCTGTGTAATGCCATAAGTGATAAAACCCTTCGTGAAGTCGTTCGCCGCTATCAGCCCCGATCTATCCAGCAGCTTCGGCAGTTTGTCCCGGTTGGAAAGCAGTGTGGTAAGTGTATTCGTGCCGCGCGTGAAATCATGGATTCAGAGATGCAACATGCCCCGCTGTATAAAGAGATAGCCTGAGCATAAAGCACATGACTGATCGTCATGCACTCTGTGCTGCGTACTAATAACCACATTATTTGTCGCGTTTTTTTGACTTCTTTTTAACCGCATCTACGCTCTAATAAACCGGACGCGGAGGGTTAACAATGAAGGGCGATATAAAAGTTATTAGTCATCTCAATAAACTGCTTGGAAATGAGCTGGTTGCCGTCAACCAGTATTTTTTGCATGCGCGCATGTTCAAAAACTGGGGGCTGATCCGCCTCAACGATGTCGAATACCATGAATCAATCGATGAGATGAAGCATGCCGACAAGTACATTGAACGCATTCTGTTTCTGGAGGGTATTCCCAATCTGCAGGATTTAGGCCGGCTGCGCATTGGTGAAGATGTCGAAGAGATGCTGGGTTCCGATCTCAACCTGGAGCTGGAAGGCGCAAAAGATTTGCGTGAGGCGATTGCCTACGCAGACAAAGTCCATGACTACGTCAGTCGGGACATGATGATTGAAATCCTGGCGGATGAAGAGCATCACATCGACTGGATTGAAACCGAACTTGAGCTTATCCGCAAAATGGGCATTCAGAATTACCTGCAGGCGCAGATCAAAGAAGAGTAAACCGCGTCTGCAACACCATCATCATCCAGCCCGCAATGGCCAGGAATGGGCCAAACGGCAGCGGGCTGTTACCTCTCTCTGTTGGCCCTCGCCACCGCCCGACCAGTACCGTCCCTAACGCCAGAGAGGTTGCCCCTACTGCAATCCAGGGAAGTGCCTGCCAGCCACAACAGGTTCCCAGCGCCGCAAACAGCTTCATGTCGCCATATCCCAGCCCATCAATGCCCCGGGCTAGCCGATACCCCCATCCCAGCAGCCATAGCGTGCTGTAGCCCGCCAGGCCACCGATGACTGCGGCCGTTGCCGATCCTGTGGTCAGTGCATGGGTTAAGCCGAGCCAGAGCAGCATATAGTTGAGCGGGTCCGGAAGACAGAAATGCCGGCGGTCAATCGCGGCCAGCACGAGCAGCAGACACGAGCTGGCAATGATGAACAGGCTGTCGGTTATCTGCTCAAAGGTATTAAACGCCAGCAGGCACAGCAGCGCTACCAGTGTTTCGACAACCAGGCTGTGCGGGCTAAAGGGGTGGCGGCAGACGCGACATTTACCGCGTAAGGCTGGCCAGCTAATCAGCGGTAAACGATCACGCCATAACAAGGGGCGCTGACAGTGCTCACATTGCGAGCCGGGGACGCAGAGTGAATGGAACCACTCGGCGGGCGAATCAGTCGGAGAGAAGCGCTGACAGACCAGAGCGATAAAACTACCCAGAGCGCTGGCGACAATAAAAATGACAACATCGATCATGAAGTAATGCGGCACGGTCAGGGCTCCTGATTCAGCAACGGGTCTGAGCTGACTCTGCCCATAACCAGATTGCCTGTCATGATAGAAATGCCTGGGCCGGAAAGCAGCGCACAGCAAAAGTGGCCGACCGGACCGCAGGATAGCAGGGCAGTGCGAGGCAGATCTGAAAAGCACAGACGACAAACCCGGTTAAAACGACAACACGGGTTGCTTCCTGAGCAGATTTACGTATAATGCGCGGGCCTGCAGATATTGCAGGCGCGATTCGAGCAGAATCGCAGACGGCAGAATTTTAGGCCGCCTGACAATACTCCCAATTGGGGAGTTATATGCTGAACGATTACACTCTCCCATCAATCGTAATGGGCTCGAGTAGTAATTTTTTTCGTCTATAAAAAGTTTGGAGCTCTGGTCTCATGCAGAACCAAAGAATCCGTATCCGTCTTAAAGCGTTTGATCATCGTCTGATCGATCAATCAACCGCGGAAATCGTTGAGACCGCCAAGCGCACTGGTGCGCAGGTTCGTGGTCCGATCCCGCTGCCAACCCGCAAAGAGCGCTTTACCGTTCTGATCTCTCCGCACGTTAACAAAGATGCGCGTGATCAGTACGAAATCCGCACTCACAAGCGTCTGGTAGACATCGTTGAGCCAACTGAAAAAACCGTTGATGCTCTGATGCGTCTGGATCTGGCTGCCGGTGTTGACGTGCAGATCAGCCTGGGTTAATCAGGTCATCGAGCGATTGAGAGGTTGAAACAATGATTGGTTTAGTCGGTAAAAAAGTGGGCATGACCCGCATCTTCACTGAAGATGGCGTTTCTATCCCCGTCACCGTAATCGAAGTTGAAGCGAACCGCGTTACTCAGGTCAAAGGCCTGGAAAACGATGGTTACCAGGCAATTCAGGTTACCACCGGTGCTAAAAAAGCAAACCGTGTGACCAAACCTGAAGCTGGTCATTTTGCTAAAGCTGGCGTTGAAGCTGGCCGTGGCCTGTGGGAATTCCGCACCGCTGAAGGTGAAGAATACTCTGTAGGTCAGAGCATCAGCGTTGAGATTTTCGCTGAAGTTAAAAAAGTTGACGTAACCGGTACCTCTAAAGGTAAAGGTTTCGCCGGTACCGTTAAGCGCTGGAACTTCCGTACCCAGGACGCGACTCACGGTAACTCCTTGTCTCACCGCGTTCCGGGTTCAATCGGTCAGAACCAGACTCCGGGCAAAGTGTTCAAAGGCAAGAAAATGGCAGGTCAGCTGGGTAATGAGCGCGTAACCGTTCAGAGTCTGGACGTAGTACGTGTTGACGCTGAGCGCAACCTGCTGCTGGTTAAAGGTGCTGTCCCGGGTGCAACCGGTAGCGACCTGATCGTTAAACCAGCTGTGAAGGCGTAAGGGGATAGCAATGGAATTAGTATTGAAAGACGCGCAGAGCGCGCTGACTGTTTCCGAAACTACCTTCGGTCGTGATTTCAACGAAGCGCTGGTTCACCAGGTTGTTGTTGCTTACGCATCTGGCGCCCGCCAGGGTACTCGTGCGCAGAAAACGCGTGCAGAAGTAACCGGTTCAGGCAAAAAGCCATGGCGTCAAAAAGGCACCGGCCGTGCGCGTGCAGGTTCTGTAAAGAGCCCAATCTGGCGTTCAGGTGGCGTGACCTTTGCTGCGAAGCCGCAGGACCACAGTCAAAAAGTTAACAAAAAGATGTACCGCGGCGCGCTGAAAAGCATCCTGTCCGAACTGGTACGTCAAGATCGTCTGATCGTTGTCGAATCATTCGCTGTAGAAGCACCGAAAACCAAGCTGCTGGTACAGAAACTGAAAGACATGGCGCTGGAAGACGTGCTGATCATCACTGGCGAACTGGATGAGAATCTGTTCCTGGCTGCGCGTAACCTGTACAAGGTTGACGTGCGTGATGCATCAGGTATCGACCCAGTTAGCCTGATCGCCTTCGACAAAGTCGTTATGACTGCTGATGCAGTTAAGCAAGTTGAGGAGATGCTGGCATGATCCGTGAAGAACGTCTGCTGAAAGTACTGCGCGCGCCGCACGTATCTGAAAAGGCATCTAGCGCGATGGAAAAAACCAATACCATCGTACTCAAAGTAGCTAATGACGCGACCAAAGCAGAGATCGTTGCTGCTGTTGAGAAACTGTTCGAAGTAGAAGTGAAAGACGTAAACACCCTGGTAGTTAAGGGTAAAGTTAAGCGTCACGGACAGCGTATCGGTCGTCGTAGCGACTGGAAAAAAGCTTACGTCACCCTGAAGGAAGGCCAGAATCTGGACTTCGTCGGCGGCGCTGAGTAAGTCGGAGGAGAAAGACAATGGCAGTTGTTAAATGTAAACCGACATCTCCGGGTCGTCGCCACGTCGTAAAAGTGGTGAACCCAGAGCTGCACAAGGGCAAGCCGTTTGCTCCATTGCTGGAAAAAAACAGCAAATCCGGTGGCCGCAACAACAACGGTCGCATCACTACCCGTCACATCGGTGGTGGTCATAAGCAGGCTTACCGTCTGGTTGATTTCAAACGCAACAAAGATGGTATCCCGGCAGTTGTTGAACGTCTTGAGTACGATCCGAACCGCTCTGCGAACATCGCACTGGTTCTGTACAAAGACGGCGAGCGCCGTTATATCCTGGCCCCTAAAGGCCTGAAAGCCGGCGACCAGATCCAATCTGGCGTTGATGCTGCGATCAAAGCAGGTAACACTCTGCCGATGCGTAACATCCCGGTGGGTTCTACCGTGCATAACGTAGAAATGAAACCAGGCAAAGGCGGTCAGATTGCTCGCTCAGCCGGTGCTTACGTGCAGATCGTTGCGCGTGAAGGTTCTTACGTTACCCTGCGTCTGCGTTCTGGTGAAATGCGTAAAGTCGAATCTGACTGCCGCGCAACACTGGGCGAAGTCGGCAACGCTGAGCATATGCTGCGCGTTCTGGGTAAAGCTGGTGCAGCCCGTTGGCGTGGTGTTCGTCCGACCGTTCGTGGTACCGCGATGAACCCAGTTGATCACCCGCACGGTGGTGGTGAAGGTCGTAACTTTGGTAAGCACCCGGTAACTCCGTGGGGCGTTCAGACCAAAGGTAAGAAGACCCGTAGCAACAAGCGTACTGATAAATTTATCGTACGTCGCCGTAGCAAATAATATTAGAGGATAAGCCATGCCACGTTCTCTCAAGAAAGGTCCTTTTATTGACCTGCACTTGCTGAAGAAGGTAGAGAAAGCGGTGGAAAGCGGTGACAAGAAGCCTTTGCGCACTTGGTCCCGTCGTTCAACGATCTTTCCTAACATGATCGGTTTGACCATCGCTGTCCATAATGGTCGTCAGCACGTTCCTGTCTTTGTTTCCGACGAAATGGTTGGTCACAAACTGGGTGAATTCGCGCCGACACGTACTTATCGCGGTCACGCGGCTGATAAAAAAGCCAAGAAGAAATAAGTAGGAGGAAGAGATGGAAACTATTGCTCAACATCGCCATGCTCGTTCTTCTGCTCAGAAGGTACGCCTGGTGGCGGACCTGATTCGCGGTAAGAAAGTGTCGCAGGCTCTGGATATTTTAACCTACACCAACAAGAAAGCGGCTGTACTGGTTAAGAAAGTCCTGGAATCTGCCATTGCTAACGCCGAACACAACGATGGCGCTGATATCGACGATCTGAAAATCACGAAAATTTTCGTAGATGAAGGTCCGACCATGAAACGCATTATGCCGCGTGCCAAAGGTCGTGCAGATCGCATCCTGAAGCGCACCAGCCACATTACTGTGGTTGTGTCCGATCGCTGAGACTCTGGAGACTAGCAATGGGTCAGAAAGTACATCCTAATGGTATTCGCCTGGGTATTGTAAAACCATGGAACTCTACCTGGTTTGCGAACACCAAAGAATTCGCTGACAACCTGGACAGCGACTTTAAAGTACGTCAGTTCCTGACAAAAGAACTGGCTAAAGCGTCTGTATCTCGTATCGTTATCGAGCGTCCAGCGAAGAGCATCCGTGTGACTATTCACACTGCTCGTCCGGGCATCGTGATCGGTAAGAAAGGTGAAGACGTAGAAAAACTGCGCACGGTCGTCGCGAACATCGCTGGCGTTCCTGCACAGATTAATATCGCTGAAGTCCGTAAGCCGGAACTGGACGCGAAACTGGTAGCTGACAGCATCACTTCACAGCTGGAGCGTCGTGTGATGTTCCGTCGTGCTATGAAGCGTGCGGTTCAGAACGCCATGCGTCTGGGCGCGAAGGGGATTAAAGTTGAAGTTAGCGGCCGTCTGGGCGGCGCCGAGATCGCACGTACCGAATGGTATCGTGAAGGTCGCGTGCCGTTGCACACTCTGCGTGCTGACATTGACTACAACACCTCTGAAGCCCACACCACTTATGGTGTAATCGGCGTTAAGGTATGGATCTTCAAAGGTGAGATCCTGGGTGGTATGGCTGCTGTTGAACAACCGGAACCGGCTGCTCAACCTAAAAAGCAGCAGCGTAAAGGCCGTAAGTAAGGAGAGTCGCTGATGTTACAACCAAAGCGTACGAAATTCCGTAAAGTGCACAAAGGCCGTAACCGCGGTCTGGCTGCGGGTACGGATGTCAGCTTCGGTACTTTCGGTCTGAAAGCTGTTGGCCGTGGTCGTCTGACTGCTCGTCAGATCGAAGCAGCACGTCGTGCTATGACCCGTGCAGTTAAGCGTCAAGGTAAGATCTGGATCCGAGTATTCCCGGACAAACCGATCACCGAGAAGCCGCTGGAAGTGCGTATGGGTAAAGGTAAGGGTAACGTGGAGTATTGGGTTGCCCTGATCCAGCCTGGTAAAGTCCTGTATGAAATGGACGGCGTACCAGAAGAGCTGGCCCGTGAAGCATTCAAGCTGGCAGCAGCAAAACTGCCTATCAAAACCACCTTTGTAACTAAGACGGTGATGTAATGAAAGCAACAGAGCTGCGTGAAAAAAGCGTTGAAGAGCTGAACACTGAGCTGCTTAATCTGCTGCGTGAGCAATTTAACCTGCGCATGCAGGCAGCATCTGGCCAACTGCAGCAGACCCATCTGCTGAAGCAAGTGCGCCGTGATGTTGCACGCGTTAAGACTTTACTGACTGAGAAGGCGGGTTCGTAATGACCGATAAAATCCGTACTCTGCAGGGTCGTGTAGTAAGTGACAAAATGCAGAAATCTGCAGTTGTTGCTATCGAACGTTTCGTGAAACACCCGATCTACGGCAAATTCATCAAACGTACGACTAAGCTGCACATCCATGACGAGAACAATGAATGTGGAATTGGCGACGTGGTAGAAATCCGCGAATGCCGTCCACTGTCCAAGACTAAATCCTGGACCCTGGTTCGCGTAATTGAGAAAGCTGTTCTGTAATAAGAATGATTTTTTCTGAGAAAACCCTCTGCTTCGGCAGGGGGTTTTTTTTTGCCTGTGGAGCGGATAGCGATCCTTACATCAACGGCACATCCTCGATGAGGATCAGCTGTGCGGTGGACTGGCTGTGGCGTTTGGTCAGGGTGGTTTAACAACTGCGGGCTGGAAAAGGCGGGTTACATGTGGCTAGCGCACGAGTCGTGAAGAGAAGCCAAAACCTCGCCCGGCACCGTCGCTGCAAGCTGCGCTGCTGACGATTGGCCTGCCGCTATCAACATCTGCCCCTCAGGGGTAACCCGCCGGTGATAGCATGCAAAGAACGCCGTTATGTGTACCACTCCGTGGTGTAAACGGTGCGCTGTTCTACTGACTGATGCAACGTTATCCGCTGTGGCAGGATCCGATGCCAGACAGGTTACACATCTCAACCCAGATATCGATAGAAGAGTTGATGCTAACAGGCTGTACCACCACCAGCGATCATCGGTATCACGATCCCAACGACTACCAGCTTGATGAACGCATTGAGGCGGCAACCGTAAAGGGAATAATTTCCATGCCAGTGGCGGCAGTGTGAGTGTGGGGCAGCCGCGCGGTGGCCTGACGCCCGACAGTCTGGTGGAGGATGAGGCGACGATGTTAACCGCTACCTAACGGGGAATAGCGCGTTATCGCGACGCCTGTCATGGGATAATGCGGTGGTGGCGCCATGTTCGCCAGTTTCTGTCAGTCGTGAGTTGATAAAGCTGTCTGCACCGCTGGCCGTCAGTACGGTGTCTCGGTGCATATTCATCTGGCGGAAAATGGTAACGATATCCGTTATTGCCGAGAGAAATTCAATATGATGCCGGCACAGTACCTGGAGGTCCTCGGCTGGGTAGATCCTGACGTCTGGCATGCACACCACGTTAAGCTGGCTCCCTCAGGCATTGAGCTGTTCGCCGATAGCGGGACGAGTAGCGCGCATTGTCCCTGCGCCAGCATGCTGCCTGACTCGGGTATCGCCCCGTTGCGCCATATGTGCGACGCCGTTGCCCCCGTCGGGTTTGGCGTCGAGGACTCTGCCTCTAATGTCAGCGCAGACATGACATCAGAAGCGCGTCAGGCGATGCTGCTGCAACTGCTGGGGTTGGGTCCCGATGCGCTGACGGCGCGTCAGGTGCCTGAACTGGCAATGCTGAGAGGCGGGAAAGTGCTTAAACGTGATGATGAGGCAATAATTGCTCCCGGCATGATGGCCGAACTGGCGGTTTTTGACCTGGGCCGGGTAGGGCTGGACGGGGCAGGGCACGATCGGTTTCGCCGCAGATGTTCTCTGATTCGGGGCCGGCGGCATACAACAGCATCAACAGCTCAGGGTACGTAACGGTCAACTGAGCGGAATTGAACTGCCAGCACCGCCGCGCCAGCATAACCAACTGGCCACTAAACGGGTGAAAGGGGCCAATCGGACACTTTATTACAGAAGCGACGAAAAATAAGGCAGATTACATTTGCTACTGTTCGCACTATTCCCTAGAATACGCCCTCCCTGTCATCAGGGAAAATCAGCGGCTCGATTGAGAGCCGTTTATTTTTTCTACCCATCTGTGAGAACCGGTGTTACAATGCCGCGCCCTCAATTATGGGGCTTTCTAACGACCTGAGGTTTAGGTCCCGAAGTAGTAGTTGACATTAGCGGAGCACTAAAATGATCCAAGAACAGACTATGCTGAACGTCGCCGACAACTCCGGTGCACGTCGCGTAATGTGTATCAAGGTTCTGGGTGGCTCGCACCGTCGCTACGCAGGCGTCGGTGACATCATCAAAGTTACCATCAAGGAAGCAATTCCTCGTGGTAAAGTCAAAAAAGGTGATGTCCTGAAGGCGGTAGTGGTGCGCACCAGGAAGGGTGTTCGTCGCCCGGACGGTTCTGTCATTCGCTTCGATGGTAATGCATGCGTTATTTTAAACAATAACAGTGAGCAGCCTATCGGTACGCGTATTTTTGGGCCGGTAACTCGTGAACTTCGTACTGAAAAGTTCATGAAAATTATCTCTCTGGCACCAGAAGTACTCTAAGGAGCGAACAATGGCAGCTAAAATCCGTCGTAACGACGAAGTTATCGTGTTAACCGGTAAAGATAAAGGTAAGCGCGGTAAAGTTAAGAATGTCCTGTCTTCTGGTAAGGTCATCGTTGAAGGTATCAACCTGGTGAAGAAACATCAGAAGCCGGTTCCGGCTCTGAACCAACCAGGTGGCATCGTTGAAAAAGAAGCTGCAATTCAGGTTTCTAACGTTGCACTGTTCAATGCGGCAACTGGTAAGGCTGACCGTGTAGGCTTTAGATTCGAAGACGGCAAAAAAGTCCGTTTCTTCAAGTCTAACAGCGAAACTATCAAGTAATTTGGAGTAGTACGATGGCGAAACTGCATGATTACTACAAAGACGAAGTAGTCCAGAAACTCATGACAGAGTTTGGCTACAATTCTGTCATGCAAGTCCCTCGGGTCGAGAAGATCACCCTGAACATGGGTGTTGGTGAAGCGATCGCTGACAAGAAACTGCTGGATAACGCAGCAGCTGACCTGGCAGCAATCTCCGGTCAAAAACCGCTGGTCACCAAAGCACGCAAATCAGTTGCAGGCTTCAAAATCCGTCAGGGCTATCCGATCGGCTGTAAAGTAACTCTGCGTGGCGAACGCATGTGGGAGTTCTTTGAGCGTCTGATCACCATTGCTGTTCCACGTATCCGTGACTTCCGTGGCTTGTCCGCTAAGTCATTCGATGGTCGTGGCAACTACAGCATGGGTGTACGTGAGCAGATCATCTTCCCAGAAATCGACTACGACAAAGTCGATCGCGTTCGTGGTTTGGATATTACCATTACCACTACTGCGAAATCTGATGATGAAGGCCGTGCTCTGCTGGCTGCCTTTGACTTCCCGTTCCGTAAGTAAGGTAGGGTTACTTAATGGCTAAGCAATCTATGAAAGCACGCGAAGTTAAGCGTGTGAAATTAGCAGACAAATTCTTCGCAAAACGCGCTGAACTGAAAGCGATCATTTCTGATGTGAACGCTTCCGACGAAGATCGTTGGAATGCCGTTCTGAAGCTGCAGAGTCTGCCGCGTGATTCCAGCCCTTCACGTCAGCGTAACCGCTGCCGTCAAACAGGTCGTCCGCACGGTTTCCTGCGGAAGTTTGGGTTGAGCCGTATCAAGGTCCGCGAAGCCGCCATGCGCGGTGAAATCCCGGGCCTGAAGAAGGCTAGCTGGTAATTGTCACCAATTGAATCACGGGAGTAACACAGATGAGCATGCAAGATCCGATCGCGGATATGCTGACCCGTATCCGTAACGGTCAGGCCGCGAACAAAGTTGCGGTCACCATGCCTTCCTCCAAGCTGAAATTGGCAATTGCCAACGTTCTGAAGGAAGAAGGATATATTGAAGATTTCAAAATCGAAGGCGACACCAAGCTGGAACTGGAACTGACTCTTAAGTATTTCCAGGGCAAAGCGGTTGTGGAAAGCATTCAGCGAGTAAGCCGTCCTGGTCTGCGCATCTATAAGAAAAAAGATGAGCTGCCAAAGGTAATGGCTGGTATGGGCATCGCTGTAGTTTCTACATCTAAAGGTGTCATGACTGATCGTGCAGCGCGCCAGGCAGGTCTTGGTGGCGAAATTATCTGCTACGTAGCGTAATCGGAGGATACTATGTCTCGTGTTGCTAAAGCACCTGTCGTTGTTCCTGCCGGCGTAGAGGTAAAACTCAACGGTCAGGTAATTTCGATTAAAGGTAAAAACGGCGAGCTGACTCGTACTATCAATGATGCTGTTGAAGTTAAGCATGCTGACAACGCTCTGACTTTCGCTCCGCGCGAAGGTTTCGTTGACGGCTGGGCGCAGGCGGGTACTTCTCGCGCGCTGCTGAACGCAATGGTTATCGGTGTTACCGAAGGCTTCACTAAGAAGCTGCAGCTGGTTGGTGTAGGTTATCGTGCAGCCGTTAAAGGCGACGTGGTAAACCTGTCTCTGGGCTTTTCTCATCCAGTCGATCACCAGCTGCCCGCGGGTATCACTGCAGAGTGTCCGACTCAGACTGAAATCGTGCTGAAAGGCGCTGATAAACAGCTGATCGGCCAGGTTGCAGCTGACTTGCGCGCCTACCGTCGTCCTGAGCCTTATAAAGGCAAGGGTGTCCGTTACGCCGACGAAGTCGTGCGTACCAAAGAGGCTAAGAAGAAGTAAGGTAACACTATGGATAAGAAATCTGCTCGTATCCGTCGTGCGACCCGTGCACGTCGCAAGCTCAAAGAGCTGGGTGCTACTCGCCTGGTGGTACATCGTACCCCGCGTCATATTTACGCACAGGTAATCGCCCCGAACGGTTCCGAAGTTCTGGTCGCTGCTTCTACAGTAGAAAAAGCTATCACTGAACAACTGAAGTATACCGGTAATAAAGAAGCCGCAGCTGCAGTAGGTAAAGTTATTGCAGAACGCGCAATCGAAAAAGGCATCACTGGTGTTTCTTTCGACCGTTCCGGTTTCCAATATCATGGTCGCGTCCAGGCACTGGCAGATGCTGCCCGTGAAGCTGGCCTTCAGTTCTAAGGTAGAGGTCTAAGATGGCACACATCGAGAAACAAGCTGGCGAACTGCAGGAAAAACTGATCGCGGTAAACCGTGTATCTAAAACTGTTAAAGGTGGTCGTATTTTCTCCTTCACAGCACTGACTGTGGTAGGCGATGGTAACGGTCGCGTTGGTTTTGGTTACGGTAAAGCGCGTGAAGTTCCAGCAGCGATCCAGAAAGCGATGGAGAAAGCCCGTCGCAACATGGTTAACGTCGCGCTGACCAACGGCACCCTGCAGCACCCAGTAAAAGGTGCACACACGGGTTCCCGCGTGTTCATGCAGCCGGCTTCTGAAGGTACCGGTATTATTGCCGGTGGTGCAATGCGCGCCGTCCTGGAAGTCGCTGGAGTTCATAACGTTCTGGCAAAAGCCTATGGTTCCACCAACCCGATTAACGTGGTTCGTGCAACTATCGACGGCCTGGGCAATATGAAATCTCCGGAAATGGTCGCTGCTAAGCGTGGTAAATCCGTTGAAGAAATTCTGGGGTAATCACGATGGCTAAGACTATTAAAATCACTCAAACCCGCAGTGCTATTGGCCGTTTGCCTAAGCATAAAGCCACTCTGGTTGGCCTGGGTCTGCGTCGTATTGGCCACACCGTTGAGCGTGAAGATACGCCTGCAGTACGCGGTATGGTTAACGCGGTTTCCTATATGGTTAAAGTGGAGGAGTAAGAGATGCGTCTAAATACTCTGTCTCCGGCCGAAGGGTCTAAGCACGCGAGCAAGCGTCTGGGTCGTGGTATCGGTTCTGGTCTCGGTAAAACCGGTGGTCGTGGTCACAAAGGTCAGAACTCACGTTCTGGCGGTGGCGTACGTCGCGGTTTCGAGGGCGGTCAGATGCCTCTGTATCGTCGTCTGCCGAAATTCGGTTTCACCTCTCGCAAATCAATGATCACCACAGAGATTCGTCTGTCTGATCTGGCGAAAGTTGAAGGCGGTATCGTAGACCTGAATACGCTGAAAGCGGCCAACATTATCGGTGTCCAGATTGAATTCGTTAAAGTAATTCTTTCTGGTGAAGTTTCTGCACCGGTAACGGTTCGCGGCCTGCGTGTCACCAAAGGTGCTCGTGCTGCAATCGAAGCTGCTGGCGGTAAAATTGAGGAATAAGTAGCAGATGGCTAAACAACCGGGGTTAGATTTTCAAAGCGCCAAAGGCGGCTTTGGTGAACTGAAACGCAGACTGCTGTTTGTAATCGGTGCACTGATTGTCTTCCGTATTGGCTCTTTCATTCCGATCCCTGGTATTGATGCCACTGTACTTGCCAAACTGCTTGAACAACAGCGTGGCACCATCATTGAAATGTTTAACATGTTCTCTGGTGGTGCTCTCAGCCGTGCTTCTATTTTCGCACTGGGTATCATGCCGTATATTTCGGCATCGATTATCATCCAGTTATTAACGGTGGTTCATCCAGCGTTAGCGGAAATTAAGAAAGAAGGGGAGGCTGGCCGTCGTAAGATTAGCCAGTACACCCGATACGGTACGTTGGTATTGGCCATATTCCAGTCGATCGGTATTGCTACCGGTCTGCCGAATATGCCAGGAATGCAGGGCCTGGTGATGAATCCAGGCTTTGCTTTCTACTTTACCGCTGTTGTCAGTCTGGTCTCAGGGACAATGTTCCTGATGTGGCTGGGCGAACAGATTACTGAACGCGGTATCGGTAACGGTATTTCGATCATTATCTTCGCAGGTATTGTTGCGGGTCTCCCGCCGGCCATTGGCCATACCATCGAGCAAGCGCGGCAAGGTGACCTGCACTTCCTTCTGTTGCTGTTGGTTGCAGTACTCGTATTCGCCGTGACCTTCTTTGTTATTTTCGTTGAACGTGGTCAACGCCGCATTGTGGTGAACTATGCAAAACGTCAGCAAGGTCGTCGTGTCTACGCTGCACAGAGCACACATTTACCGTTGAAAGTGAACATGGCGGGCGTAATCCCGGCTATTTTTGCTTCCAGCATTATTCTGTTCCCGGCAACGATTGCATCGTGGTTCGGGGGCGGTACCGGTTGGAACTGGCTGACAACAATTTCGCTGTATTTGCAGCCAGGACAGCCGCTTTATGTGCTACTCTATGCGACTGCAATCATCTTCTTCTGTTTCTTCTATACGGCGTTGGTTTTCAACCCACGTGAAACAGCAGATAACCTGAAGAAGTCTGGTGCATTCGTACCGGGAATTCGTCCGGGAGAGCAAACGGCGAAGTACATCGATAAAGTTATGACGCGGTTAACCTTAATTGGTGCGCTGTACATCACTTTTATCTGCCTTATCCCGGAGTTCATGCGTGATGCGATGAAGGTTCCCTTCTACTTTGGCGGTACTTCACTGCTCATCGTAGTGGTCGTCATCATGGACTTTATGGCTCAAGTGCAAACTCTGATGATGTCAAGTCAGTACGAGTCGGCATTGAAGAAAGCTAACCTGAAGGGCTACGGCCGTTAATTCAGGTGGTTGAGAAGTTACGGAGAGTAAAAATGAAAGTTCGTGCTTCCGTCAAGAAATTATGTCGTAACTGCAAAATCATTCGTCGCGACGGTGTCGTCCGTGTGATCTGCAGCGCCGAGCCAAAGCATAAACAGCGCCAAGGCTGATTTTGTCACATATTTTTCTTGCAAAGTCGGGTTGAGCTGGCTAGATTAGCCAGCCAATCTTTTGTATGTCAGTGCGTTTCCATTTGAGTATCCTGAAAACGGGCTTTTCAGCATGGGACGTGCTTATTTAATTATAGGAGTGCATAGTGGCCCGTATAGCAGGCATTAACATTCCTGATCAAAAACATACCGTTATCGCATTAACTTCGATCTTCGGTATCGGTAAAACTCGTTCTAAAGCCATCTGCGCTTCAACGGGTATTGCTGAAAATGTTAAGATCAGTGAGCTGTCTGAAGAACAAATTGATCAGCTGCGTGATGCAGTTGCGAAATTCGTTGTAGAAGGTGATCTGCGCCGTGAAATCACCCTGAGCATCAAGCGTCTTATGGACCTTGGTTGCTACCGTGGTTTGCGCCATCGTCGTGGTCTTCCGGTTCGCGGTCAGCGTACTAAGACCAACGCACGTACCCGTAAGGGTCCGCGTAAACCGATCAAGAAATAATCGGGGTGAGTAAATAATGGCAAAGGCACCAGTTCGTGCACGTAAGCGTGTAAGAAAACAAGTCTCAGATGGCGTGGCTCATGTCCATGCTTCTTTTAACAACACCATCGTTACTATTACTGATCGTCAGGGTAACGCACTGGGTTGGGCAACCGCCGGTGGTTCCGGTTTCCGCGGTTCACGTAAATCCACTCCGTTTGCTGCTCAGGTCGCTGCAGAGCGCTGTGCAGAAGCGGTAAAAGATTACGGTATTAAGAACCTGGAAGTTATGGTTAAGGGTCCGGGTCCGGGTCGCGAATCAACAATTCGTGCACTGAACGCCGCTGGTTTCCGCATCACTAATATTACTGATGTGACTCCGATCCCTCATAACGGTTGTCGTCCGCCGAAAAAACGTCGCGTATAACGCCCGTTTTTTAGGATAGTTGGAGAAAGAAAATGGCAAGATATTTGGGTCCTAAGCTCAAGCTGAGCCGTCGTGAGGGCACTGACTTATTCCTTAAGTCTGGCGTTCGCGCGATTGATTCCAAGTGTAAGATCGAACAAGCGCCTGGTCAGCATGGTGCGCGTAAACCGCGTCTGTCTGATTACGGCGGTCAGTTACGTGAGAAGCAGAAAGTTCGTCGTATCTACGGCGTGCTCGAGCGTCAGTTCCGTAACTACTATAAAGAAGCAGCACGTCTGAAAGGCAACACCGGTGAAAACCTGTTGGCTCTGCTGGAAGGCCGTCTGGACAACGTAGTTTATCGTATGGGCTTTGGTGCCACTCGTGCGGAAGCACGTCAGCTGGTGAGCCATAAGTCTGTTCTGGTAAATGGCCGCGTTGTTAACATCGCTTCTTATCAGGTATCTCCGAATGATGTCGTTAGCATCCGTGAGAAAGCCAAAAAGCAATCTCGCGTGAAGGCCGCTCTGGAGCTGGCTGAGCAGCGTGAAAAGCCAACCTGGCTGGAAGTTGATGCGACTAAGATGGAAGGTGTGTTCAAGCGTATTCCTGAGCGTACTGATCTGTCTGCGGACATTAACGAACACCTGATCGTCGAGCTTTACTCTAAGTAAAGCTTAGTACCAAAGAGAGGACACAATGCAGGGTTCTGTGACAGAGTTTCTAAAACCGCGCCTGGTAGATATCGAGCAAGTGAGTTCGACGCACGCCAAGGTGACCCTTGAGCCTTTAGAGCGTGGCTTTGGCCATACTCTTGGTAACGCACTGCGCCGTATTCTGCTTTCTTCCATGCCGGGTTGCGCGGTGACCGAGGTTGAAATTGATGGTGTACTACATGAGTACAGCACCAAAGAGGGCGTACAGGAAGATATCCTGGAAATCCTGCTCAACCTGAAAGGGCTGGCGGTAAGAGTTCAGGGTAAAGATGAAGTCATTCTGACCCTGAATAAATCTGGCATTGGCCCTGTGACTGCAGCCGACATTACCCATGATGGTGATGTCGAAATCGTCAAGCCTCAGCACGTGATCTGCCATCTGACCGATGAGAACGCCGCTATCAGCATGCGTATCAAAGTTCAGCGTGGTCGTGGTTATGTGCCGGCTTCTGCCCGAATTCATTCGGAAGAAGATGAGCGCCCAATCGGCCGCCTGTTGGTTGACGCTTGCTACAGCCCTGTAGACCGTATTGCCTACAATGTTGAAGCAGCGCGCGTCGAACAGCGCACCGACCTGGATAAGCTGGTCATCGAAATGGAAACCAACGGTACAATCGATCCTGAAGAGGCGATTCGTCGTGCGGCAACCATTCTGGCAGAACAACTTGAAGCTTTCGTTGACTTACGTGATGTACGTCAGCCGGAAGTTAAAGAAGAGAAACCAGAATTCGATCCGATCCTGCTGCGCCCTGTTGACGATCTGGAATTGACTGTCCGCTCTGCTAACTGCCTTAAGGCAGAAGCTATCCACTACATCGGTGATCTGGTACAGCGTACCGAGGTTGAGCTGCTTAAAACGCCTAACCTGGGTAAAAAATCTCTTACTGAGATTAAAGATGTGCTCGCCTCACGTGGACTTTCTCTGGGCATGCGCCTTGAGAACTGGCCGCCGGCAAGCATTGCTGATGAATAACCCGATCACAGGTTAAGGTTTCACTGAGAAGGATAAGGTCATGCGCCATCGTAAGAGTGGTCGTCAACTGAACCGCAACAGCAGCCATCGTCAGGCTATGTTCCGTAACATGGCTGGCTCTCTGGTTCGTCATGAGATCATCAAGACGACTCTGCCGAAAGCCAAAGAGTTGCGCCGCGTAGTTGAGCCGCTGATTACTCTTGCCAAGACCGACAACGTAGCTAATCGTCGTCTGGCATTCGCCCGCACTCGTGATAACGAGATCGTGGCAAAACTGTTTAATGAGCTTGGCCCGCGTTTCGCGAGCCGTGCCGGTGGTTACACTCGCATTCTGAAGTGTGGCTTCCGCGCTGGTGACAACGCTCCGATGGCATACATCGAGCTGGTTGATCGTCCAGAAGCTCAAGCAGAAGCAGCTGCAGAGTAATCTGTAGTAAAGTAAAAAACCCGCTTCGGCGGGTTTTTTATTGCCCAAAATTTACTACCTTTAGGGCTGAGTAATTCGCTGAGCTGAGGAGTTTACGATGTGGCTGGTTGATCAACTTGCAGAACAACACATTAAAGCCGCGCTGGAAAAGGGCGAGCTGAGTCAACTGCCTGGTGAAGGCAAGCCGCTTCAGCTTGATGATGACAGTCATGTACCACCTGAACTTCGCGCCGGCTATCGGCTGCTAAAGAACGCCGGTTTCCTGCCGCCCGAACTCGAACTGCGTCGTGAAGCGATCGAAGTTAACGATCTGCTACGTCAGCTCGATCCCGCCGATCCGCGTTATCAGGATCAGTGTCGCCGCTTTAACGTTCTTGAGCTCAGGCTTCAGCAAGCCGGCATGCGCACCGATTTTCTGCATGGCGACTATGCCGCCGCTCTTCAGCAACGTTTCAATCAGGAGAAGTAGATGTTCAGGATTGGTCAGTTGGCAAAACTCGCCGACGTCACGCCAGATACCATCCGTTTCTATGAGAAACAGCAGATGATGGATCATGACGGACGTACCGAAGGGGGTTTTCGTTTATACAGTGAAAGCGATCTGCAACGCCTGAAGTTTATCCGCTACGGTCGTAAACTCGGTTTCAGTCTTGAAGCTATCCGGGAGTTGCTTTCAATCCGCGTCGATCCGGCACATCACACCTGCCAGGAGTCGAAGTCGATTGTTGAAAAACGCCTCAATGAGGTCGCGCAGATGATTGCTGAGCTGGAAACCATGCAGCGATCGCTCCAGCATCTGTCGGATGCCTGCTGTGGTGACAGTCACAGTAGCGTTTCGTGCTCAATTCTTGAAGCCCTCGAACGAGGTGAGAGTCTGAGCAGTTAGAGATATTGTTTTTTTCAGCCAAAGGAATAAAGTATCTCGCGATTCCAACAGGAGGAACCATGAGCAAATATCAGCATACCAAAGGGCAGATTCGCGACAATGCGATTGAAGCACTGTTACATGACCCACTATTCCGGCAGCGCATTGAACAGAAGCAAAAAGGGAAGGGGAGTTTTAAGCGCAAAGATAAACATGTTAAGGGGCAGAACTGGGAGGCCAGTGATAAGACAGCATCTTATCACTGGCCTTCTGCTTTCAGAGCGAAAAAAAACCGCCCGGCAGGCGGCTTATTTTTTAAACCCGGGTATTTTGCTGCTTCAGCAAATCACGAATTTCTGTCAGCAGGACTTCTTCATTAGAGGGCTTGGCAGCCGGCTTCTCGACTTCTTTTTTAGTATAGAGACGGTTCATCAGTTTGATCGCCATGAAAATGGCAAAAGCGATGATTACGAAGTCGAAGATGGTCTGCAGAAACACACCGTACTGCATCACAACGGCAGGCGTGTCACCGACCGCAGGCTTAAGCACCCAGCTAAACGATTTGAAGTCGACACCACCAATCAGCAGACCCAACGGCGGCATAATAATGTTGGCGACTAATGATGACACGATCTTGCCAAACGCGGCGCCGATGATCACACCCACCGCCAGATCCACCACGTTACCGCGCATTGCGAAATCACGAAACTCTTTGAATAAACTCATACTTATCTCCTTGCCCTGGCCAATGCCCTAAAGTCTAACAAACCCTGCTGTTTTTGCCATCATCCCATGGAATTATGCGGCAGTTTCCCGCTGGGTTAATTCATCAATAATTACGCTGCCGTTACAGGAAAAACGGACTCGGCTGGAACAGACGCTCCACATCTGAAACAAACTTCTTGTCGGTCAGGAACATGATGACATGATCGCCTTGCTCAATGCGCAGGTTGTCGTTGGCAATCATCACATCATCGCCGCGTACTACGGCACCAATGATGGTGCCAGGCGGCAATTTGATGTCATCAATTGAGCGGCCGACCACGCGTGAGGTGGTTTCGTCACCGTGTGCAATCGCCTCGATCGCTTCGGCGATGCCCCGTCGTAGTGAAGAGACGCCAACGATATCAGCTTTACGCACGTGGCCCAGCAAGGCTGAAATAGTGGCCTGCTGTGGCGAAATCGCAATATCGATCACGCTGCCCTGCACCAGGTCGACATAGGCGCGGCGCTGAATCAGCACCATCACTTTTTTGGCCCCCATCTTTTTCGCCAGCATGGCGGACATGATGTTGGCCTCATCGTCATTAGTGACGGCAATGAACAGATCAACCTGCTCAACATGTTCTTCAGCCAGCAGCTCCTGATCTGACGCATCACCATAAAAGACGATGGTGTCCTGCAGATGCTCCGCCAGTTCTGCGGCGCGCTGTGGATTACGTTCAATCAGCTTAACGCTGTAATTTTTCTCCAGCCGCTGCGCCAGACCAAAACCAATATTGCCGCCGCCCACCAGCATGATGCGTTTGTACGGCTTCTCCAGTCGCTGCATTTCACTCATCACCGCTCGAATATTCTGGCTGGCGGCGATGAAAAACACTTCGTCGCCCGCTTCAACAATGGTGGAGCCTTGCGGACGAATAGGCCGATCCTGACGAAAAATGGCGGCTACGCGCGTATCAATGTGCGGCATGTGCTCACGCATAATTGAGAGCGGATTACCAACCAGCGGCCCGCCATAATAGGCTTTGACCACCGCCAGGCTGACTTTGCCTTCAGCAAAATTCACGACCTGTAACGCACCGGGATACTGGATCAGACGGTAAATATTATCGATCACTAACTGTTCGGGTGAAATCAAATGATCAATAGGGACCGCCTCAGGAATAAACAGTTTATCCGCATCGCGCAGATAGTCTGCGGCGCGGATCCGGGCGATACGGTTAGGCGTATTGAAAAGTGAGTAGGCGATCTGGCAAGCGATCATGTTGGTTTCATCGGAATTGGTCACGGCGACCAGCATGTCGGCATCTTCCGCGCCCGCCTCACGCAATATCCGCGGATGCGAACCATGACCCTGCACCACGCGCAGGTCGAACTTATCCTGCAGATGGCGTAAGCGCGATGCGTCGGTATCGACCACGGTGATATCGTTGTTTTCACCGACCAGGTTTTCTGCCAGCGTCCCGCCGACCTGTCCTGCACCCAGAATGATTATTTTCATCGCTCATCAACGCTCATATCAATTAGCATCCGGTTTTTTTAACAGCTTAGCGTAGAAGAAACCATCTCCGCCTTCAGCCTCAGGAAAGACCTGCCAGCCACTGGCCGGCGCATCCTGCAGCGGTTGTGCTTCAGCATCGGACTGACGCTGCAAAAAGGCTTCAATTTGCTGATGATTCTCTTCCGGCAGGATCGAACAGGTGGCGTATAGCAGGGTGCCGCCAGGTTTGAGAAGTGGCCAGACCGCATCCAGAATTTCGCTTTGCAGCTTCGCCAGTTCAGCGATGTCGCGATCGCGACGCAGCCACTTAATATCCGGGTGACGACGAATGACGCCGGTTGCCGAGCAGGGCGCATCCAGCAGAATACGATCAAACTGGCGTTCGCCGCACCACTGTTGTGGGGTGCGGCCATCGCCCTGCTTCACTTCAGCTTTCATACCCAGACGCTGAAGATTTTCTTCCACGCGTTTAAGGCGCTGCGCATCCACATCGACTGCCAGTACCTGAGCCTTGGGAGCCACTTCCAGAATGTGGGTTGTTTTGCCGCCAGGCGCAGCGCACAGATCAAGAATCTGCTCGCCATCCTGCGGCTCCAGCAGTAACGCGCAACGCTGGGCTGATAAATCCTGAACGGTCACCCAGCCCTGGTCGAAGCCGGGTAACTGGCTGACCGGCGCGGGTGATTCAAGACGCAGCGCATCCGGTGCATCTGCGGCGGGATGCGCATGTTTACCGCTGTCGGTCAGCATTGCCAGCCATCCGCCACGGTGGTGATGCTGACGGTTGACGCGCAACCACATCGGTGGACGAAGGTTGTTTGCTTCTACGATCTGCTGCCACTGTTCCGGCCAGGCATGCTGTAACCGCTTTAACAGCCAGCCCGGATGAAGATAACGTTGCGGACCATCCTGAATACTGGCAAGCAACTCTTCTCTCTGACGTTGATACTGACGCAAAACACCGTTCAGCAATCCTTTCAGGCTGGTACGTTTCAGAACCTCAGCACCGGCAACCGTTTCAGCCAGCGCCGCATGAGCAGGAACGCGGGTATATTCCAGCTGATAGAGGCCGACCATTATCAGATAGTGCAAAACACGCTGTTTACCGGTAAGCGGACGTTCCATCAGCTTACCGATTAAGGCTTCAAGCTGTGGCAGCGTACGTAACACGCCAAAGCAAATCTCCTGCACTAAGGCGCTGTCTTTGTCGGAGAGTTTTTTCTGCGCCGCCGGTAGCGCCGTATTAAGCGATTCGCCTTTATCGACAACGCGTTCAATGAGCTGAGCGCAGAGGCTACGCAGGTTGGTTGATTTATTCATAGGGTTTTGTCATCAAACAAAAAGCCCGGTGCATGACCGGGCCAGAGAGTCAGTCCAGAAGGGTTCCAGCTTCAAACCATTCCCGGCGCGAGTTGAGAAGATCCTGAGCCGACATCGGTTTTTTACCGGCGGGCTGTAACTGCAACAGATTAAGCACACCCTGAGCGGTAGCCACCTGGATGCCATGCTTATCAGCTCGGATGATTTCACCAGGCTGATGATCGCTGTGGGGCAATACGCTGGCCTGCCAGACTTTAACCGGCTGGTCATCAACCGTGAAGAAGCTCATCGGCCAGGGGTTAAATGCCCGGATACAGCGTTCGAGCTGTTCGGCCGGCAGCGTCCAGTCCAGACGTGCCTCTTCTTTACTCAGCTTCTCAGCGTAATTAGCGAGTGAATCATCCTGCTTTTCGGGCACAGCCTGCTGGCTGGCGAGTAAGCTCAGCGTATCAAGCAAGCCCTGCGGTCCGAGTTGCGCCAGCTTGTCGTACAGTGTCGCGCTGGTATCCTGAGCGGTGATCGGGCAGGTCAGTTTATGCAGCATGTCACCGGTATCTAAGCCCACATCCATCTGCATGATGGTGATACCGGTTTCGCTGTCACCAGCCCAGAGCGCACGCTGAATCGGCGCTGCGCCACGCCAGCGCGGCAGCAGGGAACCATGCACATTGATACAGCCGAGACGCGGCATATCGAGCACCGCTTTCGGTAAAATCAGCCCGTATGCCACTACAACCATCACATCGGCCTGTAAATCGGCGACCAGCTGTTGGTTCTCTTCAGGTCGCAATGACCGGGGTTGATAAATCGGAATATCATGCGCCAGCGCCAGCGTTTTAACCGGGCCGGGCGTTAACTTGTTACCGCGACCTGCGGGACGGTCGGGCTGCGTGAATACGCCAACTACCTGATGCTCAGAAGCAAGCAGCGCGTCAAGATGACGCGCTGCAAAGTCAGGTGTGCCAGCAAAGATAATTTTTAGCGGGGCAGACACGTTTATCCCTTCTTAGATGCTCAGGAAGCCTGCGCGTTCTGGCGCGCCAGCTTCTCTAACTTTGTTTTGATTCGCTGGCGTTTTAATGGCGACAGATAATCAATAAACAGTTTGCCCTCCAGATGATCGATCTCATGCTGGATGCAAATGGCCAGCAGATCGTTGGCTTCCAGTTCAAAACTGTTGCCGTCACGATCCAGCGCACGAACTTTTACCCGTTCCGCACGCGGCACAAAGGCACGCTGTTCAGGGATAGAGAGACAACCCTCTTCGATACCGGTTTCGCCGCTTTTTTCCAGCAGTTCAGGGTTGATCAATACCAAACGCTCTTCACGACTTTCAGAAACATCGATAACGATGATGCGCTGATGGATGTCCACCTGAGTAGCGGCCAGACCGATACCTTCTTCGGCGTACATGGTCTCGAACATATCATCAACGATACGCTGAACGTCTGCGTTAACTTCTTTGACGGGCGCAGCGATTTTGCGAAGGCGCTCGTCAGGGAAATGTAATACCTGCAAAACTGACATAAATATCCAGATCTGTATTCGGTTAAGAAAAGATTACTACCTCATATTGTAGACTTTTTGAGGGCTGATTGACAGCATTCTGCGGCAGGAAGCAAGCGGGATCAGGGAGCCAGAGATGGACAAAATAGCACGCTACGTACGGCTGGCAGCAGTCAGCGGAATGACCGGCAGACGCTGGGTTGAGATGGCCCATCAACTGGACGCTGCGGGTGACGATCTGATGCTGGCCGGACTGGATGACGCGCAACGCCAGCAGTACCAGGCGCTGCCCGAAAAGCAGGTAGATGAGATCCGACACTGGCTGGCAAACAGTCACCATCACCATCTGCTCACCGCTCTGGATGCCGGTTATCCTGCCCGGTTAATGGAAACCGCACGCTTTCCGCCGTTGCTGTATGTCCAGGGTGATCCTGTGGTACTGAATAATCCTCAGCTTGCCGTGGTGGGCAGTCGTAATGGGTCGCACTATGGTCGTTACTGGTGCGACTGGTTTGCCCAGCAGCTGGCGCTGAGTGGTCTTACCATTACCAGCGGCCTGGCTCGCGGTATTGACGGTGTGGCACATCAGGCGGCCCTTAACGTTGGTGGCAAAACGATGGCGGTGTTAGGCAGTGGTCTTCAGCACCTCTATCCGAAGAGTCACCTGCGGCTGGCCGGCGAGATTGTTGAGCAGGGCGGCGCGCTTATCTCAGAGTTTCCGCTGACCACCATTCCCCATCCACACAATTTTCCGCGCCGTAATCGTATCATTAGCGGTTTAAGCCTCGGCGTGCTGGTGGTTGAAGCGTCGCTGAAGAGCGGCTCACTGGTTACCGCCCGTTATGCACTGGAACAGAACCGCAATGTCTACGCACTGCCGGGCGCATTGGGCAATCCGTTGAGTGAGGGGGTTAACTGGCTGATTCAGCAGGGTGCGCTGCTGGTGGCTCATCCGAATAACATCCTGGAAGATCTGGCGAGCGCGCTGAACTGGTTGCCTGTTACACAATCAGACCAAATTTATTCTGATGTCAGTGACGTTGCTCCATTGCCATTTGCTGATGTGTTGGCTAACGTAGGTGATGATGTTACACCTGTTGACGTTGTCGCTGAACGTGCCGGCCAACCTGTGCCAGTTATCTCAGCTCAGTTGCTGGAACTGGAGTTAGCAGGATGGATCGCAGCTGTACCCGGCGGCTATGTCCGATTGAGGAGGGCATGCCATGTTCGACGTACTCATGTACTTGTTTGAGACATATATCCACAACGAAGCAGAAATGGGTGTTGATCAGGACAGATTGACAGATGACTTGACGGATGCCGGGTTTCATCGTGAAGATATTTACAGCGCGTTGAACTGGTTAGAAAGGTTGGCCGACTATCAGGAAGGGCTGGTTGCGCCAATTTTGCTGGCAAATGATCCGCTCTCTATGCGCATCTATACCGATGAAGAGAGCAACCGTTTAGATGCTGAAAGCCGTGGTTTCCTGCTTTTCCTGGAACAAATTCAGGTGCTGAGTCTGGAAACGCGCGAAATGGTCATCGAACGCGTCATGGCGCTTGAGACCCCTGAGTTTGACTTAGAGGATCTCAAATGGGTGGTGCTGATGGTGTTGTTTAACATCCCTGGATGTGAAAATGCTTATCAGCAAATGGAAGAACTGCTATTCGACGTCAATGAAGGTATGCTGCATTAAATTTCCTTTCATGCATTCATCGTTATGAGTAAAGCTGCACTCTTCACCGTGCGTAAACAGGATCCCTGCCCCGCTTGCGGGGCAGAACTGGTTATACGCTCCGGTAAACACGGCCCTTTTTTGGGCTGCGCGAACTACCCTGCATGTGACTATATCCGGCCCCTGAAGAGTCAGGCGGACGGACACGTAGTCAAAGTGCTGGAAGGTCATGCCTGTCCGGACTGCGGTGCGGATAAAGTATTGCGGCAGGGGCGCTTTGGCATGTTTATCGGCTGCAGCCACTACCCGGAATGCGGTTACACCGAAACCATCGATAAACCGGATGAAACCATGCTGGCGTGCCCGCAATGCCAGCAAGGTAAGCTGGTCCAGCGACGTTCACGCTACGGCAAAACTTTTCATTCCTGCGATCGCTATCCGGCTTGCCAGTTTGCGGTGAACCTGACGCCCGTGGCTGGCGCCTGCCCCTATTGCCAGTTTCCGCTATTAGTAGAAAAGAAGACGGCGCAGGGCGTTAAACGCTTTTGTGCCAGTAAGAGTTGTGGCAAAGCCATCGCTGAAGAGAACTGAGACATTATGGATAATCAACATCTCGCCGGCTCACTTGAGCATTGTGTAGGTCAACTAAACCGCCAGGCCGTTATCGCCTATCCGACTGAAGCGGTGTTTGGGCTGGGCTGCGATCCAGACAGCGAGTCTGCCGTTATGGCATTGCTGGCGCTGAAACAGCGTCCGGTCGAAAAAGGGCTGATCCTGATTGCTGCTGATTATTCGCAGCTCGAACCCTATATCTCCGATCGCGAACTTTCGGTGATTCAGCGTGAACGGATGTTCGCCTGCTGGCCGGGCCCGGTGACCTTTGTGGTGCCGGTTCCACCGCAGACGCCACGCTGGTTAACCGGGCAATTTGATTCTCTGGCTATTCGCGTCAGCGATCATCCCGATGTGCAGGCGCTTTGCCGCGCGTTTGGTAAACCGCTGGTTTCAACCAGTGCCAATCTTTCAGGCCAGCCTCCGTGCCGCACGGTCGAGGAGGTTAAGCGCCAGTTTGGGGATGATTTTCCGGTCTTATCGGGTAAAACCGGTGGACGGCAGAATCCCTCAGAAATCCGCGATGTCATCAGCGGCGAACTCATACGTCAGGGCTAACTCATGGATCAATTCGCCGTTTTCGGTAATCCCATCAACCACAGCAAATCACCGTTAATTCATCGGGCTTTTGCCGAACAGACGGGGATAGAGCACCGTTATGGGCGGATCTGCGCGCCACTGGAGGGATTTCCGCAGGCGCTGACTGCATTTTTTGAACAGGGAGGGCAAGGCGCGAATGTCACTCTCCCTTTCAAGCAGCAGGCGTGGGAGCTTGCCGATCAGCTCAGCGATCGTGCTGCCCGTTCGGGTGCAGTGAATACCGTGAAGAAACTCAGCGACGGTCAGATCTTTGGTGATAATACCGATGGCATTGGCTTACTGAGCGATCTTCAGCGGCTGGCGATGATCAAACCCGGTGATAATGTATTGCTGGTGGGGGCAGGCGGGGCAGCCCGCGGCGTGATCCTGCCGCTACTGTCAGCCGGGGTCACGATTACCATCGTCAACCGTACCGCTGCCCGGGCCGAAGAGCTGGCAGAGCTGTTCCGGCAAAGCGGCGCAATTGCTACATGTGGCTTTGAGCAGCTGGCAGGCAAAACCTTTGATCTGGTGATCAATGCAACGTCGAGCGGCGTAGACGGCAAAACGCCGCCTCTGCCTGTGACACTTATTCATTCTGAACTGCGCTGTTATGACATGTTCTACCAACGCGGGCTGACGCCTTTCCTGCAGTGGTGCCAGACGCAGGGTGCACGCCATCTGGCGGATGGATTAGGTATGCTGGTGGGCCAGGCGGCGCATGCCTTTCATCTATGGCATGGCGTGATGCCAGAAATTACCCCGGTGATTGCGCAGTTGAAGCAGGCCATGCAGTCATGAATCAGGCAATCCAGTTTCCCGATGATGAGCATTATGACGCAGCACAACAGGCCATCTGTTTTCCGGTGCTGGTTAACGGCATGCGGCTGACCTGTGCCATCGGCCTTGAGGCATTAAGATCCCGCTTTGGTGAGGGAGAAGCGATGGCGCTGTTTCAGCACCATCGCTGGGATTTGGAAGAGGAAGCCGAAGCGGCTATCCGTCAGGACGAGGTCGATACTCAGGGCTGGGTCTGGTTGTCTGCGCCAAGGTAATCATTTTTCCAGCTGACATAGTTGCTGGCCGAGTAGCGTAACCCTTCTTTTTCCTGCTCATTGAGCGGACGGACTTGCCTGACCGGACTGCCGAGGTATAGATAGCCGCTCTCCAGTCGTTTACCCGGCGGCACCAGACTTCCGGCACCAATCATCACCTCTTCTTCTACTATTACACCATCCAGCAGGATTGACCCCATGCCGATCAGTACACGATCGCCAATGGTGCAGCCGTGCAGCATCGCTTTATGTCCTACCGTGACTTCCTGGCCAATAATAAGCGGAAAGCCTTGCGGGTTGGACGCCGACTTATGGGTAACGTGCAGTACGCTGCCATCCTGAATATTGCTACGGGCACCAATGCGAACCTGGTTCACGTCGCCGCGAATCGCGACCAGCGGCCAGATACTGACATCATCTTCCATAATGACGTCACCGACGACGACACTACTTGGATCGACCATAACGCGCTGGCCGGTTTGCGGGAAGAGATGTTTATACGGGCGAAGGGGGGAAGTCATCATGTTCTCCTTTATGCTGAATTCATTGCAGCCTGATGCGATTTCAGGCAGCTGACAAGCCTATTCTGGCTTGGATCGCTGGCGATCTCACCAATCTGGATCATTTATAACCACTCAGAAAAAAGATCCAAAAAAAGGGTTGTGCTATGAAGCGGGATCCCTATAATGCGCCTCCATCGACACGGAACAACGGCTTACCGGCCGCCGGGTTGAGAGGCACAGGAGACTGCGCCGCCGGAGAAAAGCTTCTGAAAAAGAGGTTGACTCTGAGGGAGGAAAGCGTAATATACGCCTCCTCGCGACAGGACGCTAACGCACTGTTCGCACTGCTCTTTAACAATTTATCAGACAATCTGTGTGGGCACTCGCAGGATTGATATCAGCGTCTCCGGACGTAAAAAATATCAAGTCTCACGAGTGAACACATAATGAAATTCATTATGACGTT
>NZ_JBCGBG010000011.1:0-92537 GCF_038594305.1 Pantoea brenneri | reverse complement strand
ACCTTAAAGGAATATAAAATGAGCATTGAAGGAATGGTTGAAAATTACGGGAATATTTCAAAAACTGAAATAGATACCATGTTTTCAGGCGCGCAATACATAATGAATAGCATGATGGTTTTGCAAAAAACAGATTATGGCTCCCTAGATAGTTATTTAAATGATGTTGAGTGGTCAAAGAAAAATAGACACACCGAAATATATGATGACTTCCTAGAGGAGCTTGAGTCGGTACGGTTATCAGAAATGCACACAGGTAATGGTCACATCTATCTGAAGATGCGATTCTCCTATGCCGTGACGCTGATGGAGTCATGCCTTAGCGAAATGCTAAAATCTGTGACCATGCAGTATGAGGCGTTCAGGCGTAATGCTATCAACGAAATAAATGACCTTAAAACCCTTAAAATAAGCGCTCCACTCTTGCTCGATAAAAATCCAAAAGATATTTTAGACAATGCAATAATGGGCCATTTATCACATGTCCTTTACCATAATATGGATAAAGTATCTAAAGTCTACACAGACATTATTGGTGAGAAGTTTCCATCAGTTTTAAATGATGATAATAAAGTAATTCGTGATCTAATGGCATTGCGGCATGACATTGTTCATCGCAACGGAAAAAAAATAGGCGGTGAAGAAATTCATATCGACATTTCTCTGGTCGAATCATGCATTGCGCACATTCGAATCTTTGTGGAGAGCGTCCATGAATACCTTGATCGGAATGTAAAAAAAATCAGTGAAAAAACTGATTGACACTAACTTTGCAAAGTACAAACCGCTTACAGTCGCCCCAAGCTGTTAGCGGTTCCCTGATGGAATTTTTGACAACTTACCTAATCTGCAACGCGCGGTTGGGAACGTTAAAAGCCAGAGAGGCCGCTATATGCGGCCTTTCGCCTTTTCAGGGGTACAGACGTGAAACAAAAAATCGCAGTAATCAGCCTTTCCACCAGTCAGCCGATGGCGATCACCGCCATTTACGAAGAGCACACGCTCGTTATGTCAAAGCCGCAGGCGCTGCCAAAGAGCATGCGAAAGCAGCTGGTCAAACTCACCCCCTACGTTGAGGCACTTCGCAAGCAGGGATTTAAGGTGCTGGTGGATGAAGCCACCGGCAAAGTGGCAAACGAAGTCGGCGGCAACCACGTATCACTCAAAACGCGGGTAAGCGACGGGCGCGCAGCGGTGCTGATCGGCATCGAGCGTTATAACGAGCTCCTGCTGCAGGACAACATTGCGCTGCCAGCAGAGAACAAAGGCGCATTTGAGATCCCCGATTCCATCGTTGAGGTGGAATACAACGCCAGCGGTGAAGAGGTCTACCGGATCAACTGGCGTGAGATACGCCCGGAGCAGGTGCTGACCATCCTGTGCTGCTTCGCCGTGGGCTATAACAACGTGGCTTCGGCGGACTACATTAACGCGATGACCGCCGCGACCGCAGCGCCGGAGCCGTCCCTTATGGACTCGCTTAAGCGCATCATCGGCTATGAGAAAATCAAAGCCGCCGAAGCGGTGCCGGAAACACTGGCCGGTAAGCGAATCAGCGACGAGGAACGCATTCTGTGAGTTATAACCGCCTCGACGATCGCTCGATCAGTGACGTAGTGCTGCGCAGTCTATTTCACCAGGAAGTGATCAAGCGATCCGCGTCATTCCACGAAGATAACCGCGACTACACCATCCGTCTCGATGAGATATACCGGGCTGACCTGGCGGCATTCCGCGCCTATGAGGGTAATGACGATCTGCGCTGGGTGTTCCGCCTGTTGTGCGGCATCGAGTCGGAAATGGAGCCACTGCCCGCAGGCCAGACGCTTTCCCTGCCGGATATGGCGTGGCTTCGCGGGCGCATACGCGACTTTGCAGGCGGGAAGCCGGAGTTAATCAGTGGCTGATACTCCGTTTGCTCGCACGAAATCCGGGCGCTACGACACGGCAGGGCTTTCCTCCAAAGAGTTCTCTCGCGTCTTTGACCAGATTGATAAAGACCGCCGCAAATCCCGGCGTACAGCGCGGCGCACGCTTAACCCGCTGACCCTGAAGAACAAGGCGCTGGACGACATTATTGCCCTGGGCAAAAAGAAGTCCGGCATGTTCTTCA
Organism: Pantoea brenneri; assembly: GCF_038594305.1. Lineage (NCBI taxonomy): Bacteria > Pseudomonadati > Pseudomonadota > Gammaproteobacteria > Enterobacterales > Erwiniaceae > Pantoea > Pantoea brenneri. The sequence continues at coordinate 90,424 of NZ_JBCGBG010000011.1, read as the reverse complement.
CGAAAGAGGATCTGAAAGGATTTGAGGCGAATCGCGCTGGCGCCCGCCAGCAGTTCAATTCATCGCAGGCCGGGATCACGTATGCGCAGCTGGTGGCCAGTAGTCAGCAAATCGACATTAAGCGCGCCAATAACCGGGTAGACGACGGATCCGGCATTAAGCGCGCCACGCCCACAACGCTTAAGCACAACGTGCTGACTGTCAGCGTGGAGGCGTCCGCCGTCTCACTCGACAAGCATCACCGCGTAAAATTCCGCTTTGAAGAGTGGGATCAGCTGATGGAGGAAGTGACCAATGACAAAGACAGCGCGGCCAAAATTGCCAGGCGACTCTGCGCTGGCCGCGTCTCTTTTGATTGCGATTGTGGCCGTCACCAGTACTGGTATCGCTACATCGCCACGGCAGGCAACTTTGCCCTTGCCCCGCCAAAAGAGTACGCCTACCCCAAAGAGAAAAACCCGAATCTGAAAGGCGTTGCCTGTAAGCACGTCATTCACGCCTTCACCCGCCTGCAATCTGCCTCCTGGCAGGTGCGCATCGGGCAGGCGCTGCACAAAAGCGCCAGTAACAACGCCTATGGCGACGATCCGCGCAAAACCACTGAGCACTTCACCGACGCTGACAAAGCGAAGTTCAACCGCAACCGCAGTTCACAGACGAACGTCGCCGCCGTTAAGCGTGAGCATGAGAAATATCAGAAGCGCATGGGCGCGCTGGCCAAGCGCCTGAGCAACGACGACGGGCGGATCGACAAACTGCGCGGCCAGCTGACCCGCGCCAGAAAACTGACCGCAGCGCAGCGCACCCGCGCCGCGAAGAAACAGGCCGAGCTGGCGGATGAAAAGGCCAAAAACACTCTTCTGCGTCAGCAGCTGGCTGACCAAGCGAAGATCCAGCGCCAGACGTTCATTGACGCCCTGGTGCTGAGCGGTACGCCCCGCGCCCAGGCCGAGAAAATGTTTATCGACTACGCAAAGAACCAGACAAAAGCAGGTAATCAGTAATGGGACGGTACGATGAATTTCTGGCCGACAATCCACCGACGATTAACGAGGCCACCAGCAGTGAGACAGAACAACCTTCTGCCGCTGTCGATACGCAGGATAGCAGCGGCGCTGTTATCGATCTGGACGCCGCCGCGCCGACCGCCGCCACATCACCCGATGGCGATACCACTGGCGGTGCTGATGACGCTGACGGCGGCAGTAGTGAGGATCACGACCCGCTGAGCACCCCGCTGCCGGATACACTTGCCGCACGCGAACAGAGCACGGCGCTGAAGCCGCGCTACAAAGGTCACGCCACGTTTAACAACATGGTCCGCCGCGACTGGATTAAAGCGATTGAGAGCGACTACAGCGCGTATCAGGCGCTGCTGTACCTGCCGGATATGCGCGACGTGGGCGAGGTGGACGATGAAACCGGCTTCGAACAGCCGTCATTCACCGAGCTGAACAACAACCAGCGTCAGCTGAGCTATGAAGATGCCGATCCGGTCATTGTCACGGTGCTTGACTGCCCGGACGAGCGCGAGAGTTTCCAGGTGCTCGATGCCGATGGTGAACAGGACGGATTAACCGATGATGTGCTGATCCTGCGCATCGCCGCCGAGGGTGTGCCGGTTGGCTCAATTCTGGAGTGGAATGAAGAGATGGCCAGCGGCACCCTGGCGCGCCGCTGGTGGTACGTTCACCGGATTTACGGCTTCGGCACACAGAATGTCGGATCGCTTTACTACTGCATTCCTGCCCGCAATTTTGACACCACCAGCAACGGACGGATCGAATGAATCAGCTGCTTTCCCGCACCCGAGAATGGGTAACTACACGCACCGGCAAAGTGGAGAGTACCGGCTTCACCGCCGCTGATGCCGCTGTAGCGAAGGCGCTGAATGACGTATTCAGCAGCGCCATAATGACCGCCCCGCGCCAGCATGAGCAGCGATTTGCCTCATTCCTGGCGCGGAAGCCGGAAGATCGTGTATTCGTCGGCAAGTTTGATGACGTCATGGACTTTCTGCGCGCCGTGCGCCAGGCGGGCGCCGGACGCCGCAGCGTGAAGGCGTCGGACATGCCGGACCTGAACCGCGACGCCCTGCCGCTGATCAACCTTTCTCGCGGGTTTGATATCACCTATGACAACAACGACCAGGAGATCGACCGCAAGCTGGGCCAGTTTACAGACGAGTCACAGGGCAATATGCCGCTGGCCGACCTTGAGGCTACCCAGGCCTCGCTCAATTATTCCATCACCCTGATAGCCAGTGACAAAGATACGCTGTCGCTGATGTGCAACACGCTGGCCGCTAACTTCCGCTCCCGGCTCTCCACTAATTTTATAGCGCAGGAGAAGCTGGTCCACTGGCCTGTGGAGCTCAACTGCAGCATTCAGGACGCCAAGACCATCATGTTCAGCGATATGTCGCCGCCGTTCACGCAGGATCGGATTTACGCCTGCCAGGCGTCGCTGATTGTCATGGTGGATGTGCTGACCGCACATGAAGTTGATGCCCGGAGCGTCCGGTATGACACCCAGCTGGCACCGGGGGGCAATTGATGGCTGATCAGCAGAATAAGCCCATGCAGTACTTCCTGCAGTCAGTGCTGCTGAACGGCGTGGAAATGCCGCGCAGCTGGATAACGTCAGCGATTTACATCGAGAAGACGTCGCTGACTGCGCCGCTGCTGGTGCTGGAGACGCACGACCCAGCTGGGAAGCTGGTGGACGAAATGGGCGCCCGGTATGGCGCTGAGCTGGTGGCAGAACTGGGCGACCCGACCGGGCAGCGCGGCGCGTATACCGAGACGTTTTTCGTGACGTCCGCGCCCGCCAGCGGTGACGTGGTGCGGATAATCGCCGTGTCAGCGGACCTGAAGCGTCTCAAAACGCCTTCTGCCCGTGTGCGGCTGTATGCCGACCGCCAGCCGGGTGACGTTATGGCTGAGTTCGCGGGCAAAATGACGATTGAGGCTGACGCCTTCCGCAAGGCGATGACCTATCACCTGAATATGGGCGAGAAACCGTCCGGCGTGCTGCGCCAGATTGCTGACGATCACGGCGCGCTGGTGTGGTGCGCCCGCGGCAGGTTCTGCATGAAGGACATGGCAAAGCTAATCGGCACAAAGGCGGCGTTTATCTATGAGGCCAACAATCCGCAGGCCGAGTACACGATCAGCAAGCTGAGCAACATCAATCAGGACGCCGCCGCCACCAGCAGCCGGGACTATCAGTATGTCGGCTACTCGATGACAGAGGGCTACGTGGCCGTGGGCGATAAGACAAAGCCGGTCAGATACATTTCCGACGCCGACGTTGCCACGCTTACCAACATGGCGCGGGTGATCGTTCCGAAACTGGATATTGAGGTTAGTGGCAACGCGGACATTACCGCGGGCATGGTTATAGGTGTGCAGATCCATCGCTATGACGCGGAAAACCAGGTAGACGAGACGTTACCGAAAAACTTTATCGCCGTTGCTGTCATTCACCATGAGGATCGCATTGGCTATACCACGCGCATGATTTTAGGAGTACCCAACAAGTGAGTAAGCAGCGCGCCATCATCACGGCGACAAAAGACCCGCAGGGACACATGCGGGCGCAGATCCGCCTTACTCCGCAGTGGGCGGACGTGGACGCCGATACCCTTCCCTGGGCCGAATATCAGCTACCGATCGGCAACACGTTTGTACCCTGCATTGTGGGCGATCAGGTATGGGTGGAGTTCCCTTACAAAGACGGCCGCGGGAAGCCGGACACCCGGCGCCCGCTGATCACCGGCGCTGCGCAGTCGGCACCGGGCGGCGTGCCAAGCGTCGCGCCTGAAGCGTCCGGGCAGGGTGGCGGCTATGAGCCACCAGCTGTGGACGGTGCGCCGGCGCGCCCTTCCCTGAATCCGACAACGGATTTTGTGTCGCACCGCAATAACCTGCTGGAGATCCGATCTGCTGGTGGCGGGTATGAGATTGCCAATACGGCCAGCGGTTCGCGTGTCGGGATGAACGAAAGCGGGGATATTTACCTGCTGGGGCCGGGAAATTTGGTAATCGACATTGGCGGCGACCTGACTATTAAGGCTGGCGGAAAAATCGTGTTCCAGTCTGGCGGGCCATTCAGCGCAACCGCACCGCAATTCGCGTTCAAACAGTAAGGGTTATCTTAAATCTAAAATTTTATTTAGAATGTGTTAACGCAATAAGTTGAGACATTCCTGAATGAAATCACCCTTCTTTAAAAACGTCATGGCCTACAGCCTGAACCGGGATATTCCGCTCGATGTGGAACAGCTGGAGCAGCAGCTGCAGGCGATGACGTTTTCCCCCTGCGCAGCGCAGGACATGGCTAAATCAGGCTGGATCAATGTCACGTCAGATGGCCTGCTGCTGGCCGAGAACGGCCAGTACCTGCTGTGCTGTCAGCATGAAACCAAAATAATGCCAGCGGCCACGCTAAATGATTACGTTGCCGAGAAAGTGGAGAAAATCGAGCGTGAGCAGGCGCGCAAGGTGCGCCGCAGCGAAAGAGTCAGCCTGAGAGACGAGGCGCTGTGTGTGCTTCTGCCGCGTGCTTTCACGCGTCGCTCTGAGTCCTACATCTGGATCGATAGCGTTAACAGCCGTATCTACGTTGACGCGGCCAGCGCAAAAGCCGCCGAGGATATGCTGGCGCTGCTGCGCAAAACGATCGGCTCCCTGCCGGTTATTCCGATGATGACTGCTGACCCCATCGAGCTGACGCTGACTGAATGGCTACGCGTCGCAGAACTGCCCGCCGGTTTTGCGCTGGGCGACGAGGCAGAGCTGGCGGCAATACTGGAAGACGGCGGTAAAATCCGCTGCAAAAAACAGGATTTGCTGAGCGACGAGGTGCGTACTCACATCGAGGCCGGGAAACTGGTCACGCAGCTTAGCCTGGACTGGCAGGAGCGCATTCTCTGTCGCGTATCTGATGACCTGAGCATCAAGGGCATTAAGTACGCCGACATGCTTACCCAGCAGAATGATGATATTGACCGTGAGGATCAGCGCGCACGCATGCTGGCCGACTTCATGCTGTTCACGGCCGAATTTTCCGGCTTCTTCTCCGGGCTGGTGGATGCGCTGGGCGGCGAGGCGAAGCGATGACTGCTGACGCTGTGGCGCATTATCACGGTACGCCTATTTGGGGATGTGCTGGTGAGATCCACCAGCTGGCTGTAGCTGGTGCTGGAGCGTTTGTCTCATTCGCACGGATGGACCAGCTGAAGGCCAGTTTTGAGCATGCAGACTCAATCGGCTTTGATAACGGCGCGTTTTCAGCATGGAAAAGTGGCCTGCACATCCAATGGAATACTTTTTATCGCCGTGTGGAGACGTTTTACACAAATCCCAAGCTGAAGTTTTTCGTTATACCGGACGTGATTGAAGGTGGTGAAGCGGACAACGACCAGCTGATTGCTAAAATGCCGCTGCACCTGCGCGATAAAGCGGTACCAGTGTGGCACCTGCATGAAAGCATTGAGCGGCTGGTGGAACTCTGTAACGAGTGGCCACGCGTCTGTTTCGGATCCTCCGGGCAGTACGCTGTAATCCGCACAAAGCTGTGGCATGCGCGGATGAGAGAAGCATTTGAGGCAATCTACGTTAAGCGCCAGTTTTCAACCAAGATCCACGGCCTGCGCATGCTGGACGGGCGTGTGCTGGGTAACTATCCACTTCATACAGCGGACAGTACTAATCTGGCCTGCAACATACCCAAGACGCGGGAAAAATACCCCGATATCACCAACTCCATTGAGACAGCTGACTACTGTCGTGGCCTGTCCGAGCAGGACATTAAACGCCTGGTGCTGAGAGGCCGTTGCTCCATTCTCAAAGCAGCGATCGAAAAGGTAACTCCACCGTCTATTGATGAGTGGATCAACACCCATTTTTCCAGCGAATACACAGAAGCCGAGGCATTTGCATGATTACTTACGGCTCTGTCTGTTCGGGCATTGAAGCAGCCAGCGTCGCGTGGCACGGGCTGGGATGGAAAGCTGCATGGTTCGCGGAGATCGAAAAGTTTCCCGCGGCCGTGCTGGCGCACCGTTATCCGGATGTCCCTAACCTGGGCGATATGACCAAAATTGCCGCTGGCGTTCGCGCTGGCTCTGTCCCTGCCCCAGCCGTGATGGTTGGCGGCACCCCGTGCCAGGCGTTCTCTATCGCCGGACTCCGTAAAAGCCTCGACGACCCACGCGGTCAACTCACCCTTGCCTATGTAGATTTAGCGAATGCCATTGACGAAAAAAGAGTATCAACCGGCGAACAACCAGCCGTCCACCTGTGGGAAAACGTGCCGGGAAGCCTCAGCACCGATGACAACGCCTTTGGATACTTCCTTGCCGGAATGGCTGGCGAAGATGAAGCGTTTGAACCTGGCCCACGACCTGAGCACGGGAAAAACGGCCCCGGCTGGCGATGGAAAAAAAGCGACGGCAAGCATGTGGCGAAGTGGCCAAAGTCTGGTTGTGTTATTGGACGACAGCGCAAACTCGCCTGGCGACTGCTCGATGCCCAATACTTCGGAGTGGCCCAACGCCGCCGCCGTGTGTTCGTTGTCGCAAGTGCTCGAAACGACGTTGATCCCGCAGAAATACTTCTTGAGTTCGACGGCGTGCGCCGGGATTCTCCGCCGCGCAGAGAAACGGGGCAGGCAGTTGCCCCCCTTACTGCTAACGGCTCTGGAGTCGGTGGCCCTGACTTCTCCCACGCTGCAGCCGGTCATTTAATTTCTGCGTTTGGCGGCGGCAACTGCTCCGGAGCGCTTAACGTCGCCGCGTGCCTGACGGCTAAAGGCCAGCGCAATGATTTCGACGTCGAGACGTTTGCTGTGCAAAGCGCAACGGGTGAGGTTAGCCACACGCTGACAGCTGAAGGTCATGATGCCTCAGAGGACGGCACCGGGCGTGGTACGCCTGTAGTGGCTTTTAAGCCGCACGAAGCTGACACAAATGCGCCGTCAGTGGTTGCTTATGGGATGACTACAGAGCAGACGCCAAAATTTGGCGACGAGCTGGCTATGACTCTGACATCGGGATCACCCAGCGGCGGCGGACAGCCACAATGTGTCATCTACGGCTTCCAGACTCGCATTGCGCGGAACGGCCGCGGCGACATGGCAGACGTTTGCCATACGCTCAGCGCTGAATCCGGGGAGACGGGCAAAGGTGATGCTGTGCCGTGTGTTGCCCGATGCGTTGAGCATGCAGCGTTTGCTGAAAATACCCGTGGAGAGGTCCGATTATTCAATGGCGACGGGCAGATCACCGGCGCGCTGTCAGCTGGTGGCGGTAAACCCGGCCAGGGCTTCCCCTCCGTCGTCAGCCAGTGCGAAGTCCGGCGCCTGACGCCTAAAGAGTGTGAGCGCCTGCAGGGCTTCCCGGATGGCTGGACCCTGATTCCGGAAAAGAAGCGCAATATCCTTGCCGTTGACGAACTGGCCTATCTCCGCCTGATGCACCCCGATATGCCGGAAGAAGAGGCGCACCGACTGGCTGCTGATGGTCCGCGCTATAAAGCGATCGGTAACTCTATGGCCGTGCCAGTCATGCGCTGGATTGGCGATCGCATTGCCAATCAAATCATGCTGGTGACTGGCGACGCTGAACCGCAGCCTGCTGCCCTGCCAGCACCACCAGCGGCAAAGAAAAAGCGTGCGCCGGCGCGAAAGGTTTCGGACGACAAATACTCCCGTTCATTCCTGAAGTGGGCTGGCGGTAAACACTCCGTTCTGGATGAAGTGCTGCCAATGCTGCCCGCAGGTAAGCGCCTGATTGAGCCGTTCGTCGGCAGTGGTACGGTGTTCATCAACGCGGGCTTTAAGCGCAACCTGCTGGGCGACGTTAATCCGGACCTGATAAACCTCTTCAACCAGCTGCAGGGGAATCCTGACGCTGTGATTAAGGCGGCTTATCAGCTGGAGCGAGGCTGTCTGTCCAATGAGGCATATCTCGCCATCCGGGATGAATTTAACGGGCGTGAGGCACACGCTGTACGGCATGCTGCACTTTTCCTGGCGCTGATGCGCACCAGTTTTAACGGACTGTGCCGGTATAACCAGAAAGGCCTGTTTAACGTGGGCTGGAATAAAAAGGGTGATGCGAATTATTTCCCGATGGACGAGCTGGCGCACTTCACCAACATGCAGAAAGAAATGGCGTTCATGTGTGCCGGATTTGAGGATGTGATAGCGCAGGCGGGTGAAGGCGACGTAGTGTTTTGCGATCCGCCGTATGAGCCTCTGCCGGACGAAGCCGGTTTTACGGCCTACAGCGGCACCTCATTCACGTTTGCGGATCAAGTGCGGCTGGTGGAGTGCCTGGCGGCGGCGCGGGACCGTGGCGCAAAGGTGGTAATCACAAACAGCAGCGCGCCTGCCATTCTGCACCTTTACATCAGCAACGGCTTCAGAATCGCCCCGCTGGCCACACGCAGATCCGTATCCTGCAAAAGTGAGACGCGCAAAACGGTCAACGACATAATTGCCGTGCTCTGAAGCGAACAAAACCCCGCTCTGTACGGGGGTCTTTTTAGTTCTGTGGCTTAGCCGCTTGCTCTTTAGCTGCTCTTTCTTGAGATTCCCGCTCTCTTTTAGCTTTTTCTTCTCTATATTTGTCTACTACAGGTATTTCACCAGTGGCAACATCAATTAAGGACTGACCTGCCGCACTGTATAGGTTAGTCCTTTCTTCTTTTGTTAAAAACAGAGAGTAGACGCCACCAAAAATAATAATTACGAAGATAGTTGATAAAACGCCTTTAACAGCATCTGTCATCCATGAGCCTAAATGATGATGCCATGACATTTCAGTTTTGACCATTTGTTCAACGCGTTCTATGAAGTCATCCTTAGCTTCTCTTTTTATATCGTCTTTCATTTCCTTTAGAAGTTCGACGCCCAGTGTTCTTGCTCTAACTCGATAATTAAGGAGGATGCTGGGGCTGCTGAGTACTAGATCATGAATTTTTTTTATTCCTGCATCAATAGCTTGAGAAGGTAATTGCTGAGCAGCAAGATTTTCAGCAATTTCGTTTTTATCCGCCTTATAAATAGCGTATGCCATAAGTTCAAGCGGATTCTTCTCATCAGTAACAAGTGCAGTGAAAACATAGTTTTTTCTGGTAGCCAAAAGAAATCACTCCGTCCGTGGGTTATTTTTGAGATTTCAGATAAGCTATCTTGAAAATTTCGTCAACATTTTCATCGTTAATATTTTCTTTAAACTTACAGAAAGGAATATAACGATGAGCAAATATTTTCCACTTTTGTTTTTTTTCGTACTGCTGAATCAGTTTATCGTTCTCTTCTGCTCTTGCTTTAATAATTTTATAGATCTCCTCAAGCACTTCCGGAGACATATCTTTATAGATCTGCTCTTTTATAATTTCTATCGTGTCAAATTCTGTATTGAATTTATATGTGCATGCAGGTTTATCAAATCCCTCACCATGAAGCTCGTTATCTCCTCCTAGCCGCAAAGAGTTATCCCTTATCAAATCAGAATCTAAGTCATCAATTTCATCATTCGCTGGAGAATTTTGAGCAGCAACACGCTTTGCGGCATTATCTACAATGCGCATGATCTCCATTATCTCAGAGTCTGATTGTGAATAACTTTTTCTAATCGACATTGCCTCCCTCCCTTATCCGCCATGAAAAGGCTTGAGCGCCACCTGATGCTAGCGCATTGAGTAAAACCAGCGCAGCCCCATTCGGATTTTTTTCGTTTCTTTCCCACTTTGATATTGTCACAACGGAAAGATTCATCAGTTCAGCAAGCATCGCCTGACTTAAATGATGGCTTTCACGTAACTGCTTAATCTGTTCTCCGCTCATGAGCGGCACTGCACTTATCCTTGCGCGAAAACTCTTCAGAGTTTCATGCTGATTACTCAGGTTCATAGGCTACTCCTCTACCCCAAATATTATAGTACTTGGTATCCCAATAGCAAGTGACGCTTAAGCTGACAGCAATTCTGCTGGTATTCCGTGAGGCGTGTTCAGAAGCTGCAATGCCTAATCCATCGTGATGCGCTCACAAGCATATTCCCGAAAAAGATAGCCAATGAGGCCTGCCGCCTCTGCTTCCCTTAAACGCATGTTATAGGCGGTCTTGTGTAACGCGCTCACACGGCTGGTTTCTCTGAAATAGTAGTCCCGCGCTCTCGCGTAATCGTCGGTACAGGCCACCAGCACATTGTCTGTGATCACTTCATAGCGCCCCTGGCAGTCTTCACCGCACTCGAGCAGCTGCACACCGGTTCTCTGGGACGATGCCAGAACAGTTTTCTCAACAGGCAAATTAGCATCGGTGATCATTCGTCCGTAAACATCGTTCATTTCGCATTCCTTTTTTTCAGTGAGCAGCGGCTCAACCTGCCGCGAAGCCAGACTATACGGGAAAAGTGCCGAAAACCTAAAGTCATTTTTCTATAAATTTTATATTTTAAAATCTTTAAGTTTTTATCACAGCTTACCCTCTCTAAATTACAAACCCCCTACTCTCTCCGCTCCATTAACACGATCGGATGAATTATGAGCAACCGTAAGACCTCGCACTTCGAGCTATTCCATAACCTGAATATGGCAATGCGCGAAGATCCGCAGTTTTCCTATGAATATGACTACTCGCGTGAAACCCGCACACTGATTGAAACGCCCTACTGGCGGCTTACCCCATCCCAGCGCACCTCGCGCAACGCCATGATTGAGCAGACGATGGCAAATGCCACGGCGGAAGACACCCGCGTTCGCATGATGGCCATGCGTCCGGAACACCGCTATTTGCTGATCCCGACCTATGTTTGCCTGGCGACAACTGAGTTCTACATGGGCGTGCAAGGCTCATTGTCTGACGAGCCAAAAACCGCCGATCTGATGCCGATCATGTGGTCCGCGATCTACGCGCTCAACCTGGGACGCGATATGTCTACCGACGTCTGGAGCGAAATGTCTCCGGCTGACCAACTGACGCAGACCAGGTGGGTTGAGAAGGTACTGAGTACCGTCAAGCTGTCGCGCTACATCACAGACGCCAGCCGCGCTGTCTGGCTTGGCCTGTTCGTCTCCTTCAGCGGCGTTCCAGATGATTTCTACGATTTGATGGAGTCGTGATGGCCGCAGCCGGTACGCTGGATTCCGTTTGTTCCGGACACGGTGCCTTCCCTTCGCGTCAGACCGCTGAGGCTGACACCGGGCTAACCATCAACGGCAAGGCCGTACTGGTGGACGGCAAACTGTTTAAGGATCACACGGACGGGAAAAGCACTCACAACGGCAAGGCGGTCTCTGGCCGTCCGTGGTTCACCATTAACGGCAAAGGCATTGTGTGCGTTGACGATCAGGTTTCATGCGGATCGACAGTCGCAACAGGCGATGCCGGATTCCAGGTGAACTGATTGCCATTTCTCATGCACGCAGCCGTCATGGCTGCGCTTACACAGGAATAACCATGTTCAGTGAAATTACCTTCACCGGCTGGCTTAAACGCGCTGTAGCTGTGGTGCTATGCGCTGCTCTGCTGCTACTGGGCCATAAGGGCTACGTGACCGTTAAAGACCACCTGACGCACGTTGCGGCGCTGGAGTCAGCTAACAATGCGCTCACCACCAACAACAAAACGCTCACCGGCAATAACAGCACGCTAAAAGCCGCACTTTCCGATCAGCAGGCGCAGACTGCCAAGCTGCAACAGGCCCTGGCTAAGCGGGAAAAGGACCGGCAGGAATACGCACAGAAACAGGCGGAGCTGGAGCAGGAATTAGAGAAACTTAAAGAGGATAGTCAGAATGAAATTGATGAGATCAACCGTGCGATATTGCTTGCTGGTATTAATCATACTGCTTTGCCTGCCAGCGTTATTCGCATGCTCCGCGACAAAGCCCGCACCGTTAACGCCCGAAGTCGTGACGGTCACAAAGCTGGTGGAACTGCCGCCTCAAAAAGCGCAGGCCTATCAGCCATGTCAGGTAGATGAAAATATACCCGGATTCACAGATCAGTTGCCCGCTTATGTAGCTGGGATATTGGCTTTAGTTGATGAGTGTAATCAAAGGAATAATTTAATCTCCGAAAGAAATTTAAATCTTTAAAGAAAGGCCCATATTGTGGGCCTTTCTCGAATCAGAAGTTAATGCCAGCTTCTCTCTGCTGCTTAACGTCATCGAGGATTTTTTGTCTTTCATGTTTGTAATCAAAATTCTCATCAATTGCTGCAACATATTTTGAATGAATATAGTGCCATTTAATTAGCTCCCCACTCCTGCTAACATGCCAGTCGCCTATTACATATTGAGGCATAGAGTGTGAAAGGAATGAAATGGCTACGGCATACATTCTTTCCAGTAAGTCATTCACATTTTTTAAATCTTCAGGTGATTCTCTCCCCATAATTCTGCCACTCGACAATCTGTTTTGGCGATACTCGATAGACTTTGGAGTTAGGTGTACATAGCTGGATGTTTCACCATACAACCGACCAACTTCCTCCAGAAAATCTGCCTTTAAATCATCTGGAAAGTAAGAAAGAGATATCCTATTTTTTAAAGAAATAGAAGTGTCAGAAAGTTGGCGATTAAAATCTGTAAGTTTACTTTCAATAGTGCTGGAATATGATGTGCTTTGTATGTAAGTAAGTTTTATGCACAGCTCTAAAAGATAACGACTTTCCCTAATTGCGGGGTTGTGTATTCCTTGTGCAATATTTATCGGTACACTCATCAAAGTTTCAAGAATGTCTTGATGAAGAAAGGATAACATGTGGTTTTCATTAAAACTTGAATCCCTTGCAGTATCCATCATGCAAAAATGAATCCATTTCATAAACTCGTAAACGATATCGTTAGTTCTGTTAAATTCAGAGGTTAATTCTTCTGGTAAATCGGCTGGGGTGTTTTTCATTACATCTTCCTAAGCTGATGCAGGGTGATTGGGTTGCGTTGAAATAAAAGTGGTAAGAGAAAACATTACTACATTGTGAATGATAAAGCCGCATGAATGCGGCTGAAAAAGGGAAATTTTGATGATTTAAAAATAAGCGTGATTATCTTAATTTAGCTCTTGGGAGGCAGTATGTACAATTGATTCAACCATGTAGCCCGCCGCCACTTCCGGCCCGCCTATCTCCAGCATGATTTTACGCATGCCTGCTGCCAGCGAACCCTCACCCTGATTAACCAGAAATTCACGCGCCGCCAGTGGCATGTAGATCGAGGCTGTTACCGGATTGTGCATCTGCTGCGTGTTGCCTGCCCTACGCCAGCGCGCCATAGCGCGGATAGAATCGTCTTCTAACGTCGGACATGCCTCCATGATGATTTCAGCGCCGTACATGATGACAATCTGCTTAGCCAGTGAACGTGGCTCTTTTTCGCTGAGCAGATAGTCCAGGTGGAGACGGGCATCGCGCTGACTACCGGTCGATAAGGTGTGCGATTTGGTGCCGTTGGTGTACAGAAAATAGAGCTTATAAGACATGAGGATTACCAGTGGTCAATTACATGGTGGAAAGGTACATCAAAAAGTAAAGTTTTTCCTTAGATTTTAAAATCTTTTCTTGCCTCCTTCACACTGCAAAGTACAAACCGCATAAATTTGCCTCGTCAAAAATTCCCTCGCAGCCGCGCCCTGAAAAAAGGGCTGAATTGTGAGCAAAGATATTACCCCTGCACGTATGCGTGAGCAGGACATCATGACCCGTGCTTCGCGTGTCATGGCTTTTACCGTTGATGCACAGCGCAATGCTTCTGGCGCGATGATTACCGATCGCGTCGAAATGTCACGGAACATTGGCGCTGCAGCAGGCCAGGATCCGATGTTTGAAGGCGTTAACCCGGAGTTCTGCCGCATTGTCGGCACTGCCTGGGCGTCGAGCATGATTGAGTACAAAGAGCGTCACGGTCACTATCCACCAGCTGATCAGCTGGCGAACGCCAGCCGTGCGCTGGAAAACCTGATGGTTGAATCAGCGGCTGATAAGCACGAAGGCAACGGTAAGGCGATGTTTGAATCTGTCGCGGCTGACATGCGCACTTCTGACGGTGTAATGCGCCAGGCGCAGTTTGCCGCTCTGATCCTGCCTGCTGTACTGGGCGCGGCCACCAGTGACGCATGTACCTTTGTCCCGTGTGAGCGCGATGAAGCGAAGATTTACGAGCTCCTGAACGTCGCCGGTACAAAGTTCGGCAGCTTTGACCAGGGCGACGAAATGCACATGCAGTCTGCTGCTGTGTACTCGCAGATGAAGCGCCTGTATCCGTTCCCTGCTGCGATGCAGCCGGACGGCACCAAGAAAACCTTCACCTTCTCCATGAAGACCGTGGAAGGCGCTGATATGCCGATCCGCGCTGGCCGCACCAAGCTGCTGATCAACCGTCGTCCGGGCAAAGTCGATGACGGCGACGGCAACCTGTATTTCTCTGATAAAGACGTCAAAGGCAATGCTTTTGCGGCCACCTGTAAGGTCGATTACGACAAAGGCAGCATCGCTGTGACCTTTACCGATGCACCGGCTAAGGGTACTGAGCTGGCGGCACAGGTTGAGATCAACGTCGAGAAGGCACCAGGCCTGATCCCGGTTATCAACCAGTCCATGCGTGAGTTCACCGTTAAGCCATCGCAGTTCGTGATCGCGTCTGAACACACCGTTATGGCCGCATCTGATTTGAGCCGTGAATTTGGCATCAATCTGTCGTCTACCCAGTTTACCGCTATGCGTAACTGGCTGAGCCACGAGCAGGACATGATGCGTCTGCGCACGATGGCATTCCATAACGTCTATAACCGTGAATTTGACGTGGCACTTCCGGAAGGCCAGACCTACGAATCGTGGGTAGGCCTGATGAAACACGCGATCACCCAGCTGAGCACTGACATGGTGAACCGTACCCGTAAGGCCGGTATCCGTGGCGGCTTCGCTGGTGGTGAGGCTGCGAACTTCCTGAAGAGCCTGCCTGCTAACGTCTTCCAGGCTGATCCTAACTTTGTGCAGTCACCGTACATCCAGCGTATCGGCACCCTGTTCGGTATTTATCAAATCTTCGAAGTCCCTACCGCTATCTGCGATCAGTTCGTGGTAGACGGCGTGGCACTGGCTAAAGAGGACATTCTTTTCTACGGCCGCGGTGATTCTATCGGTGACGCTGGCCTGATCGCGGGTGACGCGGTTCCGGCCATTCCGTATGTTCACGAAACCAACCCGTCGCTGGTTAACCGCACCACGCTTTGGGGCTCTTCGCTGAACGAGCTGCACCCGCGCAATGGTGAAAACTACTTCGCCAAGCTGACCCTGACCAACACCAAAGTCGGCGCTTACAACATGCTGACCGGTAAGCAGATCGAAGGCGAAACCGCTCCTGAAGCAGCTGCCACCGGCACCGGCAGCTAATCCCCCTTAACGCCCCCGTTAAGGGGGCATTTCATGGACATTTCACATGAATAAGATTCGTTTTTCTGTGGGCCAGGCGTCCGGCATTGCGGTGCAGGAAGTCAACGCTGATGCGACGACTTCCGTTGCATCTGGCGGCGCGTCCGTCTTTGCCGGTCTGGTTATTGCCCGCCGCGGCAAAATCGGCGCTGTTCTGCGCGTCACGGCTGATAACTATCAAGCGGTGCTGGGCGAAGCCATTCACCCGCGCAGCGGTGCGGCATTTGAGCCGCTGCGCCACGTAGCGACTGCCGTTAACGGCGGTGATGGTTATGTGGTCCGTGTGGCGGCACCGGGCATGAAGATCCCTGCCCTGTCCCTGATGGCTGATACCACCATGCAGGAGCTGAGCGTGGTGGCCAGCAACTTTGCGCCGTCTTCCGATCCGGTTCTGGCGGCTGGCGCTGCAGCGATGATCTACATCGAGGATGGCGACGCCTCAGCAAATCGCACTCTGAGCATGGAAGCCGACAAAACGGCACCGGGCTTCTACATCCTGACGCTGAAGGAAGTTGACGCGGCTGGCGGTGAGTCAGTGTTGGAATCCCACCAGATTTCTTTCAACACCAATGCCACCAGCGACATGGGTTCGCCTGCCTTCCTGCCGACCGCGCTGGAAAATGGCTCTACCCGCCTTCGCGCTATCGTATCGGACGACGTTGAAACGCTGATGCAGCCTATCACTGAAGGCTTCGACGATATGCAGTTTAGCGGCGGCATTGATGGCGATCTGTCTGCTATTGCCACGGCTGACTACACCAAAGCCCTGACGGTTCTGCGTAAATCCATGTTTTCCTGGACGGCTGTACTGTCGCTGGGCTGCTATGACCCGACCGTGATCGCGGCGCTGGTCAAGCTGGCGGAAGACACCCGTACCGACATGTTCTACGACGTGCATGGTGCGCAGCTGTCTGCAGCGGCGATGGCGGAGGCGCTGGGTCACGGCCTCGGCGGTTCACATCAGCCAGCACGCTACTACTGGCCGTACACCGCACGCGACGCATTCACCGGCACCAACGTTAACTGGGGGATCTCCTGTGATGCGTTTGTGGCGAAAGCCAAAGGCGTGGCGCTGGTCTCCGACGTCGGTGGCTGGCATTACTCACCTGCTGGCGTGTCACGCGCAATCATCAACCGTCAGAATATCAAGCCTATCCCGAATCTGGACGAGATCGACCGCGAAGCCTTTGTGACTGCGCGCATCAACCCGGTAAGCCTCGATAAAGCCGGGAACATGTATATCGACGACTCCCTGACTACGTTCGCTAAAAACAACTACCTGCGCCTGCAGCACATCAGTTCGCTGATGAACGCGATCGCACGCGGTTTTTATGACGTGGCAGAAGCGCTGAAGCATGAGCCGGACGGTATCACCTTCAAAGGCCTGACTGATGGCTTAACCGATCTGCTGGAGCGCTTCGTAGCCGCTGAGGCACTGGTTAAACCGCGTGATGTCACGCAAGGCACTGAGCCGTTTGTTGTCTCCGTGGTGCAGAAAGATATCGACCTGTGGGAAGCCTCCTGGTCTGTCTGCCCTACCGGATCTTCACGCCGCATCGTCGGCAAGCCAACGCTGTTCCGTTAACAGAGGAAATTATGAACAACATTTTTAATCACAGAACGCATGGCCTGCTGGGTGCTGCATTCGAGAAACCTGCTGCAGCTGAAGAGCCAGCCATTAAAGATTCCATGCTGGAAAGCGCGGGTTTAGGCAACGCCGCATCTGCGCGCAATGTGGCGATGTTTGAGGCTGTAGAGCGTCGCGCTGGCGAAGACGCCCGCTCCGTAGCCGCTTCCCTGCTGGCGGGCTGGGTGGCCGATGGCGAAGCCGATTCTGACAGCTTTGAAGCGCTGGCGCTGGTGCTGGCCGGTCTGGATTCGCTGTCTGACGACGACGATCTGGATGACGAGCAGGTAGACGCATTCAACGACGCGCTGGGCCAGCTGGCAAACGCCGCTGTAGCCCTGGGCGCGGACCAGGATGACGTCACCAGCATGATCGACGACGACGATGACAGCGCCGCTGAGAGCGTTTTCGAGGCGCTTTCCGGCCTGGCTGACGACGATGAAGCGATCGCAGATTACACCGTGGCTGGCGGTGAAGGCGGTGAAGCGATGCTTGAGTCGGCCACCTTCAAAGCTGTGCGTGACGGCCAGGTGACGCTGATCCGCAAGCGTCCGAAGAAGCGCCGCATGACGTCGCTGCAGAAGCAGGCGCTGAAAAAAGCCCGCACGAAGGCGCACAGCTCGATGGCAAATGCGCACCGTAAAAAGTCGATGAAACTGCGTAAGAAGCGCGGCCTGTAAGGGATAGCCGCCGGGTAAGACCGGCGGCATTGAGGATAGCGCGATGATCTGCGGTGCAATCATGCCAGATGGGGTTAGCCCCTTCCTGAAAGTCTATATCACGTCAGAAACGGCGATGGTTGTGGGCTACATCGGGGAAGGCTCTACAGCCAGCATTGAATCCATGTGGGAATCCCCGTTCGCCAATGACTCGCTGGGCGGCGTCGCCGGTGCGGTGAGTGCTGCTGGTGGCAAGCTGGCGGGCGGTGTGCAGGCGGTAAGTGGCAGTACATCAAAGTCGGATTTCAACTCCCTGCTTATCTGGGAAGGTCAGCAGCCGCCTGAGTTCAGCATCGTTGTAGACCTGATGGCCACGATGAACGCGAAGGTGGAAGTGATGGACGCAATCATGACGCTGCAGCAGATGGCCTCCCCTGAACTGAACGCTGCGCTGCCGGGTGGCCGCCGTCCTCTCCCCGTGATCATGGACGTTGGCCGTCGCCTGAAGCTGATGGACGTGGTGATCCGAAGTGTCGGCTACCAGCTGGACGCACCCCGCACTGCCGAAGGGCATTACACCCACAACACCGTCACGCTCCAGTGCTCCGGCCTGAGCGTCCAGAACCAGTCTGACATTCCATATATGTTTATCTGAGGAACAAATTATGTCCGGATTTTCCAACACGAAAGCCGATACCGCCTTTCTGAAAAAGCGCTTTAACCAGAACCTTGCCGCGGGCGAAAAACTTATCGGCTCTGAGTACTGGATGACCGTTAAAGGCTACCCGAACCTGTCGATCCTGATCCGTACCACGCAGCTGCCGGAAATGGCCCGTGAGGACGTGGAAGACGTGGCACCAGGTGGCATGAAGTTTAACCAGCATGGCACCCTGAAAAACTCTGGTGAGTTCCAGACGACCTGCGTTGAAACCATCAAAGGTGACGTGTTTGCAGCGGTGCGCCAGATGGTGCTCAACAAAGAATACGTTGATATCACCTTTGCTGCAGCAGCAGAGTCGAACGGTGGCGACAGCGCTGGCCTGACACGCAGTTACCTGCACTGCAAGGTGTACTCAGATGCCGTCGATTTTGGCTCTGAAGACACCACTGCTGCCGTGAAGCTGCCGCTGCGCATTGTTTACAACTGGGCTGAATAATCATGACGCCGGTCGAACTGCTTGAAGCCGTGAAAGCGCGCTTCACGACGCTGCTGGTGGATGAAGAGGCGTTATTAACCAGCCTTCTCCGCCAGGCTCTCGGCGTCTATCAGGATCGGGCCGGTGTACCAGGCCGTAAACGCATTGAGAAACTGGGGGGCGCAAGCCTCCCTTTTCCGTCTGATTACCTGTCACTGGTAAATGTGAACGATTTCAATGGCGCACTGGTGTATGCCGATCCCTACGATTCAACCATTGAGCTTGAGCTGACTGGCCGCGAGAAATGGCCGTTTACCCTGCTCTACTTCCGGAATATCCGTGACTGCGATTACGAAGAGACACAGCTACCGGCAGACATTACCGGGCTGCTCGAAGACTACCTGGAAGTGCTGATCGCTATTCCAAATGTCGAGCGCCTGCGCCGCCTGCACATCGCCGGCAAGTTCGACGCATCGTTTCTGCCGGATGAGGCAACGCTCCACCAGCGTAAAACCGATCTGGAAATGCAGATCTCCGCCAGCCGGGCAATTATCCCCGCAATGAGCACCTGGTAAGGGGGCGCTATGAGCTTTTTTAACGGTCTGGCCGGGAATATCAAAGGCTTTGCCGCCAGCACGGCAAAACAGGCTGGAAGCAATCTGATCTCTAACATCCTGTCCCGTGCCTCCGCCACCATGAGCGGCGGCGCCGGCGCATCATATGCCGGTCTGCCGCCTGAGCTGGCCAACGCGAAAACCATCCTCGAATTGGCTATGCGCATCCGGTACGCGCAGGGCTGGCAGTGGAACATCGAGATAGACGGCTTCTCCCGCGTGGACATGTACGTGAAAGATATCACTTACAGCACGGGCAACGTTGAGACCGAAAGCAAACTGATCGGCGGTAACGAGTTCGTCAAGCCCACTCATATCACGGCGGGCTCTGTCTCGATGACCGTTCGTGATAACGAGGATGGCGAAATTCTGCAGAAGTTTAAGGAGCGCCGTGCGCGGATCCATAACGGAGACGGCACCTTTAATCTGCCGCCAGCCTACCTGCTCAACATCCGGATCTACCGTGTCTCACAGGACGGCCGCACCTCGCTTGAAGAGGAAATGAAAGGCTTTATCACCACGATTGGCGAGATCTCCCGCGCCCGCGATGCCGTGGGCGAGTTTGCCACCATTCCGGTGACATTTGTGAAGTACACCAGCGCCGGAAGTCTCGCAAACGGACTGCTGAAAGGAGTAACAGGGGGAATTACAAACCAGGTTCAATCTTCCGCATCAAACCTCATTAAATTCTGAAGGACAACACTGTGATCATCCCTCCACTGCCGCTAGCGTCGCGCCCTGCCACTGAAATCATCTTCCGACAGCCGGTGATCAAAGACGCCCTGAAATATTGCTCTCCCGACATGTTAGGTGACGAACGGCGCGTTACGGAATACCTGAATGCCTTGCAGGAAGGTCCGATGAATGACAGCCGCGACTGGACCGCACAGGAGCGACGCACAGCGCTGTGGTGGATCATGATTAACAGCCGCGCTGACAACCTGGAGGCGTTTCACTACAGCTGTGAGCACTGTCAGGAACTGCACACCTATGACTTTGATCTGAGTGAACTGGCGGAGACCGTTGAGCTGCTAACCATCGAGCCCTTTGAGCGCGTGAATGTCCCGGTAAACGGCGTACCAACTGATTGGACGCTCAAGCCTTTGACCGGGCGCGGGCAGGAAATGCTGGAGCGCATGCGCGCCGGTCTGCCGGATGCTGACGCGCCGGATTATGAAACCGCCATTATGCGCATGCGTATTGCAGAGTTCGCACTTTGCACCGCGCTGGATGACGATCCAGCTGATTTTGAAGAGGCCGCAAATCGCCGCTTCGACATTCTGGAAAGCATGGTTCCCGATCTCGAGTTCGCGCCGCTAGTGGCTCATATCCAGCTGATGCAGCGCAACCTGCGCCACGGCTTGCTGATGCAAATCACACAGGGTGAAGTCAGGCTTCTGCTCCCGCCCGTAGCTTGCGAAAAGGAGGATAAGCAGATGAACACCACTCAACTGTTTATCCCATTTCGCTCTGGATTTTTTGTTCCACGATTTTCACCTCAATGGATGGCTAACCATCATTGACAACCTGACGCTGACCGCACGCCAGCCCGTCGGTGACGTTGACGCACTGCCGTTATGGCGCGCCATTCAGATGAATAACACGCTCACAGAGCAAATGAGAAAGACTAATAACAGGTCCGAATGATGAAGCAGCAGGATCAGGCCCGCATCATTGATGCAATTCAGAAAGCGAGCAAAGCAGAGTTAAAACAGTTAACCCTGATTCGCAATGCGCTCACAGGTACAAAACAGCCGTCCTCCGCCGACAGAAACAATGCCGCGTCAGGGATGACTGTGACGCGATCGCTGACACGTCGTAGCGCCGGTCAAAATGATGCACAGCCGGAAAATAGCGAGAACACCAGAAAAACACCCCATCCTGACAAGGAACCAAATAGGAATAAAAAGAGCCTTATTAAAGACCAAAACAGGACGGATAAATCCAATTCAGTTCGTTTAACCGATTGGGGCAATAATATAAGCACTGAAATGGTCAGTAATAAGGCACAAAAAAAAGCCAAAAGGGCTAATTTAGTTCCTGTAGGTGGATACGGGCTTAAAAAGGACTCAAGTAAAGCACTAAAACAGAGTGATGTAGCCGATAAGGTGTCTTTAACCGACACCAAACAAGTAAGCGCTGGCGGGCGTGATTCAAGTGGTCGCTTTACAGCACGGACTGATTCTGCGGCTGCATCAGCAGCAACCCAGGAAAAAAATGCGCGCCGCGCTGAGCAAAAACAGCAGCAGGGATTTTTCCGCTCCCTAAGTAGCATGCTGGAATCTGCCACCGAAACGAACAGCGATGGTATGTCTTCCGGCGCAGACATTGCTGGAACTGCTGCTGGTGGTCCGCTATGGATGATGGGTAAAGGCATGTACGACATTTCCGCCGAAGTCGGAAAGAACGTCGTGACGCTGAAAAACTTCATGCAGGGTAAAACCGAAGGCAACGCTGCGCTGAAAATTGAGCCACCGTTGACGCATCCGCCGGTGACAACCGAAGCCAGAACGCCACCAGTGATCGGCCCAAAATCGGCTGATGGCTTCAGATCCGCTCAACAGGCAAAAGCCATTCAGGTAACGCAGGAGCAGACCAAAGTGATCGCCGCCAATGACGATCGCATTGTGGATGCCCTGGTTGATGTGCGGGAGGAGGTTAAAAAGCTGTCACATGCGTCCGGGAAAGGGGCGGGCGGATTCATGGATTCGCTGATCCCCGGCAGGCGTAAACGCCGCGGCCGTAAACGCGGGCCACTGTCGGCTGCCGGTGAAATCGCAGATGTCGCCGGTGATCTACTTCCGGATGGCAAAGGGAAGGCGGATACATCAAAGCCAAAACCTAAGCCGAAAAAGAAAAGTCTCTTGGCTAAGGCAATGGACGTGCTTAAAGGCGGCAAAAAGGCGGTAACGGTTGCCGGTGCAGCAGCCACAACAGCTGCTGCCGGTGCCACGATCGCCGCTGGCGGCTTGGCGGGCAGTGATGCGGGGAAGGCTGCAGCAGAAAAAAGCGCTGAGAAAGGCGGGCTTAAAGTCGCTGAAAAAACCACAGAAGCCGCAGCGGAGAAGGCCGCGGAAAAAGGCGGGCTGAAAGTGGCCGGTAAAGTCGCCAGTAAGACAGCGCTCAAAGCGATCCCGCTGGTTGGGACCGTGCTTGGCGCTGGCATGGACGCATACGAAGGTTACAACGACACAGCGGGACAGCAGAAAGCCTTTGGCCTGAATCAAGGCGCTACAGTCAGCGGCAGACAGAAGGGCGAGTACACAGCAGCAAACGTGCTGAACATGGGCGGGCTGGTATCCGGCGCGTCCGGGCTGCTGGCGTCAGGCGCGTCTGCGCTGGGTATGAACGGCGTGGCGAAATCACTGACCTTTGATACCAGCGACATTGCTAAGGGGCTGGATTCCGGGCTGAGCAAAGTGGGCGATATGTTCAGCGCCTTCTCAACCAGCGCGTCGGGCGTCTATGACAAACTGACCGGCACCAGCGCGGAGCAGACGAAGGCGATCACCGATGGCACCACAAAAACAGTCACGGCTATAAACCGCCTCGGTACACAGCTGCAGGGTGGCGAGTGGGGCGAGGACGGCGTAGGTACTCAAGGCAAAAACGCCGCTGATTATGCCGACGTGGCGCAAAACAGCATCGGCGCAGATCTCAATGTGGGCGGCGCAAATGCGAAGGTCCGATCCTTCCGCAACAACAACTTTGGCAACCTGAATTATGTGGGGCAGGAGGGCGCAAGCCTGGAAGCCAAAAACGGTAATGGTGAGGCCCGGTTCGCTAAGTTCAACACCCCAGAAGAAGGATTCAGGGCGCTGGCGAATCAGCTGACAAGTTATTCAGAAGGCACATCTAAAGCAGCTGGTTACAAGAAGCTGAATACCGTGCAGGACATCATCAAGCTGTAACGGCGCAGCGGACAAAATCAGACATGCTGGAGCAGGTGCATGGGGTCAGGTCAAAGCCCTGAATGAGTGGGCTGACGGCAAAGTGCAGGGCGCAACTGAATCCCTGGGCGTGGCCGGTATGTCCCGCAAACGTCCTGCCAGCGGCCTGTCCCTGCCTGGTGGTGAATCTCTTCCCGCGGGCCTCCAGCTGGCCGCGCTGGCGCCCGATAAGATTGCCAGCCGCTCACGTCCCGCTGCTGTATCTCACGTCTCAACCGGTAGCGTGCGCGCCCGTCCGGGCTCTGCAACCTCTGATGCACCGATCACTGTGGCCAACACCCGGACACCCGCCGCCGAACCGGAGTCCAGTGGCCTGTTTGATCGCATGCTGGGCGGTGCAAGGGACGGAGTGAACGCCGTCAGCGCTTCGATCATGCCCGCCATCAGTGACACATTTAGTCAGACGCTGGGTGGCTTCAGCGGCAACGACATGATCAGCAGCGTGCTGGACCAGGCAGGCATTACCGATCCCGGCATCCTCCGCGCCATAGCACCGCTTACAAGCAAGGCTGGCGGCTGGCTCGACAGTGGCACCGAGTCGCTGGCCAGCGCCGGTAAATCATACCTGAGCGGCGCCAGTGCGGCGCAGACAAGGCCTGCACAGCAGCCTCTGCTAAATCACCCGGCACAGATCCAGAATGTGACCGATCTCCCGCGCAGCGGCATGCGTCCGATGATGAGCGGCGACACCAACAGTCACGATCAGGACATGCTCAAAGAGCTGAAAGGCATGCGTACCCAGCTGGAGGCACTACTGGGCGTCACGAAGAAGAAAAGCGATACCGCGCCGGACAAAGTGGT
Source organism: Pantoea brenneri (assembly GCF_038594305.1). NCBI lineage: Bacteria > Pseudomonadati > Pseudomonadota > Gammaproteobacteria > Enterobacterales > Erwiniaceae > Pantoea > Pantoea brenneri. The sequence goes on along the minus strand of NZ_JBCGBG010000011.1, from coordinate 66,192 downwards.
CAACACGGCGCAACCGGCTCCCCGCACGTCATCAACCCTGAGCATCAACGACCCGGCGCTCAACGAACTCCTGCAGGACTAACACATGCAAAACGAAATTGACTGCCTGATGCGCGTAGATCAGGGCGGGGTAGTGGTGAAAGCCGGGGAGTCAGACGCCTGGCTTGCCCGGCTTGAGGAATGGCTGAGGACGCCGCAGGGCAGTGTTTACGGCCTGCCCGGATGGGGTAACACCATGCAGGATTACAAACATGAGCCAGTAGGCTCTGAAACCGGTCATTTAACCGAAGTCGCTATTGAGGCTGCACTGATTAAAAAGTTGCGTATCGATCTGCCAGGGCTGGGGCTGCGAGCTATCCGCTGCGCGCCGCAGAACGTTGATACGTGGCAGATCACCTTTATTACATCATACGGCCCGCTGGCCGTGTCCATGAACAAAAGTTAACCGGGGTAAATTGTGAGTATTCAGGAATTACTGGAAAAGTTTAATGGCCAGCTGCAGGCCAATAGCTGGTGGAGAAAATTCACCAATAGCCAATTCATTCAGATGATGGCCGTGTTTGGCGCGCAGATCATCTACGCTGCACAGACTACTGCTGAGCGCGGCCTGACGGAGGGGTTTATCTCCACAGCAACTAAGCGCTCAAGCATCCTGGCCGCAGCTGAAGATCGCAACTATCTCGGCCATTTAATCACGCCGTCATGGGGCAGTGTGAAGATCACCAACAAAACGGATGAAGTCATTCAGCTGCCAATTTATGCGGAGTTTCTGTCCAATGCGCAGCTCCCCTACGTCACAACCGACGTGGTGATCATCCCTGCTGGCGGCAGCGTGGTGGTGAACGACGTCCGCCAGATGGAACACGTTAATGTGTCATCCGCGATCGACGCCGAAGCGCCGTTTTATACGGTAATGCTGCCGCGTGACATAACAGAGGAAACCGTCTCGATGGACGTGTTTGTGACGGAAAACGAGAACAAATCGCTATGGGAAAACAACCCGCTGTTTCGTCTCTCCCGTGGGTCCAGCCAGCATTACGTACTGGTTTACAAGCCGTCTGAGCAGCTGGGCGTGCGCTTTGGTGACGGTGCGATCGGCAAGATGCCGAAGACCGGTAGTAAGGTCGATCTGGATGTGTGGTGCAGCCGGGGCGACACCACTCTGACGCAGGGCCAGAAGCTGACGCCCGCGGGCAACATCGCCGATATGAATAGCAAGATCGAGGTTGTGACAATGACGCCAATTACGGGCGGCAGCGGCTTCGAAAGCACGGAGGAAACGCGCAACCGTGCGCAATACTACGTGGCGTATGACGAGCAGGTAGTCTGGGGCGGTGACTATAAATACTTCCTGAATCGTGCAGTACCGGGTATGTCCTGGATCAGTGCCTGGGGTGAGCAGGAGCAGGAGATTTCAACCGGCATTAAGTCGCTGAGCAATATCAACACGATTTTCTTTTGCGGGCATAAACCGGGCTACACACAGGCTGAGCTTGAGATCATGATCATGACGGCTATCAAGGCTATTCCGAATGAGATCAACAAAAAATTCCGCTACGTCCCGACACAGGAGGAGCCATTTACGATCTCACTAACCGCACTGGCGAAGAAGAACGTCATTCTGTCAGACGCTAAGAAAGCCGTTCAGGAGGCGCTGGAGGCTCGTTTTGGACGCGATGCCACAACGTTTGGTGACAGCGATCAGAACGGCGTTGCAGCCGGTAAGCACTTCTCACAGGTGCAGGTGAAAGACCTGTGGCGCGTAATTGAAGAGTTGAACCTGTTTATCTCCTATGAACTGACCCCCCACGATATGAAAACGGCTCTGCAGCTGAATGATTTTATCTATCTTGATGTGGCTAACTCCACGTTTGATATCAACTACCTGTAAGGCACGGCGATGATCAGAAACTGGGTGAAAGACCGTCTCACAAAGGAAAAGCAAGGCTCTGAGTTGTGGTCGGGGTTTGCTAACGCGCTGCAGAATATTTTTGAGGACACGGTAGAGCCGATTCTGGAGCGTATTACCAACCGCAAAAGCTACTACACGATGGACAAGGACGATCTGACGCTGCGCATGAGCGAATATGGCCGCTTCTTCATCGTGGCGGAAACCACGGACACCAGCAGGCCTGTGCTGCTGGCGCAGCGCCTGGACGAAGTGCATTTTAAAGGCACCGATAAGCCGATCACTTCAACGTTTTGGCGCGAGTTCGATAACCTGCCGGTCAGCTGGCAGGAACTGTATGCGCCGGTGGATCAGGATCTGGCACCCTATGGAACTTTCTTTACCACAAAAGAAGGTCTGGCGATTGCAGAAGAGAAGTATGGCGAGTTCTTCCTGACGTCACGGGCGCAAATCTCGGTGGCGCTGAATGAGCTTTATGAGCGGTATGGCTATATGGAGCAGGATTTAGCCGTACAGAAGCTGCTGACACAGTTTGACCGGATCATTGCGCCGCTGCTACCGCTTCACATCGTGTTTGACGGCTTAGCGCTCTTTATCTCGTTTGAGCTGAGCGCCGACGCTGAGAGCATCACGCTCATGAGCGCCGGTATCGACTATCAGGCTAAATTGTCATACGCGGATCTCCAGTCTGAGATCAAAAATCTGCACATGGCCACACAGCAGCAGTTTGATATTCCCTCAGTGCCGCTGCGGCAGGTAAGGCGCTGCGAACGCTATGATATGTTTGCCGCTGATGCCTGGACGAATGACTACCGAGCCAGGCCGGACGCAGCGCCAGCACCGATTGATATAGCCAGCGCAGGCACAGACAGTCGCGCCCGATTATTCACTGAAGATGGTGTGCAGTACATTGGTATTCTGAAGGGCGATAGCCAGGGCGTCACAGCAACCGGTACGGACGGCAGTAGTGTGACAATGGCATTTCCCTTTGATGGGACGCCGGAGTTTGTCCTGGCACTGCCCGACGACGGCAATGGCACCAGCACGATCTCTACGCTTTTTTATGAGCAATTTGTCGCGTAGTTGACCATCGGATTTTACAAACTCCATACCCTCTGGCCTCTTATCTCTGAGAGGCTTTTTTATGGCTGATACTATCTCTGTCAGCAGCAAGCTGTTTAAAGCGAAGCTGCTGGATTATTACTACATCCGTCGAGCCGAATCCTCCATCGGCAAGGGATCCCGATTTCAGATGGTGAAAGCCTACTGGGGCAAGTCCACGCTGGTTAGCAGTAATGCTGCTGGCGGCTGGAACATCGCTGATATTCCTTCCACGTTCAGTAACGACAACCTGACCGGTAAATTCACTGAAACGCCTCTGGTTCTCACCAGCACCGGCGCAGATATCTCGATCACCATTCAGCTGGATGAAGCCATTCTTCCGGAAGGCAAAGCCTATGACCTCAATACGCTGACGCTGGTAGACGCTGACGGCAACGCCTTTGCCGTGCTGTGCCTGCAGCAAGACACCGTATTCCGTGGTAAGGCCTACCGCCTTATCGTCACCATCGAACAGAAAACGGCGTAACGCACATGAGCAGTAATGAAATTACCGATATCGGCGTTATGGCGGGGAAGGCTTACGGCACTGCGCCATTGTCGGCCGATATGCAGTATCTGGAGACCTACACCAGTTCCGCGTTGAACCGAAAACTGAAAGGCATAGTGCGATCCGGCTTTTACCTCGGCTTCTCGCCGGTCGCCGGTTCCGGGCTAAATGTTGTCGTTACTTCGAAAGGGGCAGAAGGCGGGCAGGGTGCGGCCTCGATCGATGTGAACGCGCATCAGATCACCGTTCAGCACCTGGCCGATCTGATACTGCCAGTCATGGCGGGCAAAACTACCCGCATTGTGCTGGAGGCAAACTACAAACTGGGCGTTAAGACTGACCAGGTTGATATCACCTCAACGGTTGAGGCCGCACGCGTATTTGCGCAGGATATCTCTGTTGCGCTGAAGCCGAACCAGCTGGAGCTCTGCCGCGTACTGGTGCCAACCGGCACCACGCAGGTTACTCAGGCGATGATCGTCACTAACTACCGCATCAACCGGCAGGTCGGTATTACGCTGGATTCGATCTACACCAGCGATGATGAGCTGATTGCGGCCAACCTTAAGGGGCTGAAAATCCTCAAAGGTATGATCGATAACAACATGGTCATTGCCAATAACGGCTCGGATATTCACGACAAAGCGATGTTCCGGGAAAACATCGAGCTGGATCAGCTGGTCAATGAGAAGCAGCTGGTCGCCAGTGAAAATCTGGCTGATCTGCCAGACGTGCCGGAGGCGCGTAAACACCTCGGCCTCGGTACCGCTGCACAGGCGGATCAGCAGACAAACCCGCTGGATATGACGCCGGGTGCGCTCATGGCCGTGGGTGCATTTGGTGTAGGCGCGCCGTCTCTTGTTCTGGACAGCAAAATCACCTCGCTGGCCGACGTATCAGTGACGGAACAGAATGCTTTCTGGACGCTGAGTGGCACCTTTAACGATGGCCCGGTTGATCTCGGTAAAACCACGCAGACGCTGAGCGGTCAGCTGTTTAACATGCGCCGAAAGTATGACGCTGACGCTTCGCTGCTGCAGCTGCTGGTTGCACAGGGTGGCATGTTGTACTGGCGCTCGGCGGGCAAAGTTTCAGGCGCCTGGGTGTGGTCCGGGCTGTCAGCTGGCGCGGACAAAAACGGCTGGCGTAAGGTGATGGACAGCGCCAGCATGACATTGGCCGATCTGGTCAGGGCGGGCGCGGCAAAGGCGGGCGATAACAACGACATTACCAGCACCAGCCAGCTATCAAGCATCAATACGCCAAAACTGACAGTCTCAAAAAATCTGGAAGTTGGCTCTCAAATCAGTGCCGGATATCGTATTGGAGTGATTCGTTCTGAACCTTCAGTTCCGTCGATGACGTTTTTACGGACCGATCAGTTGGGTGATAAGCCGCCGACGTATGAAACGGACGTGATGCAGATTGTTGGCCGGGTTGCGGCATTAAGTGGTGATGCCTGGAGCGGCAGGATTCTCGGTGGCATTACCACTACAAACATGACCCACGGTGGCGGAAAAATTGTGGTAGATGCGCGCTCGTCAACCGGCGTCATTACCGCACGTCTCGCTCTGAACGGCGGAGACGGCTTAGCCACACTGCAGGGGGCTGGCGGACTGGCTATCATCGGTGGTGGTGGCTTGACTTCTGATGGTGCGGGATCCTTTACCTCAGACGTTGCTACGTTACAACTGCGGCCAGCCTCCAAAGACAAAGCCTACTATCTGCGCGGCAAAAAGTCAGATGACACGCTGCACTGGTATTTCGGCCAGTCTAGGGACAGCAACGATGCCGTGACCTGGGGTAACTCAATCACGAGTACATGGCTCACCCTGTCAGGCGACGGTACCGGCGAAACCAATGTTTCGACAATGAATCTCCTGAACAATGCGGTTGTCGGCGGCAACCTTACGGTAAACAGGGGCGCTGACTTTACCGGCCCGGTAAACGTGCTGGCAAAAGGCGCAACCGCAGTAGGCGATCTGACTAATGCCGCGCTGGTGGTAACAGGCAGCAGCAGTGACGGCACTCAGGGGATCACAGTTAACAGCTTTGCGCCTACAGTCACCTTTATCGATCGCGACGCAGAAGCAGCGGGCTTCCGCCTGAGAGGCGAGGGTAGCAGCCTGCGTCTCGATGTGGATAGCCGGAATAACGGTGTAACGTGGAACCAGAATATCGCGCTTTTCAGCGACAAAGGCCACCTTGCACTTGGCGGCGGCAGTGACAGCACAAGCCGTATGCTGACAATCGGAAACTCCGCACCCGGCAAAGGCAATATGTCGGGTTCGACGCAGATTGCAGCAATGGCTTATGCAAACATTGGCGCAGAGGCAAAGACTCTCGGTGTTGGCTTCGGAGTGGAACTGTCCGTAGGTGATGGTTCCACCGGGCAGACTGTGGCTGACCTGGTAGAGTTTTGGGGTAATAGCAGCATTGTAAACACCAATGCTGCAGTCGCGCTTTTATCCTCATTCCGTTCTTATGACAAAACGAGTACCAGTATTGCAACAGCCTATGCTTTTGAAGGCCGTCAGGCAGCACGCAGTGGATTAAGCCGCTGGAACCTGTTTATGCAGGGAACCGCGCCAAACTATATTCGCGGACAGACCATCATTGGTGGTGTGGATACAACTCTTCCGGCCAGTTATATAACCTTAGCGGTAAAAGGCGGATTGGAAGTTAGCGATATATTACGAGCTAGTAATGCGGCAGAGTTTAGAGGACAGGTCAGTCTTATTTCACAGAACCCATATATTGACTTCAACTCATCAGTTTCACAGATGAATGACTTTGATGCACGCATTCTGGTTGATCCGACTAATGCAACCATATCTGGTCAGGCAACCATGAATATTCTTGCCGGTCTTCTGAATGTTAATGCGAAATCGCATATTATAGGGCAGTTAATCGTTGATAAAGATGCACACTTTGATGACGCCATTTATGCGAGGGGGAAATTATTTACATCTACCCGTATAAGTATTGGCAACGAAGGTACAGGAGTTTTTGCTAGCTCCAGTGCTTCAATCAATATAGGAGATAATGATACGGGATTTGTTTGCCCTAATGATGGTCTTCTTGATTTTTATGCGAATAATGCGCTGACCGCACGCTTTAGTCCTAATCAGATTTACGCTTACGGACGATTTGTCACCGAAGATGCAAACGGCTTGCGTATCCGCCCACCTGGCGGTAGCGGCATCGGTATGATCCACAGGTTCGATGGCGCAAACTATTACTTGATGGTCACAAACCAGAACGATCCCGATGGCGGTTATAACAATCTCAGACCGTTTAGTTTTAGCGGCACTACTGGCAACGTTAATATGGGCCATAGTGTGGGTATAGGTGGCAACCTAACTGTAAACGCAAACATCAGTTCAGGTGGCGATGTTATTGCTCAGAACTATTTTCGCTCTGGTAATGGACAGGTTGTTATACATCCGGACGGAAATTTATCGGGTCCGCTATGGGGTGGATACCTCTATAATTTTATAATTGGAAGATTTGTAACGGGCGTCAGATTTGCCGGTTTTAAACAAGCTGGGTCCTGGAACGGACCGGGTATTACTGAAGAGAGTGGCTACGTTTTAACGTCTGCCAGAAACGACAACCAGGATCAATATATAGATGTCGTGACTGCGCGATGCGTTCAGTACTGTATCAACGGCGGCTGGTATACGGCAGGCTTTGCGTAAGGAATAACATGTTAAATTTTGGACCTTTTGAAGTATATACGCCAGATATTCCGGTAGTTACGGAATCCTCATCTGAAGAGGAATTAGAACTGGCTGCTAAGTTAAAGTCGTTAACTGAAATGAATATCATTTTCGTCCGATGCAAAAGCGGCCAGGACTGGTATGAATCTCAACCACGGTTTTCGCCAGATACGATGAAGATTGTCTATGACGAAGCAGGCCGGATTGTCAGCTTTGACATGGATGTTTCAAAGCTGTGGCCAATCAACTGCTGGGTGGCAGAGGTGGACGCCTCCGATATTCCTGATGGCATGGATAGATCAGGCGGGTGGATTTACCATAACGGTAAAATACAGGCGTATGAGCATACCGCCGCAGAGCTGCAGGAAATGGCGGAGCGCACCAGAAATTCCCTACTGGCAAAAGCGCGGGCCTACATCAGCGACTGGCAGGCGGAACTGGCTCTTGGCATGCTGCCGGACACTGACAAGAAGCAGCTGGTGGAGTGGATGAACTACATCCGGCAGCTGAAAGAAACAGATATCGGCAGCGTGCCAGAATCTGCCTGGCCTGCACCACCGGCAGTCTTCTAATCCTCATCAAAACAGCGCCTCCGGGCGCTGTTTTTCTTTACCTCTCTAAATTACAGACTCCGTACCCTCTCGCCACCTGATTACCAGGTGCTAAGGGGGGTATGTGACCGATGTAGAAAAAATGCTCGCGGTTTCGCTTCTCCTGTCTTTGCTGAGTGGCACAGGCGTTTTCCTGCTGGGAGTGCGCGAATACCGGATCCGACCGACAGTATTCAACTTTACCACCGAGCTTGTGCTGGCGCTGATTACGGGCCTCACAGCCTATTTCTTTGCCCGCCAGCAGGGACTGGACGAAATCGTGATTTACCTCGCCGTGTTGGTTGCAAGCAACAACTGGCGTGAACTCTCAACCGTGTTTAAAGAACGACTCATTGCGGCAATAAACGGCGTATTTGGGTCAAAAGGAGGCTCCGGCCCATGATTGATTACCAGAACCTGTTTATCACAGCGATGGCGGCGGCGATGGTTGTCGATCGCTGCGCCTTTGCCCGTAAAAAAGTGTCCTTGCTGGGATGTGGTACGGCTACCGTGCGCGGCAACGCACTGGCGTTCCCGGTCCGCCTGAACATTGCCTGCGTGGGTAAACTCGCGGGAGCCAAAATTGAGTACTGGCTGCGCGACAGTAATGATCCGACAGTGGTCATTTCTGGCAAACAGCGCACGCTGGATCTCTCACCAAAAGGCGTGAGCGAAGAGTTTTTGCTGATCGACACGCGCTATCTGGAACCGGGCGAGTGGTCACTGACAATACGCGTTACCCACGGTAACAGCCGCCTGAACCCGCTTTATCGCATCTTCCCGCTGCAGGATACCGTCACCAGAACCTACCAGCTGAGCCAGTCAGAGCAGGGGGAATACCGTGTCGAATCCTAAAACCTACGTCCTGCTGAGCTTTGACGAGCTCAACGAGAAGGGCCTGGCGAAGCTGAAAAAGGCGATCGCCACCAGCGGCTTTGAAATAGCCAAAATCACCGCCGCCGGCGCAGCCCGGAAAAAGGATGGCGTTCTCACTAAAACCTTCAGCCTCACCGGCATGGACGAGCAGGTTATGACCGTGCAGGTCAACGACAGCGGCGACATTTCCGGCCTGAAGCTGAACGGCAAAAATGTGCCGTTTACCCACGTCACCACGATCCCCGACCTGGGCCGCCAGCTGGCCGCGCTATTTAAGAAAGGCTCGACGGCATTTCAGAAGGCGCTGGCGCGCAAGATGGCACGCGCCGCTGCCAGCAAGGACGACTCACCGCAGCCAAAGCGCGGCGTGAAATCGTCAGTGCAGATGCTGGCAGAAGTGCGACAGCAGCGTGACGCGTACAAAGCGGGGATCGCGGAAACCCAGGCTAAAGCGGACCAGCTGACGCGGGCTGCCGACGCGGCACAAAAAAACGCGGACAGCTTACAGACCGAGCTTAATCAGGAGCAGGCGATCACCCGTCAGCTGAAAGAGCAAATCGCCCAACTGGAAGAGGCAGCATGATGAATGAGATTTTAAGCAACCGCATGGTGCTGGACCTCCAGAGCCACACACCGGGCGCAATGCTGGCGCAGGCTGTTTATGACGGCCTGATGACTGGCAGCAGCGCGGATATGATGCTGGAAAGCGTCACGATCGACGATATCGATCATACCTATCTGGGAAATGAAAGCCTGGTACCGGGTGCGATGTTCGAAGCGATCAGCACCGAGCGTATGCGGCTGGCGCAAACCATGCGCGCCTTTGTGAAGGCCTTAAACCGTGGACTGAATGGGACCAGTATCAGCGCCGGAACAGACGACGCAGGCGCGGATACAACCGGGCAGAAAACCGTGGGCGGCGCGGTGATTGGTAAAGTGCGCCGTGTGGCCAGCATACCGGTTATGAGTGCGCTGATCCCATTATCAGACGGGCAAAGCGTGTCGCTGGTGTTCCACTCTCCGACCGCTGACAACGGCAAAATCCGCAATCAGGATACGCTGGTGGCGTTTCAGTTCCTGATCAACAGGCGCGATGTGACGCACATTGTGGCTCCAATCGGCGGACGGGATGTATCGCTGCAGCAGGTTACGCAGGCGCTTTCTAACCTGATCGAGAAGAACAGCGGCAAATTCACAAAGCAGAAGGACGCACAGACGAAGCTGCGCGCCGAAGTGGAAACCACGCAAGCCGAAACGGACAAGCTGGCGGAGCAGCAGTCTGCACTGCTGGAGGTGGTGGATGCACAAACCGCGCGCGTGCAGATGCAGCAGGATAATGAGCAGACGCTGCGCGGCAAAGTCGCGGCACAGCGCCAGATTAATGACGACCTTACCGGACAGCTGGCGGCGCTGCAGCAGGCGAAAGCCAGTGAGCCTGAGAGCACGGACACTTTCAGCGATCGCACTATTCAGGTTAAAGCGCGCCTGAACATGGACGGACAGGCAACGCTGAGCAACGGCGCGACGGTCCGCTATCACAGTTATGACCAGGACGGAGAGCTTAAAGGCAAGGTGATCATCACCGAAGCCGACGGGACCACGTTTGAAATGCCGTCCAAATCCAGCCAGGGCGCAGAGATGGGTAAAGCGGCTACCAAACTGCTGAAAGCCTACCGCACCGGCGCGGCGGAGTCATATCGCGTTGCGGCAGGTGCGGCAGCGCCGGTAGAGCCAGAGCCAACGCCTGGGCAACGTAAGCTGTCAGCGCGTGCCACTGAAATGACCAAAGGCGAAGGCGCGGAGCGTGACGGGCGCCTGCTTATGTCTGTTGAGGGGCCAGAGGACTTCATGCGTTATGCAGAGAAGGAGCTGGATAAAGATTTTACTAACTCTCAGACCGAAGAAGCAGGCGAGAAATATGGTGATATTGCGCTGTTCTATGGAGTGGATCGTGGGGATAAATCGCTCTTTATGGCAGCCTGGAAGCAGCTCAAATCCGACTGGATGAATGGCGCTGAGTTACCTGTAAAAGAACCCGCACCACAGCCACAGTCACAACCTGAACCACAGCCACAACCGGAACCTGTCACACCTGCAGCCGTCTGGCGCTATGCGCTGGTAAACCGTCCAGTGGGTATCGGCGCAGTACCGCCTGAATATACCTCAGTTGCAGATCAGCCAGCAGCGGGCCAGCCGTACAGCGGCGTTGCGCGCAACGGCATTATTTCCTACGACCGTCCGCTGACCGATAAAGAGATTGCCGACTTTGAACTGAAGCTGATCCCGACGCATGCGGACCTTGATGCGCTGGCCGACGCCGTGGCCGCCAAGATGAGTGATTACGCCGCACAATACCTTGAAATGTCGGCAGAGGACCAGGACACCTACGCAAAACAGGTGCGCATGGTTGCCCGTAAAATTCTGATCGGCGTTGCATACCCGGAAGGTGAAGACCTGGATTATTTCAATCAGGCCATTGATGCCAGGTTGCAGACCCTGGCCGCAGGTGAGCCAAAGCAGGAAAAGACTGACGTGACTGACGATCGAGAAACGACAGACCCATTCTGGATGGCAGCGAAGCGCCTGGGTGATCTCGTCGGCTGGGCGTCTGATCTTGTAAATGCCTGGGCTGAAGCGCAGGGCTATGACAGTGAGCAGATGAGGGTGGCGGCGGATTATGTGGCGGCTAATCAGAGTCCTGAGTACCTGAAGGCAGTAGAGGCGGCAATGGTCACTGGCAAGCGTATCCCACTGGTGGAGGAACTGAGTACCGCTGAGCCAGAGCCACAGCTACAACCGGAGCCACAACCGGAGCCACAACCGGAGCCAGTGCCGGAGGCTGATACCGAAGCGAAGAAAGCGATCGATTATCTCCAGGGGCTGACCTCGCTCGATACCGACGATATGGACGTGATCCGCGCTGGCCGTAATCAGGTCCGCGAGGCAATTGCAGCACTGACGGCCGCGGGCGTGTTTGATGAAAACGAGTCCCTGGTCAATGACGCCGTGCAGCACCTGAGCGATCTGCTGGTGGCCGTGCAGCGTAATGGGGTGGCCGCATGAGCTTAACCGCACTGCAAAAGCTGGATTTAGCCGACCAGTTGGACGAGCTGATTATCAAAGCGCCGACCTTAAAGGGGCTGGACCTGCTGGATCTCAATGACCAGATGGAGGCAATCATGCTCCAGCTGGGTTATGGCGCTGCACCAGCACCCGCCACCAGCGCACCCGATCCGGTCCCGGAGCCAGCGCCCCTCCTGATAACCTCCGACCGGCGAAGCTGACTGATTCAGGCATGAGCAGCCACGGCGCGCCAATCGTGGGCGCTGATAACGTGGTGGAGTCGGGCAATGGCCGCTCGATGGGGATCACACGCGCCTATGAGCAGGGACAGGCCGACGAGTACAGGCAGTACCTGATTGAGCACGCAAAAGATTACGGCCTTAAAGCGTCGGATATCGCGCAAATGGACATGCCGGTACTGGTGCGTGAGCGCATTACCGATGTTGACCGTGCGCAGTTTGCGAAAGACTCCAACCTCTCCGATTTACAGGAAATGGCAGCGAGTGAGAAGGCCTTTGTAGATGCCGAAATGCTTGATGAGCGTCTGATGGCCATCTTCAATCCGTCCGACGACGGCAACCTTCTGGCACGCTCAAACGACGGTTTTATCCGGGCATTCATGAAAGAGATTGGCGACACAGCGACCGCAGGCTTGCTGACCGAAGACGGGCGCCCGACGAAGCAGCTGATTGACCGCATGCAGAATGCGATCTTTGCCCGCGCCTACAAGGATGAACGCCTGGTTAAGCTGGTTTCTGAAGAGCCGGATCCTGAAATGCGCAACATCCTGACGGCACTCAATACGGCGGCCAGCGAGTTTGCGCAGATGCAGATGCTGTCCGGAGACGTTCACCGGCAGGCCGTCACCGGGCTGGTAGACGGGGTGCAGTCGGTGGATGGTCTTGATCAGCAGGCAATCGCCGCGCTGCAGGATGCTATTAAGCTGGTGCGCCAGGCAAAAGACAGCGGGCAGGCCATACAGGAAGTGCTGGCACAGCAGGGACTGTTTGAGGAATCCAGCAAAGAGGCCGAGGCACTGGCGCTGTTTATCGTGGCAAATAACCGCAGCGCCAAACGTATCGGGGCCGCGTTTAAAAAAATGGCGCAGAAGATCAACGACGAGCTGTTACACCAGCAGCAGGCGCTGGGAGATATGTTCGGCGGCGGCGAGCTGACGCTTACCGACGTTCTGACTGCCGTATCCGGGGAGATCGAAGAAGAATTTGGCGAAGGTAAGGGGTTAAACTTTGCCATGTTCGAGTCTGTGAGCACGCCGGCAAAGGACTAACTTTTAATGGCTCATAATGCGTCAGCTCAGACTTGAGCTGACAGTTTTACTGGCATCACATCATTAAATTTGACCGTCTGTTTGAGCGAGGAGCAGACATTAACGCCGCGTTCAACCGCTTGTCCGATGAACGCCTTTTTAGTTGAGCTATTTATTCCAAGCCGTAATGCTGTATAAATGCTTATTATTAAGCTTTTCATTTACTTCGTCTTTTCGCCCTAAGTAAACAAATTCCATTATGTCATTAAATTCTTCATTCTCAGTACTACTCTTATCAAGAATCCCTTTATCTAAGTAGAGTGGTTTTGCCTGCTCAAAGTTATTGTAAAGCAATCCTTGACTCTCTAGCATTAAGGCGACTTGCTCCAAACGCTCTAGGCAACAAATGTACATATTTGCAGGGGCATTAGCAACAGCTAACTCCGCTTGCGGTTTTCCATAAGCAACTTCAATAGCGGAAATAGCTTCATCCGTGTAAGGAAGTATGCTAGATAACTCACTTTTCCTTTTATTTAGCCAACTTAATGCGTCCTTTTTGTCAAACGCTTTGAGCAGAACTAAACATAACTTATCAATAACTAAAATATTGTCCTTTTTATAGTTATAGAGATTGTCGAGAACAAAAAACCTAATGATTGGAGGGAGTATGGAAAACGCGGACACAACTTCACTGCTGGAACCAAATTTATACTTTTTAAAATACAAAATAAACAAGCTTGCGTACAATTTAAATAATGCTTTAATTGCAGAATCTACATCAGTATCAAGAACAGGTTGTGGGTTTTTTGTATGGGTGCATTTATTCCCTAATTTCTGTAGCTTTCTAACAGCCCCCATTAAAAATTTATCATCAGAACTCACATCCTTTAATTTCTTAATAACTTTAAAATTACCGAGTGTAACGTCTTCGTTTTTAGGGAAGTCGCCTAATTTTCGTACGACAACTTCTGCATATTGTCGAATTGTAGAGATTTTACCGATATTTGATCTGGATTCTAAGTAAAAGGCGTCACTAATTAGATCTTTAACTAAATCTTCATATGCTTTATTTATGAACTTCATTTTTCTGCATCCGTGATAGAGAACTCTTGATGGCTAGTATTTTAATAACATCCATGCGCATTTAGCCCCTTTGACCAGCCCGGCTATGCTGTGAATGATTACTTAAAGTCAGACAATTACTAATATTTGTCAAATCCATTTTTTTGCGATAGCGCGTATGCGAGTTACCCCGCCAGAGAACAAATGCGGCTTTTTTTCCGCTGCAAAATACAAACTCCATACAGTCCGTCTCTTCATCAACACAGAGAGCGGAACCATAATGGACCAATCCCCAAACCGTAAAGCCTTTGGCGACATGTTGGCCTTTTCCGAAGGCACCAGTACTCATCCGTTAACCCGTATGCGTGGCTATGACGTCATCGTGACCGGGCTGGGCGAAAAACAGGGCGAAATCTTCACCGATTTTAGCGATCACCCCTTTGCACATCGCCCTGCAAAACAGCTCAATCAAAAAAGCCTGGCGTCTACTGCTGCGGGCCGCTATCAGCAGCTTTATCGTTACTGGCCTGCCTACAAAAAGCAGCTGTGTCTGCCTGACTTTAGTCCTGCCTCACAGGAGCGGTTACTCGATCAGCTGCTGAAAGAGCAGGGTGCTTATGCAGACGTACTGGCAGGGCGGATCCGCACGGCGATCGGTAAAACCAATGATATCTGGGCCTCGCTCACTGGCTCACCTTATGGTCAGAAAACGCACAAGATTGAAGCGCTGCTGACGGCCTATGTGAACGCTGGTGGCACTGTTACCGATTAACAGCCTCGAAAGCCTTCAGGTATGACTGAGTAATCCAAACCCGCCGAAAAGCTGCCGCTCAATGGGTCAGAGTAGCGGCGGCCTTTCGGCATCCTGCCACCAGCAGGCTTTGCCCTGAACGTGGACTTAAGCGCTTGGTAGGCTTCATGCAGTACGCCACCTTTACGCTGATACTCTTCTGCGCTTCGCTCATTTTGTGCTGCTGACGATGCTGCTGCCAGCTGCTTTTGCGTGTTCTGGTAGATCCCGAATTTTTTCACCGCGGCCGGTTGTGGTTCTGACGATTTTTCAATCACAGAATTTAATGGCTCCCCATTTTGTATTTCTCTTTTACTGGAGGAATCTCTTAATTCTTGTTGGTCAGATTGACCAGGGGGAGCCTGTTCATTCTGACTAGGGGTGTTGTGGATAAAATCGTTTTTAAAGAAGGCGTTAGCGATAACTCTCCGGACTATGGTCTGGCGTCCGGACGGCTTCAGATTTGCCTCTTTCAGGGCTTCCAGGCTGGCCCGGACAAAGGACAGCGCTTTACTGGTAAACGTGTATTTACTGGGTTTGCTGACGCTATGATTTTTCTCGTCACGCTGCTCTTCATAGCTGAGGATCCCCAACTTGACTGCAGCACGATAAGCACGCTGAACGGTAGAGATACTGCAACCGGCTTCTTCGGCCAAATTCCTGAGCGATTTGACGATGATGAAATCGGACGTGGAACCGGCCAGATTGCAGGCGAATTTTAAGACACGGGTAACTGACTTTGGGAGGGGGGAAAGTTCGATAATAGGGGTGAGATCAAAGCCTGTAATTCGGACAGATCTGTGCTCGTTATTTGAGCGAAGTACGGGAAAAGTGTTGCCGGGATCGGCGCTTTTAGCTACTATAGGCACGCTTTTTGTTCCTTCAAGTTGGACATTATTTTTTGTTCCTTCCTGTTTGGGATACGGGCACGCTTTAACTCCCTGCTACTGGGAATTAAGAGATGGTGTCCTCCACGAGACAACAGGTGCAATGCCTGAGTCAGTGGTTTAAAAGCAACTTCCTACCAAAGAAGTTGTACGGCACAACGCCGGTGTGGTCCGCTAAACCACGCAATGTTGTTTAAAAATCGTCTGCGCTAACAGGCGATTTTTTTTCGTCTTCATATTCAGCCGCTAAACTGAATTTGAGGCCGGATGATAAACGTGATCCGATAAAGGATCAACACTCAGTTTTTTCCTAATTTTTAGTTATCACTAAAACGTGCCCCTATTTTCAGGGCACGATTTCTTTTTCCTCTTCTTATCTTAGGTTAATCCACAGCAGCGGTGCTGAGGCCACGGCTGGCGGGCGCGTCTCTGGTAATGTGTGCTG
The DNA here is from genome assembly GCF_038594305.1 of Pantoea brenneri. Taxonomy (NCBI): domain Bacteria; kingdom Pseudomonadati; phylum Pseudomonadota; class Gammaproteobacteria; order Enterobacterales; family Erwiniaceae; genus Pantoea; species Pantoea brenneri. Next base: position 49,972 of record NZ_JBCGBG010000011.1, on the reverse strand, counting down.
GTAGGCGGTTCCGATCGGCAGCGTTGCCGTTGCACTTGTGCCGATTGATTCCAGCATTGCCGCGACGATCTGCGCGTCTTCTGGCGTATCCATCCGGCATAGTGCCGCCTGTTGGGCTTTACTTAAAAAAAGCGGCATGTTAGCCAGCGCATCCTTCATAATTCGGCGGCGTGCCTTTGCGACAGTGCCTGCGTTCTCAATCATCAGCTGCGCATTTCGCAGACGTTCCTCCAGCTCCAGACGCTTTCCATGCTCAATGTGAAGCGCAGATTCCATCAGCGAAGAATCAGCAGACTCCATCATTGGCGCTTGGCCGCGCAGTGTTTCAAAGTGCTGGATAATGTCAGCCGCTTGGTTCTCTGAATACCCCTTTTCCATCAGGCCCGCGTGCATCGCGTCAGCGCGTTCGCTGGCCGATTCAAGCAGAAGAGCAGGGTGATCCTGGCTGATATAGTTCGGATTGGTCACATAATCGAAGCCGTGAAAGCTGGTCACTTTGGAAATGGCGTTGTCATCGCCGCCTGTCGCCCATGACCAGCCACCGGCGCGGGAACGGTTCATGCCGTCAACGATATTGCCAGGCTCGGTGTCCAGGATCTCCTGAACGTGCGTCACGATACCGTTATCATCCACGCTGGCCTCAAGCGTCCGGTTAGACGGCACGTTTTCCAGCGTCACCGGCTTGCCGTCGATCATGACAACTGCAAATTCCGGCAGATTGAGCCGCCCGGTCTTGGCGTAATAGGCGGCACGGCGTCCGTGGCCGTAATACCCGAACATTTCCCCCAGCTGGATTCGCTCCAGGGTTTCGGGGCTGGCGAACGTTTCGCGGACAGAGCGCAGCAGGTAATTGCGGTCATTCTGTGGCGTGAAGCGGCGGATTTTATCAATCAGAGAAAAACGGTCCGTAACAGTGCGGAGAGTGTTCATAAAAACCTCATAATCACAATGGGATACCCCGCAAAGCGGCGGCAGCGCAGGCGATCACCAGCGCGAAGGGATGGTAGAAAGGTTGTAATTTATGAGGTTAGCGATTATTCAGTCGCATCTGGATCTAATGACCAGTGGATAATTTCACATAAGACATATTGAATTTATCAGCATGGTGGCTATAGTGTGCGCGCCGCATGAGTTTAGCGGTCAGGATTGGAACCCTGCCAAAGCATAAGAACTGGCACATAGTGCCTTCGGCGCTACCACGTCCGGATGAATCCGGGCGTATCAATGGTGGCGTTGGTGGGGCTACCTTCGGGTAGGCCGGTTTTCTTGTGCACCGGTAGTTCCAACCCTGTCAACGTCACCACCCGGAGATTGGAACCTCCCGTTGTGACGCGTCTCAAAGCACAGGGAGCATTTCATGTCTGATATCCCCGACACGCCACCCCAGGCGGAAACAGGTTTCAACCACGCCATGACAGCTATCAGCCAGACGGACAGTAATATCTGTCGTCGTACCAAATGGGGCGATACACCTGTTCATGTATTCACTGAAACAGACGCTGACAGTCAGAGGCAGTTTATTGTCATGAGCGAGTCAGGCGTACTGTCTTTTTATGATCCTACTCCTGACGACATTATTTCAGCTGACTGGAGAGTTATTTCGCTGCTACACTGAAGCGTCATGATTTTGCTTATGGCTGAGATATCAGGTCCGGTTCAGGTTGCGTCCGTTAATTTACTTTGATTAACTCTGTACGCCTCGGATTCTCATTCGGGTACGTAAAATTTAGTGCCAGGCTGAATTTACAGGCTCCATACCCGCAGACCAACTACCAATAATAATAATCAATATCATTATCTTTCTCCTGTTTAAACAGGATCAATATTGCATAAAGGAATTAGCATGTTAGAGGCTAAGAAATACTATGTCTGCTTTCACCATGAAAGCGGTATTCTGATGCACCGTGAAGGCTGTAAACTTCTCCCAAAAACGCCTGAAAGCCGGATATTTATCGGCACGCTCTACACCCCGCAACAGGCAATGACTGTGGCACTGGGCCATCACAGTAATTCTGAGCGATGCCCAGAATGTTTAAAAATCCAGAATCCTGAAGAAAAAGACTCCCGCAAGGAGCGACTGCTTAATCTCAGTCAGAAACCTAAAAAGAGGCCTGCGCCCAAAGCAAAGAAGGCGATAGCGACGCAGGCATGCCAGCCTGTTAAGCCTGCTGCTCCACTGATGAAACAGGCAATTGCGCGGGAGCAGGCCGGTCCGCAGCAGGTTGTGAAAATTAAAAAAGGTGTTGAGGCTGTTGCTGTACAACATTTTGTTTATGACTGGCCTAATTAGCTGCATCCAATATCGCAAAGCAGCTTTCTGAAAAGTGGCTGTCTGTAACCGCACGAAGGCTTACTCAAGTGCGGTTTTTTTTGCCTGCAATTAAGATGTTATTAAGCATTAACATAATAACCCTTAATAATAATTTTTGGTGTTAACTAAACAGGAAGCAATAATTTTAATGATCAGGGTAAAATTACCTCTTGTTTTATTTAATGAGTTTAGGTAGGGCGATAAAATGCAATGCAGTAAAATTCATTTTTACATGGCTTTTTTAGCCTAGCATAATTCTCATTAGATATACTGAATTGGCTAAGATTTTCCGATGTAAAGATTGAAATTCAGGGATTTACATGCCACTAAGTGATTACATTGTAAACAATGCGAATGGTGATTAGGACAGGATAAATATAGAGTTCACTAAAAAATGTTTTAAAATTAAAACTAGAGTGCTAAATTTTGTTAACGCAGACGAGCTAATGTGAAAAAGTTCGATATATAAATTTTACATAGACACGACTGCGGCTATCACGGATTATGGATAATTACGAATAGCAACAATTCCGAATGGTACTTCCATTACACGCAGCAAAAGGATATGGCATGTACAGCGCCATAAAGTTCTACGTCAGTGACCACGGTAACAGCGGGTTACTGCTGCACCGGATTGACTGTCCCCGGCTACCCGCTAAGGAAGGCAGGACATTTATTGGCAGCTGTTATTCACTGTTACAGGCACTGAGCGTGGCAAAACGAAGTTACAAAGGGGTGATGCCGTGTCCATACTGCGCGGCACTTCCTGAGATAAATGCAGCTGAATCTGATGCGTCTGTTTTATTAAACACCGCCCGAAAGCCGCAGAAAAAATAAGCTGCCTGTCAGTCTCTCTGGGTTATTGATTTACAGGACGGCTAAATATCACTCTTATTTCACATCCTTCTGTATCGCATTGATAAGGCGTTTATCAACCGCACATCCCCTGGATGTGCGGTTTTTTTAAACGCTGGTCAGTTGTCGGGTGTTGTCACATAACGGGCAAATGCCACCAGCTCGTCATGCGTCCAGCTTTCCGGATCCGAACCGCCAGGCGCTGATTCATTCATCATGCTGCCATTACCGCCTTCCTCATCCTGCGCGTCCGCCTTCTTCCTGCTCTTCTCAAACTCCGCCAGCATTTTGTCGAGCGTGCCGCCGTCCATTTTCAGCTGATCGCTGAACAGGTAGCGCATGAACGTGTCGTTCTCCGCCAGCTTGTTGTTAGCCTGCAGCGCGTCCATGACCTGCACCATCAGGGTAATGAAGTTGGCGCGGGCGTCCAATTCCCGGTTTTCTTCTTCCTGAATGGCGGTGTTCATTGAGTTGAACTGAACTACATAGGGCCGATCCTTAACCGGGTAAACTTTGCCGTATTTGAATGCCAGGTGAATATCGATCAGCCGGTAAATCATTTCCTGCGCGCCCTGTCGCAGCCACTGCGCCCGGAGTGCCGCCTGTATAGCCGTCTGAATCCAGCCGCCTTCACCCAGCCCGCCCGCCATCTGATCGGCCCAGCCCAGCATAGTCGAGTCGATACCGAGCGCAGCGCACAGCTGGCGCAGGTGAAACATCACGTCCTCAATGCCGGTAATGTCCGCGGGTATCGACTGCGTATCGATCGTAATGCCGTTTTTACCTTCTCCCATCACCGGGATCACATGGTTCATAACGGTTGGCATTGTGTTGCCGTTAACCGCTTTTTTCTGGAGTGCTTCGCCGTGGCGCTTGAGCGTCTGCGACACAGTGCGGGTGTAGTTCGCACCGACCACCGGATCGAGTGAGTTGGTTGTCAGGGCAATAAGGCGGTCAATTTTGGCGGCGTTGTAGCGTGTTGCCTTCAGCGCATTCAGCGCGCCGACCAGATTCAGGAAAGGCTCATAGGCATGCGCCAGGAAGCTGGTGCCGTAGTTCTGTGTCTCCGCAACCTCCTTGTCCTCTTCCTCTGATAGCAGAGAGTAACCACGATTGCCGGACGTCACGGGCTGAACGTTGCGTGTCGGGGTCCAGTACGGATTTTTCATCGAAACCAGAGACCACGGGGTTGATAGTGTGCGGGTGTGGGTATCGGGTGCCAGCACGTAGTCACCGCCGAATCCCACCAGCTGATCGCCTTTGTAAAACTCCTGAATGAAGTAGGGCAACGAATAATAGCTGTTTTCCAGGCTGGTGATCCCTTTCCCGGTCCGGGCATAAGGGCGCACGTAGGAGACGCCGAAAATGGCCATCGTCATGGCCAGCGACGGCAGGTGCCGGTTAATCATCGCGCCCAGATCGTCCTGCAGCTCTTTCGCCCGCGCCGCGCCTTCTTCGTCGGACGGATCGACCGGCACGATAGCGAATGCAAGCCCGGTTTTTTTATCCGGCGAGAGTGCGTGGCCGATGTGAATATTCAGCGCGGCTGAGCACGTCGGACTATTCGCCATTTCCTCCAGAATTGCATAGCGCTGCAGCCTGTCCAGCGGCAGCTCCGCGCCCAGGTAAAGACTATCACCAGCGGAAGTCATTTCCCCCGCCTTTCCCTCGTTGTAGGCCATCGCCGCCAGCCCGGAGCGTGAGACGACCACATTCTGTCCGTTGGTCCAGGCAAGGCTCTGTGGTGCCTGTGTCGTCGCTCCCCGGAATGCCTGCCTCAATGCGCTTAAAACGGACAAAGCCTTATTTTTATTAGTCAAATTTATACGCCTTATTTAATAAACCTTTAGAATCCAATAAATCATATTCGCTTTATGCAATCTGAGGGAAAGTTACACAGTGGAAAATCCAGCAAACAGGGCGGTGCAGCAGGCGGGATCGGTTGAGGAACTTATCCGCCTGGTCATGCGCCTGCACAAACAGCGGACCGTAGTAGCGTTTGGCGTGACCAAGCGGGAGGGCGTGAGCCTGCAGCGTGAGCGCCGGAGTGCAAACGACAATGCGATCGCGCTGCTTAACTCACTGCCCCAGGGCTTCGACGGCAATAAATTGACCGACGATCAGCGCCGGGTGCTTGCGGGCTACAGTGGTGAGGGCGGTCTTGAGGGCAGCGGCGGCAGTCAGTATGAGTACTACACGCCGCCGTTTATGGCCGAGGGTATCTGGGATCTGTTTTCCGATTACGGCATCACCAGCGGTCACATGCTGGAGCCATCAGCTGGTACTGGCGTTTTTCAGGAGACAAAACCGGCTGGCGCCATGATGACGTCGGCGGAGATTTCGGACACGTCCGGACGCATTAACCAGCTGCTGCACCCGGAGGACGATGTTCGCCTAGGTGCGTTTGAGATGCTGGCGGCAGCCGTGCCGGATAACAGTTATGACCATGCTGTAGGCAATGTGCCGTTTGGCGACTCGCGCACTGGCTTTGCCGAGCTCGACCCCGCTTACCGCGATGAAACCAACGTCGGCCACTACTTTGTGATGCGCACCATCGACAAGGTGAAGTATGGCGGGCTGGTGGTGCTGGTGGTGCCGAACGGCATGATCGACGGCGGCGGCAACAACAAAAAGCTGCGCGATCGCGTTTCCCGTGTGGCGGAGTTCCTGGGCGCGCACCGCATGCCGTCCGGCACGTTTGCCGAAAGCGGTACCGCAACGGTGGTGGATGTGTGGGTACTGCGAAAGCATACCGAAGCGCTGACGCAGCTGGTGCATGATAGCGATGAACAGTCGCTTGAGGCGGCAAGCGTGCTATGGCCAACGTTCATCCGGGGCAAGTGGTTCGAAACCGAAGGCCGTCGCTTTGTTCACGGTGAAACCGAGCGATCTGACTTCAATAACATCCTGGTGGTGAAGAAAGATGGCCAGCTGACCAATGCGGCAATGAAGGCCGCGCTGTCGCGCCGCTTTGATAGCCGTATCGACTGGGATCGGCTGGGTACGCCTGCCGCCGTCTGGCAGTCGCCGGTTGAAGGTGATAAGCGCCTCATGGCTGGCGTCTGGCACACCTATGACGGCACTCGTTTTATCAAAGACGCCACCACCGCATCGAGCGGGATCGACGCGGAGCGGTTCGGCGCGGCGACGTTTGGCGACCTGCAGACAAAAACGCGCACCATCAACGGCATGCTGTCGCTGGACAGCCGCGCCCTGTATGCCGCCAGCGTGGAATACCCGCAGCTGTTTGACGATCGCATTCACGCCGCGATCCGTTTCGCCATGCAGCAAAAGCCCGGCCACCGCTGGCGCGTTATGCGTGCCTCGATTATCGGTCTGCGCATCAATGACGCGCTGAATACACAGATGCTGGGCGGCGACGCCAGCGGCATCATTGCCGACGCTGCCCGCCTTGTGAGCGAAGAGGTGGGCCAGTACGGCACGCCGAAAGGCCTGAAGCTGGTGGGGCTGTCTGACGCCAGCGCAAAGGGCTGGCTGAGTTTTCAGGCCAACGTCAGCCGTGAAGGCGATCTGTCGGCGCTGCTGAACGGCACCATCGACCGTAGCGAGGCTGTGGCAGTTGATTTCACCAACCCGGAACAGGTGGTATCACATCTTTTCAGCGACGTTGATATGGTTCCGGTTGCGCTGGCCGCCTTCCGCACCGCGTTTACCGGCCAGTTGCCGGAGGATGACGACGCGCTGCTGGCGCACCTGGCGACCTTCCCGGAGATCGCCCTCGATGGCAACGGCAACATCATGCCGCTGGCCCGCGCCACCAGCGGGAACGTGCGCGGCAAAGTCACCCGCCTGGCGGGGCTGATTGACGACGCGCCGGATGGCCCGGTAAAGGCGAACTATGTCCGCCAGCTGGAAGCCATTAACGAGAAGCGCAATCACACGCCGATCGAAGACATTACGGTTAACCTCAATGCCCGCTGGCTGGACCGCCGCCTGATCAAAGAGTTTCTGATCGAGCAGGGCTTTGATGACTTCAAATACACGCAGGACCTGGAAAACGACAACGGTTATCTGACCGCAGAAGACAATTACGCAGGCAAAGACGGCGTTTTCTCTGGCTACCAGGTTCGCTCTGTCACCAGCAAAGGCGGCGTGACCGAGTTCAAGCGCGCCAGCTACAAAGACGGCTACTACAATCAGCTCGAAAACTACCTGAATGGCGTGAAGCCACGCGGGGTAAATGCCAATGCGTACCTGAAGCGCATCAGCGATCTGGAGTCACATTTCAACGACTGGCTGCGCACGCACCCGGACGTGGAAACCGTCGTCAGCGACTACAACGACGCCTTTAACGGCTACGTTCCGTTTGAGCACTCGTCTGCCTCGCTGCAGCTGCAGCAGATCAGCGGCAAACGTATTCCTCTGAGCTATCAGAATGCGGAAGTCCGGCGCCTGTCGGAAGACGGCCGCGGCATCATGGGCTTTGGCACAGGTCTGGGTAAAACTACCACGGCGCTGGCGCTGGAAGCCTATAACTACGAGGTGGGGCGCAGTAAGCGAACTGTCTACGTTGTTCCAAAAGCGGTCCTCCAGAACTGGTATCACGAAGCCCAGGGCTTCTACAGCGCCGAGGCCTTCCAGAACATCCTGTTTGTCGGGCTGGACGAAGTGCGCGGCGAAGATGGCCAGATCATGCAGGCCCAGGAGCGCGACGAGAACAACGAGCCGAAACTGGACAAAGACGGCCAGCCGGTGATGCGTAATGTCGTGAAAGAGTCCGCGGCCGCAACCGTGCTTGAGCGCATGAATATGATCCCGGTTTCCAACTATCGCGCCGTGGTGATGACCAAAGAGCAGTTTGGCGATATCCCGATGCGCCCAGAGACAATCGAGGAAAACTCCAGCCAGGCGGTCTTTAACCAGATTGAGAATGGCCGCACGGACCTGATGAAGTCCACGCACCGCGCCGCCACGTCCCGTAACAAACTCCGCGACAAAGCCGCCGATACCGGCACAAAGAAAAAGAGCCAGATCCCTTACTTTGAGGATATGCACTTTGACAGCGTGATCGCAGACGAAGGGCATAACTATCGCAACTCGCACAGCGCCGGACGTGAAGCGGGCCAGCTGGCCTACCTGCCTAATCCGTCCGTCTCCAAGATTGCCCGCGATATGGCCGTGAAAAGCCAGTACATGATGAAGAAGTACAACGGCCGCGGCGTCGTTATGCTGACCGCCACACCGCTGGTCAACTCCCCGATTGACGCCTTTAACATGCTGTCACACGTCGTGTCGCTGGATGAATGGAAGGCGATGGGGATTCTGACGCCGGATGACTTTGTGCGAGTGTTCGGTGAAACCGAATCCGTAACTGTGCAGAAGATTTCAGGCGAATTGGAGGACAAGCAGGGGCTGGTGGGCTTCAAAAACCTGGACGGTCTGCGCGGCATCTTCCACCGCTGGACGACGCTGAAATCTGCTGCTGATGTGAAAGACAGCGTGAAGATCCCAGGCCTCGACGAGAAAACCGTGGGTGTGCCGATGACCCGCGACCAGAAGGAACTTTATGAAGAGCTGCGCCAGCGCGCCAGCCGTATCGGGCAGAAGGAATCCCTGCAGGACAATGGCGACGGTACTATGTCCATTGTGCAGAACGACGACGATTTCATTTTCTCTGTTATCCGCGACATGGATAAGGTGGTTATCGATCCGGACCTGTACCGCTCTGCTATCACGTTCCGCTTCCGTGAAGAGGACACAGAGCTGGCGAAACAGGTGGCGCGGGCGCTGCCGGGTGAGGCTGGTGGCCAGCTGCTTGCCGGTGATGATGAAGAGACCGCTGAGGACGCGGAAACCGGCCTAACCGACACGCGCACCAGCAAGGTAGTCAAGACCACGCTGAAGAATCGCGGGGGCGTCGTGGAGCTGGTGGTGAGCGATACGCTGGAGCAGCAGGTATTGGAAGCGATCGCCGCTGCCGGTATCAGCATGGAAAACGTCTCGCATCCGGTACCACCGAAGTATGCCGCGCTGATTGAAAACCTGAAGGCAGGCCTGCCAGACGGTAAACAGATCATTTTCATGGATGAAAAGTCCCAGCACAACAAGCTGCGCCGCATCATCGCCAGCGCCCTGGGCCTGACTGAGCAGCAGATCGGCATCATCAACGCGACGACAGTCAGCAAAGCGTCGGGCGTGAAGGTGAAGCCCGTCAAGAAACCGATTGAGCCGGTGGAAAAGGCGGACGGCAGTTTCAAAGATGGCGCGTGGGATAAGTACTATCAGGATCTTGCGCGCTATGAGGATTATCAGGCCGCGCTGAGCGACGCCTCTCTGGCCGGAATGGAAGGCATTGCCGCTGATTACAACGAAGGCCGCACGCCGATCATCATCTGCAACAAAAAGGCCGAAGTTGGGATTAACCTGCACAAAGGCACCGCCGATACGCACCATCTGACACTGCCCTGGACGCCTGCCAGCATCGATCAGCGCAACGGCCGCGGCGCCCGCGTGGGCTCCGAGCGCGACACCATGCGCGTGCATTACTACTGTGGCAAAGGGTCATTTGACGAATTCCGCCTGGAGACGCTGCAGCGCAAGAAAAACTGGATCAACGACGTCATGAAATCTGACGTTTCCAGCATCAGAAACGGTGATGTGGAGTCCAAAGAAGAGCAGAGCCTGCTGCTGGCCGCTAACCCGGAAGAGCGCCGCGCACGCGTGGATGCACAGCTGAAAGCGAAGCGTGAAGCGGACCGCCAGCAGGCCGAACGTGAAGCCGTTGCCGCGCTGGATATCTACCTGAAGGCAAGTGTTGCGGCTGCCACGCCAGTTGAAGTGCTGGAAGAGAACATTACCAAGCTGTCTGCTGCCTTTGATGCGATTAACAGCGAGATTGATGGTCTGCGCGAAGACGTCACCAACGCAGAAGCGGCCTATAACCGTGAGCTGGAAAGAGACGGCAAGCGATCAGCTGATGCCTGGCGCGGTCAGGATCGTCGAACGGCGCGTGCTGCACTGCGTGCAGGCCTGGCGAATCAAAAGAAGCTGGAGCAGGAGATGGGCGGCGCACGTAAGGCGCTGACGCGCTCCAAAAGCGCGGCCAGCACTATCAAACGCTCCCGCGGGGAAGTGGAACGTGCAATTAAGTCCGGCGCGCTGGAAGTCGATCCGGACGTGCTGCGCGCCCCGGAGCAGTACATGAAGCTGCCGGACGGCCAGCTGGTACGGATTGGCGCGTGCTATGAAATCTGGATGAACGATGACCGTCAGGAAAAGGGCGTATTCCAGATCCGTAAATTCTTCCCGGAGAAAAATACGGTTGAGGTTGAGCTGATCCATAAGCCGCTGCGCAGTTATACCGGGCCGAACATCGGTGGTTTTGCAGAAATGCCGTCCGCGCTGGTGGGCGATCGCGTGGATATCACCACTGACCAGGCTAAAGCACTTCAGAAGGCTGCACGGGGCATTGAACCGGCAGAGCTGGTGGACACGCTGAGCCGCGCTGACTTTTACGCTGCCATTCACGCGGGCGTCCTGAACGTGCGCACAGACGGGTGGCTGTACCGCGACAATGATGGCAGGCTGAAACTGGCTTACCTGGGCGGCGGCGCGATCAGCTCCAGCGAAGAACGATCGGCAGAAATGTGGCTGTACCCTGACCATAGCGACGAACAGCTGAAGCGTGAGCTTTACCAGTACAGCGTCGATAACAACATCTACAGCGCGCAGGGCTTCTTTAAGGCAATGTTTGGCCGTAATTACGATACCGCATTGCAGGCTTACGGGAAGCAGGCGGGCATGGCGGACGTGGTTAAAGTCTTCAAACGGCTGGTGGCCGACTTCGAAGCGAACGACTCTAAAAAGCGGACAGTGACCGGCGCGAATGATGAAGAGGCACATGCCGCCTTCCTGGGTTCGGCGCAGGACCGTTACTACTGGAGCAACGTTATCAGTCTTCGCCAGTTCCGTAACGGCATGGAGGGCTTCTCTAACCGTCATGAGTACGAAGGTATGTTCGATCAGCTGCGTAACGAGATGGCAGACGGCAAGGTACAGGCTGTCAGATCACTGACAGAGCAGTATGCCGCCGCCGCGCTGCAGCAATTCCGCCAGATGAGCGAGAGCGACAGCCAGGCCGGTATTGCTGTGCTGCTTGTAAAGTCGAAGTTTGACGCTTTCAGTGACGTTGACCGGGCTGCGACCGTTACAGAGTCACCGGCTGCAATTTATCTACGCGCCGGCGCAACACTGGGCGCGCTCGATGATGCCGGAATTAGTGCGGAAACATTCGCATCATCCAACGCTATCAAGCAGCAGCTGACGATGGTTTATGCGTGGCTGGAGCGGATGGAGAAGGGCGAATACCGGGAGTACGCGATGACGTGGGATGACTACAAAGCGCTGATAACCGGCAAGCTGTCGCCAGACGTTGTGAAGGCCCGCCGTGAAGAGGCCAGCAGACTCGCAGCGGCCGCGGCAACGACAGTACGCACCATTCAGGTACAGAAGCAGTCCGATGGCTTCCAGGTCATGAAAAACGAGCTGGAGCTGGTTGCTTCGCGTAAGTGGCGAAACCGTACCTTTAAAATCGACTTCCCAGCAGGTGGCGCTTATGTCCTGATGGATACCAGCGATAAGCCGGTACTGAAGCGTAAGCAGGTGCGTGACCTGATCAAAGAGAAGTACGGCGCAAAATTCTGGAACTTCGAAGAGGATCCTGTCGCCGGTAATGAGTTCACACAGGCCGCATGGCTAATCCCTTCCTCTCACGATCTCGATGCGCTGCGCGCCGATATCGTAAACGCATAATTCAGGAGCGGCCCGCAAGGGCCGTCAAATATGACGACACTCATTGATACCATCAAGCCAACCGAAACCTACATCGAGAGCCTGCTACCGCTGGCGCTGGACGGGCGAACCGAAGAGGCGTTTTTAGTAAACTATCTGGAAAATTTAGTAAAACGCGTCAGCAGTGCGAGGTTTGCTTACCGGGCATTTGGTCCGTGGTGGCCAGCCGTCAAAACGTTATTGCTGGAACATGCTACTACTAAATTTGGGCAGGTAGTCGAAAGCGATGTAGCTGAAATATACTCGCTTTCACGTCCCGCTCTTACGGTCATAGCTGCGCACCTGTACGCTGACGACCGTACCGAAAACGATGCCGTATTCAGCGCGGTACATCTGCTTCCCGTGATGCCTTCGGCGGATGATACTGAACCTTACATGTACGTCAGCTATGATGAATCCATAGAGAAAAGAAGATTTTAGGAGACACCGTGCCGCGAGAGAACAAGTACCTTAAGCTGGAGGAACTGGAAGCCTATGCCTATGCCAATGGTGCTGAGCTGAATTTTTACCCCCCAACCGGGGTATTTACGATGCGCAATCGCCAGGATCATGAAGCATGGGTTTGGGTGATTAATCCTTATACACAGGAGAGAGTTAAGCGGGTACGGGAACTGGATAAAAGCAGCTGGATTTCCGCACTGCAAGACGCGTTAAATCGGCTCAAAAATGCCGGTGAAGCCTTGTCGCAGGTGAAAAGTGACGAAAAGTAGTGTTTTTAATTGACGTTAAATTAGAAAACCCTTAGATTGCATTAAGCAGCTAAGGCTGCGACAAAGAAAAAGCCCGACCATAAGGCCGGGCTTTCACTTTGCAGGGGTTCAGTTTGGCGACGTACACCCCTGCACCAAACAAAGAGAATATACCATGAATAATTTAGCGCAGCGTGATTTTGTTAATGCCACCTCAAACAAGGCTGTTTCTGCAAAAGCCACGTCTTTTTCTAATGTGATCGGCAGGTTCTTCGTGCTTTGCTTCAGTACGCTCGGTATTATTTATAGCCTGGCGTTCATGTGGATGGCCCATCAGTAAAATGATAACTGCCTGTAATAACTATCTTTCAAAGATGTAGATTACAGGCTTGTTTTTTCCCGTCTCAGCGTTAAAAATACCCCCCAACGCAGATCCACTTTTTAGACTAATTAATCATCGGTTGGCAATTTCGGATATGCGCTTCAGTGAAGAGTGGTTGCACTCCTATAAAAAAAACCAAAAAACCCGCACCAAAGCAGCTGTTAAATCTGCTGGCGGAGCGTCGGTAAAATCCGGCAAAGCCTCTGCCTGGTTAGCGGCAGTTATTGAAATATCGGTTCACGCAAAAGCGCTGGCCGCTCTCGTCAAAAATCCCGATCTGCGCAAAGGCAAGCAAGAGCATTACGATCAGGTTCGAATCTTTGACCATTTTTACCGTCACAACAGGGTTATTTATGACCATCTGTATGCCGTACCAAACGGAGGATTTCGCTTAAAGGCGACCGCCGCAGCGATCGAGGCTGAAGGCGCAAAGCGGGGCGTTCCGGATATGTCCCTGGAAATACCGGCAGGCATCTATCACGGAATGCGGGTAGAGCAGAAACACGGTAAGAATATGCCTTCTGAGTATCAGCTGACGTGGTTGCGTCGCCTGAAAGCGCAGGGGTATTACGTTCTTTTATCATTTTCACCTGAAGAGACGATCAGCGTGATAGAGCAATACGCAGTTCTCAAAGCAGGCGAAGTAATGCCAGCGCATGAGAATGACGTTTTCTGGAGCGAATAAGTGCTTTTTGACGCGCAGTTTTTTACCGGATGCCCGACCTTTGAGCAGTATGCGCGCCGTAAAAAAACGCGTGACGGCTTGGGCCGGGGGCTTTCGGTTTTTGCCGACATGGCTATGGACGTCGGCATTTTCAGAGTACCGAAACAGGAGCTTATGTCGCGCAGCGGCATGAGTAACCGCCAGCTGAACTATTTCGGCGGCGTGAAGGGGATCAGTTACATCTTGAGAAAATCATTAACAGAGGGACGCGGACGCATGACTACGGCACAGATTGAAGGTTTGAACAAAATTGGAATCGGTGCCATTACGTGCAGCTATGACCGCGCCTTGCTGAAAATGAAAGAGGATCCAGAATTGCTGATGCGGCGGGAAGCGTGGGAGGTGGGTTACTTTGTGTCGCTGGAGCAGGAGCATGAAGGCTGTGATGTGCTGATGCTGACCCGACCGGACGGCGGCGTTGAGATTCACGATCTGAGCATTAACGATATGCGCGTCAGCGACTGGGTAGTTATCAGTTGATGGGGCAGGGTAAGCCATACCACTACCATACGGTCTGCTACATGGGCGACAACGGGAAGATGCGATCCGGAGTCGTGCAGCTGGCCACACGTCAGATATCTCGCCAGGCGCTGGAGAACGTTCGGGCTACGCTGAGCTTTGACGAAAACGCAGTGCTGATCTCACACAGCTACCTGGGCAGGATGACGCAGGCAGAGTATGAGACCGGCGAGATTAAAGTGCCGTCAGTACTGCTGAATGTACTGATGATTGTCACTGTCGCCGCCATAGCCGTAACGGCGCTGAAACTACTGTAATCCTCTGCTGGTGGCTGAGTCCGAGACAACGCTACCAGCAACCCAGCCTAATCATTTAATCAAATCTAAGAAAAATCTTAGACAGTGGTTAATTTCGAGTTATCATTCTCCGCAAATAACATGCGGATCTGATTCTCAATATGACTACTCTCGCTCCACTCCAACAGCTGCAAAATCTCCCTTTATGCAAAGTCGATGACGAAGTTCTTCACCAGGCCTTTGTCACCGCTTACGGTCAGCTTAATTCCATCCGCAAACGCCTGACGCTCGATGACCTGGAGCAGCGCCTTCTTGATAACTGCACGAACGCGCTGGAGCAGATCCAGATTGATATTGGCATGCGCCTTAATCATGAAACTGACACGTACAACCTGATGCTTGAAACGCTGGAGCAGGCGCAGCAGCAGCTAAGCGCCCAGTCCGCTTTGCAGAGTGAAGTAGCGCAAATCCGTCTCGATGCAGAGAACGCCATCGAAGAGGCACGCGAGGCGGCTAATCTTCAGGTGCTGGAGGCGGACAACCGCGTAATAAACGCAGAGAACCAGCTGGAGGGGGTGAGATCAGCCCTTACAACCGCGCAGCTGGCCATTGCCACAATGACGCAGGAATACACCCAGTATCGACGTAAAAATCCTGAGCGCCTGGCGCGTGATCTGAATGAGCGTGACAAAACCATTTCGCAGATGCGCGCCGATCGCAAGAAAGACAGCAGCAAACGACAGGAGCTGCAGAGTAAACTCAACATTGCGGATAAGGTTGTCGGAGAAGAGCGCCGCCAGCGCGCCGCGACGGCCAATGATCTGATGAAGACGACCGCTCTTTACAACCACCTTAAGGAACGCGTCGATTTCCACGATGGCCGGGAAGACGTGCGGCAGTTCCTGCTTCAGCTGCCGGACGGCACCGGCGACGTGGGCTGCTACATCTACAACTTCCACTTTGGGCTTAGCGTTTTCCACGGTATCCGCGATATCTCGATCGAGACAGCTGATTTTCATTTTCAAATCCGCACAGCGATGATGCTGGCTATGGACGTGGTGCCGGGAATATGGGGAAACCCTGTATTCCGCCTGCTGCCGGAGCTCGTACCTATGTGGGACACGACTATCAATGACGAGCTGCACACACTGATCATGAAGCGCCTGGCGCAGGATTTCCCACGTCTTCACCAGCGCATTCAGGACGGCAAAGCTGCGCCTGTTTCCGAGCTGGCCATACCGACACGCGTCCTTAACGCACTGATTAAAGCCGGGTATGAGACTGTTGCAGATGCTGGTGGCGAACTGCCTGACCAACTGGCGAAAGTGAAGGGGCTAAGTGAGGTATCAGTGAATGAGATCCGCGCAGCAATAAACAGCTGGTGCATTAAATGGGCGCAAGTGAATGGTGACATCGAGAACATCAAGAACCCTAAGATAAAGCGGCGCTAACCCTTTTTGAGATGCTTTGAAAATCTAAGAAATTTCTTAGATTTTCATTGCTTCATTACTCTGCATTGTGTACATTTCTCCCCGCTGACAAGGGCTTAACGGCTCCGTGCAATATTCATAATAGGCATTTGGCGGATTACTCATAACTGTCTGTTTAATCCGCTCTTTTTTCACAAATCAGAGTCTATTCCAGAGTAGGCTTTGCTGTGTGTAGTAGGGTTTTTGGCCCGGTAGTTTCCGGGCTTTTTTTCAGGTTCAGCCTTGAGTGCATCAGGGTGTGCTGACGGCTGAAACGGGGAAAACGCTTTAGCAAGCGAGGCAAACGCACTGCAAATCTGGCGAGGTTTCCTGACCTCATACGTGACGCAAGCGGACAGGTTGACCAGATACCTAAGTGTCCGCGCCGGGTATGCACCGGCAAGTATTCAGCATGGGTAGCGAAGAGGCCGAACGCAGAAGGTGTTAAGTCCGCCGCCGGTTCAAATCCGGCCCCATGCACCAGTTCGTAACGGGCCGCCCCCGGTTATTAGCTTTTTCCGGGCGTGTTATGAGTAGGGTGAACGGCAAGTAGCCCCTCCTGTCATGGCAGTGAACGCGGTTGATGGACTAATCCCGCGCATAGAACGCCCCATGAGGCTTAAACATGCTCCCGCCTGATCCTCGTAAGGGATCACCATTTGTGAGCGCGCTGGTGCTTCTGTCGTTTTACCTGGCGTTTGGCGAAAGATTACCTCTGTCAGCGCGCTCACAAATGGGGGAATGCGGCTATGCGCACGCGGGCCGGAACAATCACCTATCGGTGTGCAAATTCCTGTTCTATGCTCGTCCGTAGGTTCCGTATCGGACAGCTGGAGGCACCAGCCCCCCATGCACTACACGTCAACACCAGGCGATGCCCTGTTTACTGGCTAATTTGGCTGGTGGCGGGGCAGGGTATCGGCAGGCCTCAACACGCCGTGACTGCTGGGAAAGTCCAGCCCATAACGGCGAGGACACTGTAGGGTGACTTAAACGAGCACCCGGCGCGTGGTTGCTCAGTGTTCTCGGCCGTTGTGGTGATCGCTTTAACACACCGTAGGAGTTGTGGATCCGGAATCCACGGGGCGAAAGCCTTGCCTGTGAATTAACACGGGCGGTCAGCGATGGGCTGCGAAAGCAAAGCGGGTTTAAGTCCCGCCTCAGTGAACAATCGCGCTAACGGGAAACGGTCACAGCAACCCTATTGAGCCCGGCCAGTAACGATATGCCAGCGATCCCTGCTGGTGGCCGAAAGTGGGGCATTTGGGACATGTGGGTGCGGAGCCTGGGCGTTTTATTTCCTTCTCGTCTATTTGGTTATCCGGTCAACACAGAATGTACCAGCCAGCGAATAGGTTGTTGCCATCACGGGTTGAGCGCCTGGGCGTTTAGTTCTGACTGCTGGAAGAGACAGCATTCCTCCACGAAGGACGCAATATGTCGTTATCAGAGTTTGCTGCAGAGCACCCATTTCTCACTTTGATTTATGCGCTGGTGGCCATCTATGCCATCGAGACATTCATCAAGGCGGTAAGAGGCGGCAGGAAGCAGAAGCGCCGCAAATAAGTCACACCAACAGGAAAGAGCATTGCGCCGGATATATGGCCTGCCCCTGTGTAACTTCCCCTGGCGGCAAAGTAGTAAGGTCGCAAAGGCAACGTTACGGGACACGCGGCGTAAGGTGGTCAAATGCAGTGCTCTCTCCGTTGTGGTGCATTCGCAGTTGCTGCTGCGATCGCAAGACTGGCCCCCGCATCCTCAGTCGCGTACACAGGGGTTAAAGCCGCCAGTAACCAGGTTGACCAGTCACTTGAGAGGTTATTTGCCGGGTATGGCACCGGCCACCACTAACGCTTTACCTGACATATCAGGCATCATCAGTGTCATACAGTCAGTTTATCCGGATGCAGAACGCATGAGTGACAGCAACTACACGAAGACTATGAGAGCCATGCAGTTTGTCATGTTTCACTGCCTGCTTAATGCAGGACTGTTTGCCGGTCACAAATGGCTGATCGCGCAACTGGTGGCATGCTGAGACAGGACAACAGGTAAGAGCGCCTGCAATGTGCTTTTACCGTTGTGTTGCCGCTTAACGGAAGCAACCGCCGTTCCATTAAATAGCCGTAAGGCCTGATGGGGACAGACGGACGGTAGCCGGTTCGAATCCGGGCAGCACAATACCATTATAGCCACCCGGCCACGCGCCGGCGCAGGCTTCAAATTACCGCCGTGCGTATCCCACGCCGGATTTAACCAGGTGAACTTTGATCACCGGCGCCTGCCGGGGATTCTGCACGCCTGCAGGAAGAGAAAACGCATGAAGAAGATCGCTCTGATGGGCGCAATTATGGGAAGTCTCAGCTGGGTTGCCCGCCGTCCGCCGACCGTTCCGGTCCCGCAGGTGAGAACGTTGCTGGTGAATGAGAACTGGCCACCCCTGCAGGAAGACATCGAGCAGGGAATATGTCGTCTGGCCACAAACATTCCTGACGTGAAAAAACAGAGACAGGCAGCGCAGAAACGAGGCTATTGATAATGATGACCGCTCAACAGTTAAATTCAACCATCGCCATGATTGCAGACGCAGAAGCAGACTATGCAGGTGATTACATGGCGCTGCTGGCTGTCATTGCCCGCCTGGGATACACCATTACAGAGACGTCTGAGACCAAAACTGACGGATACGCAGCCGTTATCAGCAAAAGTGGCCTCACAATGACCGGTTATGGTGAAACGTTGAACCACGCCGCCTGTGCCGCGCTGATTAAGCTGAATGATCTGATTCTGCGCAATGAAGCGCTGATTGAGAAGGGCGAACTAAATTTCAGGCAGGAGCAAGCACCACTGGCCGTCGCCCAGCTGTGGCTATCAGAGGGCTGTAAAGTGGCGCGGGCAGCATGGGGGAAGGGTGTTTATCTGCACCTCACCAGAGGGCTGACACGCGCAGCATTGAACGGTTCTGATATATACGGTGTACCGGCCCGCTACTTTGATTGCAGCCAGGATGTGGCCGTAACTCAGATGCCCCAGCTTTTGCTCGTTGATACAGAAAAGCTGACTGTCTCCGACTGGGCGCCAGCCTCAACGGATCTTCTCGCAAGCGACTGGAAACTGGTGTAAGCGATTCACAGAGTTACGCTGTAACGTGATAACAAATTGTGAATGAATTGTGATGGTCTTAGATCCTTTGCATGTATATCAAATCTATATCAATGTATTGACGAGATGATATACTTTTGATATATTGCAAGTGGAATATTAGTATTCTTTGAACTGTAAATCGTAGAACTGTAAATCGTAGAATTAAATAATTGTAAAGCTGAATCAGAAACCCTATAGGAACTGTGAAACCTTACTTGTGAGAAATTGTATGAATTTTGAAATTGAGATGATGAGTGGATTGGATAGTGAGGACATAAGTTGTTCCCAGCACATAAGAGGTGTCCGCATGGCAATGCAGGCACCTCTTCACATCAGGGTACTTGATGCAGCAATAGCATCAATAACACCTGCCAATAAGATATAAGTCTGGCGCAACGTCTGACTGTCTAAGCGTGATAACGGCCTCAAAAGCGTTTTATTTCTTTTCCCTTTTGAGCAAGCTGCCCGCTTATTGATCTAAAAGATATCGGAGTAACACAATGCAAAATTCAACTGAAAAACAAGTACATAGCTTTTTGTTCAGATTAAAACGTCAGGACTCACCTACAGGAGTCAGCGAAGATACAATGAACTTGCTGATGAGTGGGCTGGGCCTGAGCCAAACCGAGGTTGCGCATCTTGCGCTGAGAACGTTAGCCGATAATTATCTGCCGACATATCAGCCCGATGATGAGCAGCTAACGCCAGCTCAAATCCAGATAATTCGCGACGCCAGTGCGGCAAGTGACATTCCGGAGGAGAGTTTTATCAATAGACTGTTCTGATGGAGACAAAATGGCAGCTCAAAGTTCAAATAGCACTACCTTTAATCCTTATCACCCACTGGCCACGCCTGGCTCAATTGTGTGGTGCAAGTTTCAAAACCATAATTTGCCAGGCGTTCCGGCCAAACTACGACCTGCCTTAGTGCTGGCTAACGATCCAACGAACCATGCTGTCATCGTTGCTTATGGAACCTCCAATACAAGTAAGTGCTTTGTTGGTGAGTTCATTATTCCAACTACCGACCCTGACTTTGCTATCACTGGGCTCCAGCATGATACAAAGTTTGATTTGGCTAACACAGTAAAAATATTTTATACAGATGAGTGGTTTGCTCGCGCTCCTGCACACAAAACTCGCATCCCGCAACCAACAAATCCTACAATGGGTGCTTTAACGCCTACAGCGATGAACTCTGCCAGGGCGGCAAACGAAGCACTGTTGGCTAAGCTTTCAAAAACAGCTCCCAGAAAAAAGTAGAAAAGCCATGCCCCCCTCTGGGGGCCATTATTGGGCTGAAAAACGGATATTTTCTTAAGTTAATTTTTAAAATCTAAGCAAAATATCCGGGTTTACCATGAAAATACCGCTGTTCACTTAATTTTTTGTGGCACGGCATTGCGCCACTGAGTGTGTCATTTCATACCGTCCGTACTGCGGTCATCATTTCCAGATAAAGCCACCAGCCAGTAAAGATCTGCATCCTGCATGCGTGGAATCGTCCTGAAAACCCATTTATACCTGCTAATAATGGCGATATTTACGCCATTCAACCTTGCGCTGATTATACAAACCTTAGAATTGCTTGTAGTGATTAAAAGCGGAGCAGTCTATGGAACAAAAGGTGAGCAGTATTGAGGTGGCCGATCTGTTAATTCGCAGGAAGGACTATATGACGGTGGCCGAGGTCACTAAGCTGGTGGAAGAGGAATACCCGCACCTGATGGTTAATACCGGCATTATCTCGAATATCCTGCGCTCCTTTGTCCGTTCGCCGTTCGCACAATGCCGGGTACATCCCGACGCCTATCCCCGGCAGTATCGTCTGGAGGCCATGAACGGCTACATTTTCAAGGTGAGGGGAAGAAAGGATCTGAATTACGACTCGCTGTGTGTGGAAAGCGCTACAAAGCGTGTGCTGCAGAAGAAGGAAATGGAACAGCTGTCGATATGCGCGCTGGCGCGGGAATTGATGGATATGTGCAGACGGGGAAGAATGGAAAATGCCCCGCTCATGTGAACGGGGCAGAGCGACTTAGCCTGAAACTCTGTGGCGTGGCAGCTTTAAGGCGCTCGATGCAACACCTTTGGGTGCTTCTTCAACGCGCATGGATGAATTGTCATCCTCATTATGAGTAACTCTAACCGCCTCCGGCTGACTCTCGGCCTGTGCTGGTTGAGCGGCTTCGCTGGAATTATCCTCGGCCTGTGCCGGTTGAGCCTTCTCAGCTGGTGGCGCTGCAACGACAGCGGCTGCTGGTTCTGCCACTGGTGCCTGTACCGGCTGCATACCAGGCGTCGGCGGCGTGGTTTCACCCAGCGTGACACTGATTAGCGAAAGCAGGCGCTGCAGCCGCTCACGCTTGGTCATGGTCATGAACGTATCAGCATACGTCTCTTCCATCAGCGCGAGGATTGGTGCAAGGCCCATCATTTCGACTGCATAGCCTGATCGAATGACGTTGATCACAAAGGCGCGTTTTGCGGGATTCGTCTTCAGCTTGTTGTAGTCTTCGAGCATAGAGCGGCTGAAAAGCCCGCCTTCCTCAAGCCCGGTAAATTTAATCACCTGTGCCATAGTTAGCCCTTCTCGTTGGTCCGGCTACGGATATCGCTGACAGACGCCGCACTATTGATATCCGCCAGAATATCGGCCTCTGAGGCCTGCAGCGCCAGATAGACGCCACGCGCTATAGCCATTTCAGGGTTATTCGGCACAACAACAACATCATGCCAGTCAGCGGTGTGATCGGTCAGTCCTGGCAGCTTGCCTGCGATGTAGTTAGCGCCGCCACCAACAACCAGCACGACGTCAACATCACGGGTATTACGGTGCAGCGCACGCACGTCTTGCCAGATTTTCTCTGCCAGCTCAGATGCGGCCTGGTCGATGACTTCGCTGATATCAATACGTTTCGATTTAGCGCTTTCCAGACGGGAACCGATATAACCCTGACGAATGATGGCATCCACGCTATCGACGCTGAGATCAGATGCGCCGAACGATTTACCCAGCTTTTCTTCAAATTCTGGCAGCAGCGCATGGACGCGCTCAATCATCTTCTGAACGCCGTGCTCATAGCTGGCCTTCTTCACAGGCATCAGGTCTTTATCAACGAGAGCGATATCACAGGTGAAGCGTCCCAGGTCTACAACCAGCGTCTGCTCAGCGTCGGCCAGCTCCGGATTATCAGCCTGTGCCGAAACGATGGCAGGAACGGCTTCAGGGAATACTTCGACGTGAATGATGTTAGCCGGTTCGCTGCCGTCGCGGTAATTGGTGACAGGCGTTTTCAGGCTGGCAACCTTTTCACGGATACGGGCTTCATTAATCACACCCATAGCGCTATAAAACTGGTTCACCGGCAATGTTTCACCAATGATCACATCACGGCCACCGAGGCCAGCACGGTTCAGTGCATCGGCAATCAGGACGCGGTGAGCAGGTGAGACCTGATAGTTAGGGTCACAGGTGTCATACAGGTCATAGCCTTTCTTCATGACGGTGTAAGCGCGCTCTTTGCCGCTGGCATCCGTTGTCAGCCATGTTGACTGGGATTCAGCCGCGAAAGACTGCTGGTGGCCCTCCAGTATCAGTGAGGGGGTCACAGAGGTGATCCAGCGTCCTGAGACTTCATCAGCGTAAGTCAGCGCAATGTTGCCAGAGCCTGCGTCTACTGCCACTAAAACAGCTTTATTCTTAGTCATTTAATATTATCCAGTGGTTAATTTCATACTGCGAACGAGCAATCAAAGTACCACATATTCCGGTTTTGTCCATTAGTAAGGCACTAAAACGGCTCGTTAGCTGCGATAATGATCATTAATGTGATCACTGCAAATTACAGACTCCATACCATCCCGGTTCATTGGCCTCTTTTGAACGATAAACCATGTCCAAAGTTAACTGGGATGACCACAGAAAAGCCTTCATCGAGCAGAAGGCGCAGAACGGGATAACCGTCAAAGAGTACTGTGAGCACTACGGTCTGCCGTTTAACACTGCACGCCGGGAGCTGAACGGCAAAGCGCTGGCCGCGATGCGTGATCAGGCTGGTGATCACAATCATGATCATTCGAGTGATCACGCTTCTGATCATCAAAATGATCACACCAAAAAAGAAGACCTGATCATCCGCAGAAACGGGCGCAAAGTCAGGCACAGTGCGGCTTTAGAGGGGGTGCTGGAACCACGCGCTGACGCAGCAGCGCAGCCAGGCGCGAAGAAAAAGCCCAATGCTTCACATGCCAAAAAGATCATAAATGCCGGTGATCAGTATTCCGGGCGCCCGAAGCACACCCCGAAGCCCCGCGGAGAGGGCAAACCGTTTGAAGAGGGGCATGAAACTAAGCTGGTGGCCAATCGGCGCGGCTACCCGCGGCCGGAGGATTACGAATCAGCGTTAGAGGTGCTGGGCGAGGGCGTGGAAGCCAGCGCCATGACGGTGCTGTTTGACTCGCTGGCACACATGGACCTGCTGAAGCGCACCACGGCGCGGGCGGTCGAACTGTTTGAGATTGAAGCCGACAACCTGAAGAACGGCGGCAAAAAGGATGATGACGAGGGCGGCGGCGGGCCGCACCCCATCCTGAAGATGACCAAGCTGATGATCGAGGTCGGTTATCTGGTCAATGACCACGCTACGCGGGTGGCGGCGATCGCCAGCGGCACCGATAAGAACCGGCGCGACAATGAGAAGCATGCGCTGACGCATAACGCCGGTGAGGTGATCAGCCGTGCGTACCAGCTGCGCGAGGAAAAAGACTGGGATTTACTTGAGACGGCCGAGTACATCGAGCGGCACGGCATTAAGCTGCCAGAGTCGCTGTCCAGACGCCTTGAGAACGAGCTCAAGAATGCTGAGCCGCCAGTTGATGAATCCGGGGCGGTCAGTGAGGATCAGCTGGACCGGGATGCGCGGAAATTCCGTGAACAGCAGGCCACCAGCGCGGCCTTTGTTGAGGAACGGCGCGCAGCGGTCGCGGCGCTGGTTGATGGCGGAGGATTTGGTGACGTCCAGGCGGACGGAGAGAACCGCGCCGGCGAAACAACGGGCGAGGGCAATCTCACAGGCAACTTTGACTTTATGGCCACGGCGGAGCTGTACGGTGATGATGACGATGATGTACCGCCAGAGATAGACGTCATACCAGGCGAGGATGAAGCCTGATGAGCGGTAAGAAGCGCATAAAGAGCGTCACCACGGACCCGCGCTGGCGCGATATGGTTATCCGCTACCGCTATAACTGGGCGCTGGCCGTCGTTGAGCTATTTGGCATGATCCCCACTTGGCAGCAGGAAGAGATCATGAACTCTGTGCAGGAGACGGGGAGCCAGACAACCGTCACGTCCGGGCATGGTACGGGTAAATCATCCCTGACGGCCATGATGCTGCTGATCTACATGATCATGTACCCGGATGCCCGCGTAATCATCGTGGCCAACAAAATCGGGCAGGTTAAGACCGGCGTATTCAAGTACGTCAAAACCTACTGGGCGAACGCCGCCAGACGTCACCCGTGGCTTCAGAACTACTTCACCCTGACCGACACCATGTTTTATGAGAAGTCGCGTAAGGGCATCTGGGAGGTGCTCTGTAAGGGCTATCGCCTAGGTAACGAGGAAGCGCTGGCTGGTGAGCACGCCGCACACATTCTGCTGATTCTCGATGAGGCGTCGGGCATCTCTGATAAAGCGATCGCTATCATGCGTGGTGCGCTGACAGAAGAAGATAACCGTATGCTGATGATGTCGCAGCCTACACGCCCCAGTGGTTACTTCTATGATTCGCACCATTCGTTAGCCAGACACCCGGATAACCCTAACGGCTTCTGGAATGCCATTGTGCTCAACTCCGAGGAAGCGCCGCACGTTACCCTGAAATTCATCCGCGAAAAGCTGGTGGAGTACGGCGGGCGTGACTCTCTGGAATACATGGTGAAGGTGCTGGGCCGCTTCCCGCGCAACGTCAGCGGATATCTGCTGGGGCGTGACGAGTGCGATCGCGCAGCGCGCCGGAAAGTGTATCTGGAGAAGGGCTGGGGGTGGGTGGCTACCGCCGACGTCGGTAACGGGCGCGATAAGTCGATCCTCAATATCTGCAAGGTATCCGGGTACGGCGATGCGCGCCGCGTCGTGTCGTTCAAGCTGCTGGAAATGCCCGGCACAATGGACCCGATATCGTTCGGTGACTACATCGCCAACGAATGCACCCAGGAGCGTTATCCGGGCATCACCATTGCCGTGGATGGTGACGGCGTGGGTTCAGGTACGCTAAAGCAGCTAGAGCGCCGGGGCGTGAACGCAGTCAGCATCCGCTGGGGCCAGCCACCTTTTAGTAAGAAGGTGAGAGAGCGATTCAAGAACCAGCGCGCCTGGTCGAACATCATGGCTGCTGACGCGATCCGTTCGGGCCGGATGCGCATTGATATCTCGCAGCACACCGCAGAGCAGGCTTCAAAGATTCCGTACTTCATGGATGAAATGGGGCGAATCATGATGGTGCCGAAGCCGCAGATGCGCCAGAAACTCAATATCAAGTCGCCTGACCGATGGGATACTTACTGCTTCATTTTCCTGATCGGCTACCGTCCGGCAGAAGCCGAACTGAGTGAAGATATGGCCGACTTCACGCAGAGCAAACTGGATGAACTATCGGAACTGGATGCGCTGCTGGCCTGACCACCAGCAGGCAACCACTGTAGTCAGTAAACGAATGAGAATTAGTCAAAGTGGCTGATTTACGGGCATAAAAAAGGGCGCTTATGCGCCCTTCTGTTTTACCTGCTGGTGGCAGAATACCGACTGTTATTTGCCCTGATTTTTCAGGTTACTTTCCAGCTCACGCAGCAGGCTGTACATATTGCGCATGTTCTTACCAGCGCGTGGCTCTTCGCCGCCATAGCGCTTGCGGATCTCTGGCATGGTCAGCTGTTCGGTGTCGCCTGCTGCTACCTTCTTCTCCAGCAGCGCCCAGTCGTATGCTTCCAGCTTTTCCAACAGGTCGCGGTTCTCGTCTATTTCAGCCTTAAACAGACGTGCTTCACCTGCGTCTTTTGCCTTCGCAATCTTAGCCTTTGCCCTGTTCTCAAACTGAGCGCGGCGCGTGTTCACTGTGTAGGCCACAGAGGAACGCTGCGCGGCCAGCTGCTTGCTGTAATCCACGTCTTCCATCGTGTACAACTTGGCATTCGGCAGTACTGAGCATGCTACTGGTGAGATCACGTCGTAAGAGGACGTGTAACCGCCATTGCTGTTAACGTTCAGCTTGATATCACGCTCTTTATTCAGGTTCTCACCGTAGATGAGCATGCCATGCGCGCCATAACGGAACGATTCGCCTTCGTCTTTTTTGTCGTCGGTGTAGCGCGCAGTCACCTGAATGTCAGAGTAGTTGCTGGTGCGGGCGCGGTACATTGCGCCAGGAGCGGCGGCTTCAAACGCCTTCATTTCATCTTCCAGCGACATGATGGCACCGGCAGCGAACGGAACCTTGCGCAGCTTGCCGATCTGCTTCTCATAGCGCTTCAGGATATCTTCGCGGGTGTGGTTCGCGGTCGCTGTTGCACGGAAGCGGTTAATCGTAACGTGCTTCGGCTCTATGATCAGGGTCGGCACCGGAAGGTAAAGGTTCGTCGTGATCGCGATAGAGCGCGCCTGGCGCTTCTCTTCAGCCAGGTCGGCAAAGCTCTGCCAGTCTGCCAGCAGATGCTCTGCGCGCTGAAAGGTCTTCTTGTCAGTGATAAAGCCGATCGGGCGGCATTCTTCGCCCAGGGCGTTTTTATCAATGAAAATCAGGTTGTCCGTGATGAGAGTCAGCCACTCGGTCTGTACCTGTAGAAAATGTTTATAACGCTTCTCAAATTCTACATCGCTGAAGTTAGGCATAATTGTATTCCAAAAATATTAATGAGCGGTACAAGTCTCTCTGGACTTAATGCAGGCGAATATAGACAGAATCAGTAGCCATGTAAAATCAACTCTCCTTAGAATTGCAATAATAAGAATAGTCTGCAATGTGCATCTGTCAGATATTTCTGCTGTACACGCCAATTAACGAAACTGTGTGTTCAGGATTGTGTAACAGGTATCAGCTGCAAAGCGCCTGGGACAATGATCCCAACCGATAATAGTTACCATAGGCAATTAAATTGCATGCCAAATGATCATATATGAAGGCATGGTGTCGATCACCTACAATAACGTAACGAATTTGCAAATTTTTCGATTTAGCTACTCTTGCAGGTAGTCACTGGTCAAAAAGTGTCAAAATAGGAAACTTTAAATAATAAGTGTTATATAAAGTTTCCCTCATTTCATGTATGCTTGATCAGTGGTTGATGATCAAATGATCAGATAGCCGGAGCCGCTGGCAAAGTGTCTACTTTCTGAGCGGTCCTGCACCTGGCGTCGCTACGTGAAATCTGACGCATCACACCCCTGCGGTTTTCGTAGATTTTGCGTAGCGTTGTCTCTCTGATTTAGGGTGAAATATAAAAATGAAACATCTGGCTCAAATAAAGACCGGCGCACTCCCGGCTGAATTAACGCAATTAACGCCGGAAGACATTGCAAATAATCTGCGCAGATTTATCGCAGATAAGGCCGCTTATTCCGAGAATACTTTCCGCGACCTGTTATCTGTTATCCGGCGCTGGGCCTTCTGGTGTAACGAGCGCGACGTGGGCTATCTGCCGATCGACCCGGAGCTGGCGCGGGAGTACTTTCTGCAAATGGCAGAAAGCGGTCTGGCATCGAGCACGATCGACAAGCACTATGCCATGATGAACATGCTGTGCCGGGAAAGCGGCCTGCCGGACCTCCGGGGAAGCGTGGACCTGAAACGATCCATGAAGCGCATCCGGCGCGAGGCCGTTTTGCAGGGTGAACGCACCGGCCAGGCTGTGCCGTTCCGCCTGCCGGACCTGCAGCTGCTGTCGCACCTCATGGGCCGCTCCGACCGGCTGACCGATCAGCGCAATCTGGCGTTCCTGTTTGTGGCATACAACACCCTGTGCCGTATGTCCGAGCTCAGCCGTATCCGGGTGCGCGACCTGGATATCAGCGATAGCGGCCATGTGGTGATCAACCTGTCCCACACTAAAACGATGGTGACGGCCGCGGGCGTGATAAAGCACCTAAGCCGCGCCGCTGCCGGTCATCTGATGCACTGGCTGGAGCTGTCCGGGCTGATTCATCACCCGGACGCGATGGTTTTCGGTCCGGTCCGCCACAACAACACGGCTGGCGTCTCTGAAAAGCCAATGTCAGCACCGGCGACCGAGAAGATTTTCAAAGACGCATGGGATCTGCTGGGAAAAGAGCCGGTCCAGGACAATAAAGGCCGGTACGCCAAATGGTCCGGCCATAGCGCCCGCGTGGGTGCCGCGATGGATATGGCCGAACGAGACGCGACGATTACTCAGATAATGCAGGAAGGCACCTGGCAGGATCCAAAAACCGTTATGCGCTACCTTCGCCGCTCTGAAAGTCAGAAAGGAAAAATGTCGGGCATACTTGACGGAGAATAGAGAATTAGATTTATTAAAATCTAAAGAAATAATAATTGTAACGTCATCATTTATCCCCCACAATTCGGGCCATCCCGCATCCTGCGAATACCGATGGCCAGACAACAAATCTTACTTACGCGCACGTTTTCCATTGACGGCCACCAGCTGACCTTTACCGCCATCGAGCGCGGCGGAGTGGCGCTGGTGGAATATGGCGTGTCTACGCTGTCAGAAGCCGCACCACTACTGACCCTCGAAAAACCCAGGATCGACCAATATAGCGCCTGCTACTACGTGGAAAACATCACCGACCGCGCTGCAAATAAACTACTGGAGTATTTCAGAAGTGAATTTGCCGCAGTTGTCGGGCTGGTGGACCGCGCTTTCACCCGGCAGGAAACCAACACCTTAAGCAGCCGGGAACGGCTCTTTTCGGGGAAATAATGTCTGTTACCGGCAACGTCGTTAACTTCTTCGTGGCTGTGGCAATGGCACACGATGTCTCTAACCCTATCGGCACTTATTCCAGCGGCTCCTACGTCGATTCCTGCACCGGTCAGTACTGGGGCGAGGAAATATTCAGGCACCCCAAAACCGTCGCATCTCTCGTTAAATATGGCGCGATCGAGTACGCCCGCGATCCGGACCACGGCGAAATCATTCGCTTTGAAGACCGGCGCGAAGTGCTCAGTGAGTTTGCGCGTGGCTATGCCGACGTTGAGGACGGTCAGTGTACCGAGGAAGGCGCGATCGAGTCTGTCGTGCCGCATGCCTATCTGTCAGGCGCGCAGTTCTGCCGCAGGCGCAGCAAGCTGGGCGGCATGGCCTTCAGGCTGGATCAGGGGCGCGTGTGTCACGGCGTGGTGTGCGTTGATACGGGCGAGAAGTGGACGCAGGGCTAAAGAAAAAGGGAACCATTACTGGCTCCCTTATTCCGTTCGTTCTGGTTCAAACGTTAACCACTGGATGTAGGTATCCGAAATAAACCAATGGCAAGGATAACAGAACATTGAAGCGCCTTTTACCAAAACTTAAAGTTTTTCGCGCCCGATATCCGGAAACGGCCTCAGCTGTGCTGATGCTGTTGAAAGATGAGTGTATCGCCACGCGCCGCCGCTTTACCCGCGCCCTGCCGGACACGTCAACGCACGTCATCCGGGGAACGCTGCTGGACCTTCTGAAAAACGGACTGATTACGCGATCCATTGATAACGAGTACAGCCTGGCGGTGACTCCCGCGTATGCCGCCAGACTGACGCCCCTGAAAATGGGGAAGACCGAAGAGTACATTCTGATGCTGCTCGATCGGAACCGGTTCATCACCGCCAGACAGGTACGCCAGGAGTTTGATGTAAGCCATTCCCTATTCCTGCAGTCCGTAAAGAAACTGATTGCACGCGGGCTGGTGGAGTACACAGATGTCCCTCTCTATGAGAACTCTGTCCGTAAGCGCCGCCATTACACCTTTAAATCACCGGAGTTAAGCCATGCCTCAAATTAAGATCAAACGTCTCACACCAGACGCCAAACTGCCGTTCCGTGGTTCGGACGGCGCTGCAGCGTGGGATATCACCGCGCTGGACGTGAAAAATAACGTCGTACTGACTCAGGGCGCAACCCGTCAGCCGCGTGCGTGGTGGGTCACGACCGGACTGGCCGTGGAGATCCAACCTGGCTACTGCATGAAGATTTATCCTCGCTCCGGGCTGGCTGTGAACAACTTCCTGCGCCTGGCGAACAACGTGGCCATCATCGACAGCGATTACCGTGGCGAGATCAAACTGCGCATGATTGCCGATGAAGGCGGTCAGTTCATCGAGCCGAAGGCTGGCATGGTCATCGCGCAGGCAACGATCGAGAAAGTTGAGTCAGTCACCTGGAAAGAAGTCGATCAGCTGTCAGAAACCGCCCGTGGCGATGGCGGCTTTGGGTCTACTACGCCGGTACAGACCAACCCGACGCCTGTCGAAGACAATACCAGCACGACCGCGGCCGACTCGCAGGAGCCCGCACAGGTTGAAGAGTCAGCGGTGAATGAAACCGCCACCAGTACCAGCGCCAGCACTAAGACCACCAGCAAATAAGGCACGATTATGACTAAATACATTATCAGCAAGACCACGGCCATTGAGGTCAATGAGAAGAACGAAATCGCCCCGGAAAATCTTGAGATTGCGCTGGTGGCCGCGCTGGGCTTTGAGCCACAGGAAGTAGAAGGCGTCACTGTGTGGGCTAACAAAAATGAGCGCTACTGGCTGCTGCACAGCCAGGAATTGCCGGAGGATCCCGCTAAACGACAGGAAGCGGTAGACGCCATCAATGAGAAGACCGGCGCGCTGCCTCTGGCTCCGACGATGGATAAGAGCTTTGCGCAACTGCTCATGCGTCAGATGTCGATGAACGTCACCGGCGAGGCGTTTGTGGAAGGTTCGCTTACCGGCGCGTGGCGCGTGGAGACGGTCAGCCCGTACATGCCACATAATGCGCAGCTGCACGGCGTCCTTACCGGCAGGCTGCAGCATGTCAGTGTAGTACATACCTCATTGCCACTGGCCGTGTGCGTCCTGTTCCTCCAGGCATTGGGCGTTGGCCAGCATGCTTACGTGTACATCCCGGACGGCGCAGAGGCTGAGCCACAGCTGATCTACATCACAGTTCAGAATGAGAAAGCCCTGAAGGAAATGGCCCCTGAAACGAACCTTTTCCGCATGGAAGGCTTGGACAGGTTTGCGGTTGTCGGACTGGATGCTGATATGGTGAAAGAGGCCATCGAAAAGGCGCAGCTGCAGCGCACTATCCTGCTGGCAAAGGCGAAAACCGACGTCCCACAGCCTGAGCCGGAGCTGGTGGCCGCAGCGCCAGCGGCTGAACCGCAAAAAGCGGAATAAAAGGCGTTAGTGCCTGCCAGAATTTGTAGGTAACGATGCTCCAGACTGGCAATAAAAAGCCTTGTATAAATCTAAGGGTTTGGTAATTTAACAGTCGGATGTTGCTTGATTGATGTTGCCATTAGCCTTTGCTCTCCAAAGCCCCTTAATCGGGGCTTTTTTTATGCACGCAAATCGGGGTTTATGCTCCTGGTTTGTCCAGAATCAAACGTTCCTCCCCTTCTTTTACGCGCTCAATAACAATTCTACCGCTGTTATATAAATAAATACGGTGCGTCTTGGTCTGATTGTCATCCCAATAGCAAGGATCAGACTCGATGTTTTTCCAGCCATAATCTGCATTTATGGCAAGAATATTCAGACGTGTTGTAAAATCACCCGGAACAAGCCCATCAGCGTCGTCAATCTCTGTTAGCAGTCGTTTTATTAATGAAACTGCTTCCTGACGATTTGTGACAGGTGGATGGATTCGAAGTTTTTCGAAGAACAATGCTATGCGCTTGTGATGTAGTTCTTTAAGGGCAGGAGTTTTCATAAATTTTCCGAAAATTTGATTGGAGTACAGTTTACATTTGAATGGCGAGGCTTTACGAGTAAGCGACAGTAGATCAATACCGGCACATCCTTTCTCATAGCGAACATTGACTTGCACATCTGAGCATTGCTGCTTGTAGCGTCTTATACTCATACCAGGAGCTATATCACGCTGATCACAATGGAGCATTGCAATGGCCTTTCAGAGCCCCGCCCAGAACTATACTGAAACGCGCCTGAATCTGGGCGATCTGGTATCCCTTTCCCCTTACTCAACCTATCTCATGCGAAGCGAAACTGACTGCGCCGGCGCCGGAATTGTCAAAGGCTCCGTGCTGGCCATCGATCGCGCCCTGAAGCCGGTACACGGCCAGCTAATCGTTGCTGAATTTGACGGCGAACTGACATTAAGGCGGTTGCTGCTTAATCCGGTTCCCGCCCTTCAGGCGCTGGACACGGACGAAACTGTAACGCTGCTCGATGTAAGCCAGGCGCTTCCTGTGTGGGGTGTAGTGGCTTATGCCCTGACCGATGTAGCCGGGATCGGCTTTAACGGGCCAGCAGGAGAATAAACATGTTTGCGCTGGCCGATGCCAATAACTTTTATGCCTCCTGTGAAACCGTGTTCAGGCCCGATCTGCGTGGTAAACCGATTGTCGTCGTTTCGAACAATGACGGCTGCGTGATCGCACGTTCGGCGGAGGCAAAGCGCCTGGGGATCAAGATGGCGGCGCAGCTGTTTCTGAATGAGCGTTTTTTCAGGCAGAACGGTGTGCATGTGTTCAGTTCCAACTATGAGCTTTACGGCGATATGTCGGCGCGCATGATGGCCATACTGGGTGAAATGGCTGCAGGACAGGAGGTTTACTCTATCGACGAGTCATTTCTGGACGTCACCGGCATTAGCAATCTGATCCCACTTGAGACGTTTGGACACCAGATGCGTGAGCGCATCCGGCAAGAAACCGGCCTGATCATCGGCGTAGGCTTCGGCCCAACGAAGACGCTGGCCAAGCTGGCAAACCATGCCGCGAAGAAATGGACGCAGACACAGGGCGTGGTAGACCTGTCCAGCCGTACCCGGCAGCGAAAGCTGCTTCACCTGACCGACGTCGGCGATATCTGGGGTATTGGCCCTCGCATTACTAAGCGCATGCACCAGCTGGGGATCACCACGGCTCTGCAGCTGGCGGACAGCAACATCAGCATGATTCGGAAAAACTTTGATGTCATCGTTGAGCGCACCACCCGCGAGCTCAATGGCGAGTCCTGTATCGCACTGGAAGACGCGCCGCCGCCGAAGCAGAACATCCTCAACTCACGCTCATTTGGTGAGAAGATCACTGAGCTGGAGGACATGAAGCAGGCCGTCACACTCTATGCCACCCGTGCCGGAGAAAAGCTGAGAGAGCAGAACTCGCGTTGCCGACATATCAGCGTGTCGATCGCTACCGCCAGGCACGCAAACGAGCCTCAGTATTCGAATACCGCCTCATGCGTTTGCGACTACCCCACCAGCGACACACGGGACATTATTGAGTCTGCGCTACGCGGGCTGAGTGCCATCTGGCGCGACGGCTACCGGTACGCCAAAGCTGGCGTAATGCTGGGTGATTTTTATCAATCTGGTGTGGCGCAGTTTGACATGTTCAGTGAGCAGCAGCCGCGGGCAAACGCAGATGCGCTGATGGCCGCGCTGGATGCTATCAATCGCTCCGGGAAGGGGAAGATATTCTTCGCAGGACAGGGAGAGCAAGACAGCGCGTGGCAGATGAAGCGTGAAATGCTGTCACCTCGATACACCACGCGACTTGAAGACATCGTAAGAATAAAGTAAGGAAATAATCGGAAAATAGATATTAAAAAAGCCGCCTCAGAAGGCGGCTTTTGGGCGGCTTTTAACCGGTCCGGCGAACGATTTGGCTAACTCGCCCGGTTGAAAGGTCGTAAATTTCAGCAACTTTTCTCTGAGGAAGACCAGACTGGACTGCTGAGCGGATTTCCAAGTCACGTATCTTCCTGTCATGAGATTTCGTTACTTGTTCATGCTGCGCTTTTCCCAGTTCTATCTGGCGCTGCATTCCCTTTACTTTACGTTCTAACTCTTTTATGCGGTGATCATGTTCATCAATTTTTGAACCCATGATACTATCTCCCGATAAGGTTTATTGGATGCGTTTACCTGTTGGTTCACTTCTTTGGCGGAAGACCAACTGGTAGATCTGACAGTAAGCCTTTTTTTTCCTTTAATCAATACCATTCAATACTGTTTATTCATCAACATAAAAAATACATATAAAACATTCACTTAAGTTACATTGTGATTTGCAATTAAACTTATTGTTAAATTATCTAATAATAACAACACCTTACAAAATCAAAGTTTAGTTTTTTTGT
Organism: Pantoea brenneri; assembly: GCF_038594305.1. Lineage (NCBI taxonomy): Bacteria > Pseudomonadati > Pseudomonadota > Gammaproteobacteria > Enterobacterales > Erwiniaceae > Pantoea > Pantoea brenneri. Next base: position 15,497 of record NZ_JBCGBG010000011.1, on the reverse strand, counting down.
CCGCCCCTAAACAAATGCGGAAAGTGAGCTTACTAACTATAGTGAACGTTACGCCCCGTCCGCATGCCGGTTAACTTATGTCCGGCGCTGGTTAATGTCTTCTCGCAGTGAGTCTCTCTCATTCTCTGCGTCCACCAGCCGCTGTGACAGCATCATCAGGCCGTTATGGTGTGAGTACGTCGCCAGGCGGGCTTCTGCTTCCTCCAGCTGCGCCTGCTGCGCGACCCATTGCTCCGTGTGCTTTTGCTTCATCGCCTCGATAAACATTTCGGCTGCCGCATCGGGATCACCCTCAAACGTCACCCTACCCTGATTCACTATAAGCTGCGCTCTGGTACCGTCTATTGCGCAGAAAGTTACCACTAGCGGCGCCGGGGCGATGGGCAGAGAAAATGCTGCGCCGGCGTTCAGGGTTAATTCGCCGGCGTTGAATGTTTCAGGCGATGCGGCCGCATCGTTAGAAAGGGTGTGTGAGTGGGCTGGGATCGTCATGCTGGTGGCCTCTGTAACGGTGTCGTTTAACACCAGCCCTGTAAGCCGGTATCAGCAGGTAGTCATGAAACTGACTGCATATTAGATAGACTTCCCTGTAATACGATTTACCAGCCTTGCGCTGGCTTTTTTATATTTCAAGGCTAACTCCAGCACTTCTACCTTCGTCTGAACTCCATCGCTTATACCATCTTGAGGCTGCACGATAGGATATTCTAAGTAAATGAGCAGTGGCTAAAGGCGTAAGCTTATTGTCAAAAAGCCTATATATCCCTTCAATTCCTTTCTTGCTTAGATTTCCGTTCGCTAAGAAATTATTAGGATGGCCTGGCTCCACAAAATTAACAACTTCCTGCGGCAGTCGCTTAAGCTCTTCATTAAGATCTGCAATTTTCCTCTCATGATTCGCCCCCTTTTTGTATATTTTTTTTCTTAGGGATTTTATTTCTTTTATATAAACCTTTTCTGCTGAATAGAATGCTATCGATGCAAGGCCTAGTGACAGAATGTAACCTTTTAAGCCCATGCTGTGCAGAACTTTTTCCCTTAAATTACGTGCGAAAGATACTGCATCATACTTATATATGGTCGATTCTCTAGTTTGTTTTCCAACATACAAAGATAGATTGGAGTACGGGCCTATATCAGCTGTAATCTCATAAATCCTATGCCCAATGGTATTCCTAAAGTCAATCAATTCTTTAATTTCTTGACTTTCTTTCTTTGATATAACCCCTTCTGACTCAAGCCTTAACCTTGCCGCTTTAAATTTATCTATTTTTCTATCGCACTTCTTTTTTGTTTTTACTTCATCATCAATAGTGTCTGATGCTCTAAGCGAGTCAATAATACTGTTTCTTAAATCCTCCATGTAAAATAAAACCAGTATCATTTCCAGTGCCCTTAGCTTTAATACATCAGACTCTAATGTAGTAAGCGAGTTACCATGCGGACGATGCTTCTTTCTCATTTTATTTACTCATACCGAAACTTTAGCAACCCTTAATAATCATGCTAAATGTGAAAATTGCAAGTTTAAAAAACCCGCATGTAGCGGGCTGATTCAATTTTAATTATTAACTTGACGCTGTATGTCAGCTTTGCGGCGGCGCACGATCTTCTGCCCGATTGGCTCAATGTAACGGTAGCTGAGCCAGCCCAGCAGCAGCGCCAGCAGGACGTTACACACGAAGAACGTCATACCCTGATCCGTGAACGCCTTTGCTAACCGGGCTTTGGTCACAATGTGGATCAGGTATACAGAGAAAGAAATATCCCCCAGGAACACTAGCCAGCGCGGCGTGATGCGCCCTAACCAGCTGTCGTTGAACGCCACAGCGGCCAGCAGCAGTGCCAGCACGGTGCCGGATGCCATCATGCCATGCCCTATATGCTGGTAGCTGATAATGTGCTGTACAAACAGGGCAATTGCAGCCAGCAGGAACGGCACCCGCATGGCAACAGGCAGGCGCGCCATGTGCGGGTAAACCAGACCAATCAGAACGCCTGCAGCGAACTGCCAGATAATCGGGTTCGTCATCAGGTTAAGGTAGGCGTAGCCCATGTCATAACCTTCCACCAGCAGCGTCGGCTGGTGGCCTGCTGCCATCGGTACGGCCACCAGCACCGCGCCCAGCATTGCGGCCAGCGCCACCCAGCGCGCGCGCACCAGCAAGCAGACAGCCATCATCAGGTAAAACAAAAACTCATAGTTGAGCGTCCAGCGCACGCCCATAAACCCGCTGTCGTCCACGTAAAATGGCGCGTGCTGCGGCAGGTAAACAGATAGCGTCGCCGCGCTAATCACCGCCTGCGTCTTATCAGCATAGTGAAATGTCGCCATTCCTCCGCTTAAGAAAAAGTTGATCAGCAGCAGAATGAAGTAGGCGGGCAGCAGGCGCAGCGCACGGCGCTTCAGGAAGTCGCCTGCTGCAGCAAATCCGGTACCCATGCGCGATACAGAGAGTGTAATAACAAAGCCACTGAGGATGAAAAACAGATCCACACCAACAACGCCGGTTGAAAGCAGTTTGGTTAATGCCGGGTACTGCTCCTGTATCTGGTAGCGGAAATGAAAGGTAACGACGGCGAGGCAGGCAAGCCCGCGCAGCGCCTGAATAGATTTGAGTTGTTGTGTCATAAGTCCGTTTAGAAATCGTCTGTTTAGCGTAAAGAAGGGCGCATTCTAGGGATGCTGGCGGCTGAGGGCAACCGCCAGGCAAGCGCGGGGAACGCCTGCTTTAAGCGGATCTGTTATTCCTGCGGGCTGGTGGCCCTGGTACTGGCAAGTTGATAAATCATTGCCAGTGCGCGTAGATAATCTTTATCCCATAACAGGTAATCGTCTACAGGCACATCTTCCGGCAGTGGATGCCATTTATCTTCCCAGGCATTTGTGAGGCTGATTACGTCAGGCAGTGAGGCTACTACGCCCAATATTTTGTCTGCCTGAAGAATTGCAGACTTCAGGGCGTTTCGGGTGATCTGATCTGCAAATTTATTTCTGTTGGCGTGCCACTTTTCTCTGAGTTCAGTCAAAGCGACTGAGTAGTTTATCCAGTCCCAATAGTAGCCTTCCTGGACTGGCCCATTGTTTGAGTGCGAAAGCATATTTTCTTCCCAAACTTCAGGAGCAATCGGTGCTCCTTTTACCATTGCCGCTAATGGATGTTCGGTTGGTGTAAAGAAAATATAGCCTTTACCTGCATCATGCAGCGCAACCGTAACTTGGTTGAGAGAGCAGATCACATTTGCGAATGCCAGGTTTGTACCCCTTTCCTGAAAAGCATACTGCTCAATGTGAGGGTGATCGATAATTTTGGATACCTGAACTCCCTCCCCTGATAAGCCTTTTTGAATCTCTTCAAGGTCAATAATTAGCTGGCGGTCGCGGTGGTTTGGCTGATGATTCATAACAGACCCATTGTATTAAACATGTACGGATACCTTACAAGGCTTGGGAGCCATTGACTACGAAAAATAACCATATCTATATGATTTAATTGTATTTTGCAAAGCTGACTTTGCAAGGCTTGATAAGCCAGCTTGCCAGATTATCCGAATAGCTACTGTGTTTAACCGTCACGTAAAAACGTGTCACCGCATTTGCTGCAATACCACTGTCTATTGTAGTTCTCACGCGCCCTGCGCCGGTTGTGCCGGTTGAGGTACGCCACCAGCGCGGTTATCAGCGATGCGATGATTGCTCCGGCAATTACCGAACCCAGTACTGTGGTCGCCGGTATGTCGAGTATCAGCCAGGCAGACAGGAGGAACGAGGCGACAAAAATAAGCACATCCAGTTTTCGGCCTGCTGGCGCATTGCGCGAAGCAGCAACTGACTGACGCGTTGATTTGCCCTGTCGCCTGCTGCCGCCCGATCCCCGATTTGATATCCATCCCGTGTGGCTGACGCTGCGCGTGTTTGATGTTCCCTGCTCATAGACCGCCCTGCTGCTCTTGACGCTTCCCGAACCGCAGTGCGGGCATTTAATCCTGATTTCCATTTTCTGCCGTTCTGAATTGCTTGAAATGATAACCGGCCACCAGCCGGATAGCTGGTGGTCAGTCAGTAAGAAGTGTTAACGCCACTTTGGCAGGCCCAGCAGGTCGAACTCAACATAGAGCGGGATCCCGGTTGTGTGCCGGTGGCCCACCAGCGACTCCCGGCGCTCCGGTATCTCGTCTACTTCCACGGCGTTTTTGCACAGATACACCGCCTCTTCCGGGTCTTCGAAACACCAGCGATACTGGTACACATCCGTTGGCGTGATCCCCATGCAGACGCTGAGCGTATACAGAAGGCGCAGAAGCCCGGTCCAGCTGCCGTCCGGTAACTTGCGGGCGTGGATGATGCCGCATTTCGTGGTGAGATAGTCGTGAACTTCACTGTCCGGCCAGCCCTCAAAAGAGAGCCAGCCGAACTTACTTAGCCGGTCGTCCATTAACGCCCGGACGCCGGATGTTTTCTAGTGGCCAGCGCGGGCTTTTGCGACGGCTGGCGCATGATGAACGTCGGAAACTCGATGCTGGCTGCTTTGTCGTGAAACAGCGCCATTGTGCGTGCCTCTGCGCCACCACCAGCGGCAATCTCAACATTCCCTGCCGGTTGACCATAGATGTCGCTAAACCGCTCTGCAAGCGCCTGAGCGACGCTGTAGCAGGCAGGGTTTAAATCGGTACTGCCATCAGGCTGCTGCTCCATTATGAAGCCGTGTGCCAGAAACAGCGCCCTGATTTCCTGTTTAATCACTGGTGTTCTTATCCTGTTGCTTTGCGGCGTCCGCCAGCTGGCACACGTCGTTAAGGTGATGCTGTATCCACTCTGAGAGTTTCATCCCTTCCCGCTGCGCCTGCGCAACGTACCGGTTTTTAACTTCCTGGATGACGCGCATCTGAATCTGAGCCGTCGCGGGAACGGCTCCTTTAAGTGCATTTGAAGCCCGTGGATTACGTGCTTTTTCGGTCATGATTAGCCTCGGTTAATTTCTCCCTCTGCAGGGGTATATTGTTGATAGATGTCGGTGAAATACTCATTACAGAATCCCTGCGCGCAATCCATTTCCTGTAACGCCGTCAGGGCATCAAGCGGGCTTCCGTCATATTCAAACAGAGAGAACTCATACGGCAGGTTAAACCGTGCTGCCGTGATGTACACCATAAACGGCAGGTTATACTCCTCGGCCTTTTCACACATGATCATGGTCCACTCAAACGCGAACTGATATTCGCCTTCCGTGTCTGTCATGGTGGCCGTACCGGTGACGGTATCCGCAGTGTGTGAAGTCACTACGATCTGCTGAGGGTCCCACCAGTCCAGCTCAAACATATTGCTGAGCGTCATTCTGTGCGCCGGTGCAGTACCCGGACGCCAGCCTGATTTGAGGATGAAGTCGATGTGATCGCGGTAGCCCAGGTTGATCTCTTCAAAAGTGTGCTCATCGCCACTGTAGCCAAAGCAGAGGTGATTACGCAGCCAGACAACGGTCGCCAGGTCTGTGCAGTTGGTAGCCACCAGCTCGTAATTATTTTTGATATCCGCGTAGGCTTCTGCCGCGATAAAGCCAGGCTGCTGGCTCTGCTTGATTGCGCCGGTCAGGGTGTAAGACATGTGCTGGAGCGCAGTGGTGGCAGTCATTGGAGAGATATTCATAACAGTCTTCCTTAGTGCCTGGATCCGCCAGGGCGGTGGCGCTAAAGCAGCGCCATGACGTGCAATTTATAGAGCTCACATTTGATTGTCAATACAAACAAAACCATTTAATCTCTTTTAATAAAACACTATTAATAGCTTGCTATTATACCCCGCAGGCTATAACCTTCACATAGCTCGCAGGTTATACATGGAGATCGCTTAATGGCATGGGAAGTCATCACAAGAAAGCTGTTTGATGTTTGGTACGAAGGGCAGACTGAAGAGGTTCAGGAAGAAATTGCAGCATACTTCCTGATACTTGAAGAGATCGGCCCTCAATTAGGGCGTCCGCAGGTAGATCAGATTAAAGCGTCTAAGTACAAAAACATGAAAGAGTTGCGTGTACAGATAGGCGGGCACCCATTTCGCGCCTTCTTTGCCTTTGACCCGGAACGTAAAGCGATTGTTCTGTGTGCCGGAGACAAAAAGGGTGAAGACGAAAAATTGTTCTACAAACGTATGATTAAAATTGCAGATACCGAGTTCACTTCGCATCTGGAATCACCGGAGACTAAAGACGATGGCAACGCTTAAAGAAATGATGGCTAAACGCTCCCCGGAAAGCCGTGCGCGCATCGAGGCGCGTGCTGCTGAAATCCGTCAGGAAATTACACTTGCCAAGCTGCGCGAAGAATTATCTGTTTCGCAGACTCATTTAGCTGAAGTGTTAGGCGTAAAGCAGCCTTCTGTGGCAAAAATGGAGAAGGTTGATAACGATCCTAAGCTGTCTACGTTAAGACGCTACATCGCTGCTCTGGGCGGAGAACTGGCGCTCGACGTGACGCTACCTGATGGCAAGCGCATTGCACTGAGCCTGTAACACGCTCTAATCTTAATATTTAAAACCCGCTTCGGCGGGTTTTTTATTATTGCCTTCATTAATTTATACGTTTAGAGTCTTTAGCCAGCATAATCTGCACTATAAATTAATACAGTCATCATCTATATGAATTATTTATCAAGAAAGGAAATCTAATGAGCGCAAATATAATAAATAAAATCCTTAATCACAAGGCAAAAAGATTCAAGAGTATCTTTTCAGATGACTCAGTAGACCTGTATTTTAACAGCGAAAGAAAAACGTTTCATGCAGCTGAATTTGGAAGATATAGAGAAAATCTGACTGCTGATTTTCTGAAAGCATTCATTCCGGGTTATACGGCTGTTTCAACAGGTTTTATCGTATCTCAAAAAAATAGCGTAAGTACGCAATGTGATATCATACTTTATGATAAAGAGCTTACCCCCTTAATTCAGGATGATAACCTTAACCAGTTCTTTCCAGCTGATTGCATCAAAGGCATAGGAGAGGTTAAATCTAACTTGAAGCAGTCGCAGTTGAAAGAGGCTTTAGTAAAACTAGCAAAAGTCAAAATGGTTAGTTTTGAAGTTAGTCTACGCTCTGCTGGTCACAATGGCGACATATATGACAGGGAGCAAAACTGGAACCACGCTTATACTTTCTTGATTTGCAATAGAATTGAGGGCGATACATCAGACCTCGCCAAAGATATCGATGATTACTATAACCAAAATTCTATACCCCATAAGTTTAGACATAACTTTGTATTATCTTTAGACGGCAATGCGCTTTTTTATAGAGATAGCGAAGATTATTCTGTCGCCTCTCCCGTAGTTCGTTCAAATGGAGCTGACGTTATTTGCACTCCAGCAAATATCGATAGGGATTTTGATCGCGCAATTAAACACTTTGCTCAGCTGACATATACAAATCTTTCTCTCCAAAAACGTGTAATAATGAATCTTATGGAATATTTAAGTTAATTATTAGCTGACATTAATACCTAAACCAGTAGCACGCTTTGCGCATAGCGTGCTATTGCTAAAAAATTATAGCTATTCCCGCTTTTTACCAATCAGCACCTGCTATTTCACCTCACTTATGGTTTCTTCGGCCCAGTCACGGTCAAAACCCGGCATAGTGTCAAATGCGTCAGCGATATCAGCCGGGATCGCGTCGATATACTCCAGCCCTGCCTTTGCCACTTCCACCAGCTCCGAACCGGTACGGCGCAGCGCCAGCAGCTCTCTGGCCATCATCTGCGTCAGCGCGTGATTTGGCGCAAATGCCAGGTTGTTCTGCGGTTCAGCGGCGAACATTTCCAGCTCTTTATCAGTCAGACGATCGTTGATCATGGCGGCTTCCTCAGTTCTCTGTGGCGATCAGTTTTATTGCTGGCTCAAAGTCAGCAGGCGTTGTATGACCCTCAATGAACGCCAGGCGCATAGCTATGTTATGACGGCCGCGGGATAGCAAAAATGCCACGGCGCCGGCGCAATGCGCTTCTTTCCCGGACGGGCTATAAATCTCGCCGCCTTCGCCCTCTTCCTCGCCAGATCTATGCGTGGTTTTATGGCAATAGAACGATGAGTAGTCGTCTAGCAACAGGTGCGCTTTGATGCCCTCAAGGCGTCCGGGATTCAGCTTGATGCCACCAGCTTTCAGAAACGGGCAGTTCGCGCAGGGCGCTTTGAGTCGGAAGAACTTGCGCAGGTTCATTGCTGCTCTCCGTCTTTGATGAAGGTAAACCAGTGCGTTAAACCACGCTTCCCGCTGATGTGGCCAAACAGGGGTTTCTGATCAGTTAGTGCCAGAATGTCCCGCGCCCGGATCTGCGTTTCATTCCATTTAAAAATCAGCAGGCCGTTCGGACGCAGCACGCGGAAGGCCTCAGCAAATCCGGCGCGCAGATCGTTGCGCCAGGTTCCGCGATTGAGCACTCCATATTTAAGGCGTTGCCAGCCCTTTTCGCCTGCCCGCTCCAGGTGCGGCGGGTCGAAGGCAATCACATAAAATGAGTTATCCGGGAACGGTAAAGATCGGAAGTCGGCAATCACGTCCGGGCTGATAACCAGCTCCCTGTCGGGCAGCTGGTGAGTCTCTTCCCGGATATCAGAATACAGCACGCGGGGATCGGCTTTATCGAACCACATCATGCGCGGGCCACAGCACATGTCTAATACGGCCTTATCCATGCGTACGCGCTCCCGCACACTGCCAGTCAGCGCAGCCTTCAAAGACATACGGATTGAGTTGCCAGTGAATGCGCCCACAGTCCGGGCAGTTGAGGCGCGTCTTTCCAGTGCCTGGCTTGCGGCGGCGGGCGCGACTGATATGCGCCGGTACTCGCAGGCCAGCACCCTGCACCATGCGGCGATGATCCAGCATGGCGATCGGGAACGTGCGGCGCTTTACTGCGTCGGCCGTGGCGAACGGTAGCCAAACCAGCTCGGCCGTATCGCCCGGTCTATCGAAAATGGTCGCTTGCGTGAAGTCGGTCGTCGGCAGGCCGCCGTTTCGGAGCCAGTACAGATCATTGCCATCCCAGCGCCCTTTCTGAAAAGCAACGTATCTACTGCAATCAGGAGTAATAACCGACTCACCGGGTACGTGCTGGTGGTCAACGTGAACGACGGCCAGCGCATCCACGCTGTCAGCGCAAACGGGTTGATCGATAATCCGGCCTGTATTCCAGCAGCTCTGTGCTTCTGCCAGGGTATAGACATGTGCTTTTGCGATATTGGTGTTGTAGCCGTGACCATTCTGGCACCAGAAAGAGGCATTACTGCCTACCGTATCCCTGGTGCAGATCATGTAAAAACGTTCAGTCATCAGGCATCACCGCTATCACGATTGAAGGCAATAACTACACGGTTAGCCGCATCCACAATGGCAGCGAACTGTGCCTTATTCACTTTGGCATGAGGTGATTGTTTTGCGATTTCAGCGATTAAAGCGCTGACAAGAAACGGCTGGCTCAGATTGAGGGATTTAGTAGTGCCGGTCATGTGTAATATTCCAGTGGTTAATTCCACGCTGGAGTTTATTACATTCTAAAATTTATTTAAATTTAATGTTAACCTTAATTTGACAGATAAAACTGATACCTGCTGGCTTTAAGTGCATCCAGCAGGTCATCAGATAAGCATAAATTTAAAGCGGGATGTATCGGAGGATCAGTTTAAGGTGTTCGATTTTGCTATGTAGGCGTCAAATGCACGCAACATCGCAGGCAATCCGCACAAGGTAGCGACAGTTGCCAGCGCCAGTACTGCAAAGAAAAGTGTCATTAAAACAAAAGCAAAGTTTGCTGTGTCAGTCATATCCGTACAACTCCAAGCCAGAAAAAGTTAACGCATTTCATTACTTTATGCGTTTTCGGTTTTTTCTGATTGTAGGCACACTCTAAGAAGCGATCAAGAAGTGATCAGCTCAACTACTAAAAGTAGTGGCACTGATTACTCTATAATTACACTTAAGTTAAATTGCTGATAATGACGTACTTATCTCAAATTACTTCATCTTTACGATGGGTAGCTCTTCCCAGCGCGTCAGATAGCGCGGAGATAACATTTCCCGCTTCATCTGGTAGGCCGGATTGACACCCTGACCGGCAATAAACAGCGTGCCGCGCTGGTAGCTGTTCAGCTTATCCATCACAGCCATCAACTTATCGCTTCCAGGGCGCGGCGGTGACTCATCAAAGAGGTTCAGCTGCTGCTCTGAGCCGCAGATCTCCCCCAGCATCACTCCGGCCTTCGCATACTCATAGCCCTCCCGCCAGATAGCTCTGAGGCCGCGCACGGCGGCATCAATCAGATCGCGGGTATCCTGCGTGGCCGTCGTAAACGAATGGCTGGCACCGCGTGAATAATACGGGCGGCGCGGATCATGTTTGCTGGTCTGGATGAATACCGTGATATTCCGGCAGTACTGCTTTTCACGCCGCAGTTTTTCACCGGCGCTGGTGGCAAAGAAGCAAACCGCGTTACTCACTTCATCCAGGCTGGTGAGCCGTTTGCCGAACGAACGGCTTACCACCAGCTGCTGCTTAGTCGGCGGGTTCTCTTCGAGCTCGAAGCAGCGTTCGCCGCGCAGCTCCCGCACGGTGCGCTCCAGCATCACATTGAAGTTTTTGCGGATCATAGTTGTGTCAGCGCGGGCAAGGTCGAGCATGGTTTTGATGTTCATCAGCTGCAGTCTGGCCCCTATCTTTCTGCCGACACCCCACGTCTCGGAGACGTCGAGCAACGATAGCAGCTTGTCGCGCCGTTTCGGGTCGGTCAGCACCACCACGCCGCCTGTTTTAGGCCAGGTCTTTGCTGCGTGCGTGGCTACCTTACAGAGCGTCTTCGTCTCTGCTATCCCTATGCCGCACTTCATCGTGGTGTGCTGGATTACGGTGCGCCGGATATCTTCTCCGAACGTCTGGAAGTCCACCAGCTTCTCCATGCCGTCCAGAGAGCCAAACACCTCGTCGATCGAGTACGCTTCCAGGTTCGGGACATACTCGCCCACTATCGTATGGAAACGCTTACTGAATGCGTCGTACAGCGTGTAGTTGCTGCTGAACACCACCACGCCGTAACGTCGGATGGTATCGCGGATTTTAAACAGCGGATCGCCCCGCTTCAGGCCTACGTTTTTCGCCTCGCGGTTCAGCGCCGCAATACAGCCGTCATTGTTGGTCGCTACCACGACAGGACGCCCGTAAAGGTCCGGCCTGAATGCCAGCTCGGCCGACACGTAGAAGGCATTAACGTCACTGTGCAGGAACATTGTCAGTACGGTGGATGACGTATGTCACCACCCCCCATATTTCCAGACCATCAGGCTCGACAGGGATCGGCTTATAGCGCGGATTCATGGCCAGCAGCATCGGCACTGGCCTCAGCTGCAGCTTTTTTACCGTAAACTCCCCGTCCACAGAGGCAATTACGATCTGGCCGTCTGCCGCCGCCTTCGATTTATCAACCACCAGCAGATCGCCGTCAAAAATACCGGCCCCTATCATCGACTCACCCTCGCAGCGTACAAAATAGGTGGCCGTTTTGGCCCTGACGCAATACTCGTTCAGGTCCAGCGGAGTATCTTCGTATCCGATTGCCGGAGACGGAAAGCCCGCTGCGACCGTTTCAAGAAACTGCCTGAAAGCCTGTCTGGGCGCGGCTTCATCAGGTATTGCTATTATCTCTAAGCGCATAATCACCCCTCCTTTTAACTGTATAAAAACACAGTATAAGATTAAGGATATGGAATTGACCAGTGGGCGATTTCATATAAGAATAAGCTCACTCTAAAATTTTACGAATTTAATCACTATGAACTTAGGTTTGAAGCAGATCGAACTGGATAAGATGCGCGGCATTTGGAAGGCAAAAGGGTTTGTAGAAGCAGGCAGAAGCGAACCGCTGCGCATTAACCGCACCGACTGCTACATCACGTTTCAGCGTAAAAACTGGGTGTGCAAAGACCTGAACGGGAACACAATCGACAGCAGAGCAATGCTTTATGCTTTACTAAAAAATAATATATGATTGACTAAAGGCCGCCATCGGGTGGCTTTTTTTATGCTGGTGGCCCAGATAACAGCGTGCGACAAACGTTGCTGGTTTCATGGGTATAGTGTGTTAGCTACTAAGCACCTAACTGAAAGCATCAAGAGTTGACGAGTATCCGCGTTTACAATTGTGCGGCATTTCAAAAAACTGACAATGTTATACTGCAGATCATAACGAATTGCCTGGAATAGTCTTACTTAATCCTTTTACAATTGAATAACAAATACGCGCCCGATCAAAATTGAAAAAGAGTTATCCACAGCTTAACTTATTTATATTTATCACTATTTTTTTAATTCTCATTACAAAACGAACAACTGCGTTTGGTCAAGGTATTGTATTGCGGCCTATTTATGTCATGCTTATTTTGTATGTAGAGAGTAAGTCAAAATCATCAACAAAAAAACCGCCCGTAGGCGGCTTCATTGAATCCAGAAAATGTTATCAGGCATTTATCTGGAAGGTGAAAATTGTTATCAGGCAATCTTCACCGCTGCTAATTCGCTTAAAACAGCGAACACAAGCATAAGTTTCCAAAGCCAGTATACGTCGCATGACCTACTTTGCAACTTGTGTATAGAAAATCTCTTTCAGGAAAGGCACTGTGTGGTTTTACAAAACGGTTAGTTAATTGATTTTTTTTTCGTCAATAGAGTACTTTTTTACCGCAATCTTAGACGCATATGCCGGAAAGGCAATGAAACCAGGCACATGATTGTGGCATGCTAAGTTCAGACAAAACAGCGAGGGGGATTATCAGCCCATTCGGTACCTTGTTGTCCTGTTAATCCCGACCGAACACAAGCATAAGTTTCCTCTTGCTTGCGGGGCGTACCGAACGCCACTGGTCATAACCTGCAAGGCATTCACAATGAAGCGCAACGGACTCATCGTTGTGTCATTGCTGGTGGCGTTACTGCATCCAAACGGAGGTGAAGGTATGAACATCAATACCAGCATCAATGTGCCGGTGACAGTAATCCATAGCAACTGACTGTAAGCCGCCTTTGGGCGGCTTTTTTTATGCTGGCAGCCGAGATGACAGTGTGCGGTAAATGTCGTTGGTTTCGTGGCGGGCAGTAGCAGTTACATCAAACAAGATATGGCATGAATGTTAGTCTATTCATGGCAAGCATTAGTCTATTCATGGTTCTCACCACCAGCCAATGCTCAGTGTTAGTCTATTCATGGTGTGCAGGGCATTTCGCCCGCATGACGCCTAAAATTGCAGCTATTTTCTAACATTTACCATGAATAGACTAATGCCGTCCATGAATCACCTAACGTTATGCGTGCGTTACCGGTTTTCACCTAACGTTCACCATGAATCACCTAACGTCATTCAGCTGGTAACAGCTCCGGGCGGCGCGAATGGATTTGGAAGTACACTACCCCATCTTTCTTCACTTCTGAGTAGGTCAGATAGCCTATCTTCTGTAGCTCCTTCATAGCATTTCTCACTGCCAAATTTTGCGCACTGATACTGGATGTCAGATTAAGCCGTTCACGCAAACGCTCCAGTGATATCTGTATGAACCCATTTGGCATACTTTCGATGTATACATAGAGAGCTTGAGCAGATTCCTTGCGTGGTAATGCCTGTATGGCCTTAAGCTGCAACAAGACTTTATGATCAAACGCATATAGCTCCCATAGCCTGGAGTCGCCCTCCAGCGAGATAACGTCTCTCTCGATATCGAACGTCGCACTTTGCAGTAAGTGGGTGATAGTGCCTTTACTGCCGTCTTTGTTTTTAAATGAAACCACGATGGATGCAATGCGGCTAAGTGATGCAAAAAAACGGTCACGCGCCCGCTGGTTGATGTCATCAACAGCGATGCCCGTTAGTTTGGCAAATTCAGTGAACGGCAACTCTATTCGATTGGAGTGGTCGCCATATTTAGAGAACGCCCGTATAGCGCCTATCCACGTCTTGAAGTCTGTACTCATATCAAGGCGACTGCCGCGGATGTTGATGTTGGTGTAGCCCTCAGCCTTAGCTATTTCGAGCTCGCGCAGGTCTTCCGATGCGTCAATATTGGAGTTTCCGCGTCCGGCTATGGGCTTATTTTTAGCAGATGGGACAAAAACTCCCAGGCGCATCAATGCTATTGGCTGGACAGTTCTATTAGCCGTTGGTGTCAGTGTATAAGTCTTCCCTTCTTCACCACCAACAAATGACAAGGCATCATTTATTGTCTTGATTTGATTACCATTTCCCATTGATATCGCCTGATTGTAGTGATGTGAATATTTATGGCCGTCACCATGAATAGACTAACACCCTACCATGAATAAACTAACAATTACCATGAACAGACTAACATTCACCATGAATAGACTAACCATTACCATGAATAGACTAACGTAAAATGCAATTTTCCCTATAAAATACATGAACTTGAAAGCATGGTGATCTGTTAGGATCTATCTATGATCTCTATATGATCGATTTATATGATCTATCCAGTGGATAAGTGGATAACTCCACAAGCCACAGATTATCCACACTCCAGCCGGGAAAAAGTGTAATTGTCCCACGGTTAATTACGGATTGCTTTACAGCAGGCATGAGCTGATCAACAATCTAAAAAATAATTTAGATTTGATTAAATCATGGAAAATGCAGATTTTCAGGCTGTACGGGAAAAGCAGGCCAGAGCGCAGCAGCGCCACCGCGAGAAACAGGCAGCAAAACTGGCAGATCCGGAGTATCGCCAGCAGCAGTATGCTAAGCAGAAGGCCACCAGCAGCAGAATGATTGCCAGGCAGATCGAGAAGCGCAATTCCCCGGAATGGATTGCAGAGCAAAGAGCCAAAGCAGTAAAACGCGCTGTAAGCGCCTCTGAGCGTCTGAAAGAGAAAAAGCCTGCACCTGTGACACCGAAGCGGCAAACACGCGCCAGCGCATCAGGCAGAGGCCTTAAAGGGCGCACCCCGACCGCAGCCGAGCGCGTAGTAATGGATGCACTGGGAAAACTGCCCTGTATTGCCTGTCTGCAACACGGGAAAGAATCACCGCTAATCAGCCTGCATCACATCGAGGGCCGGACGAAATCCGGCGCGCATCTGTTACAGCTCCCCCTTTGCGATCATCACCACCAGCACTCCGCTCCGGCACACATCCGCGCTGAGTTCCCCTGGCTTGTGCCAGTACATGCTGATGGCATCACCGGCGGCAAAGCTGAGTTCTCCCGGCAGAACGGAACCGAACAGGAATTGTTGGTCAAAGCCTATAATTTAGCTGGTATCATTCATTTGCTCCCCAAAAATAGGACTGAGCTACTCACAGTTTGACATCCTCAATCAGCTATAAACATAACCTTAAAGGAATATAAAATGAGCATTGAAGGAATGGTTGAAAATTACGGGAATATTTCAAAAACTGAAATAGATACCATGTTTTCAGGCGCGCAATACATAATGAATAGCATGATGGTTTTGCAAA
>NZ_JBCGBG010000010.1:0-99350 GCF_038594305.1 Pantoea brenneri | reverse complement strand
AGTACCAGCGGACTGCCCACAGGATAATATGACGCTCAAAATGTCGGCCTTTGAAAGGATTCATGTGCTGCTCCTTCCGCTAAACAGTGGCATCAGTTTACCATCGCCAAATCTTTGCAACAGTGCCAAAATGGTGACGTCCTCATCGTTACAAAGCTGGACCGCCTTGGACGTAACGCTATGGATATCAGGAAAACTGTTGAACTGCTCGCCACCTCAGAAATCCGCGTTCACTGTCTGGCGTTAGGCGGTGTGGATCTCACCAGTCCGGCCGGAAAAATGACCATGCAGGTTATTTCTGCTGTCGCTGAGTTCGAACGAGACTTACTTCTTGAGCGTACCCATGCAGGTATTGCCCGGGCTAAAGCTTCAGGTAAACGTTTTGGCCGCCCGCCTGTCCTGAGCGAGGAACAAAAACGAGTAGTAGCAGAACGTCTTAAAGCCGGGATAAGCACCAGCGCCATTGCGCGTGAATTTAATACGACCCGGCAAACCATACTCAGGGTAAAAGCAGGGCAGCAGCAATCCTGAATACAGAAACTGCTTCAGACGCTAACGACTCTGACCGTCCGCTTTGTGCCAAAAGCGGAAGTTGTGTAAGCATAACTGCGACTAGGTTTGACTGAAACTGCGGATGTAAAAGACGATCTTGGTACTGGATAAATAAAACTGAGTATCCGGGTGACGGGGGAATTACGTAAGCGGGAGGAATGCCAGCGATGGACCGGATCGTTATGAGCGAATCGGGCACGACCCCAAAATCCTGATCCAATCAGAAATATAAGGCCGCTGATACTTCGAAAACCAAAAGGACAAAGTAGAAGATGTGTCTGCAATGCCTTAAACATACAGTCAAACCGGCCAGCGAATGATATTCAGCCCAGATGCGGGCTGGATATCAGCTTTTCCGCCGGTCAGTTATCGCAATGACCTGGCACTGCTAACTTAACTTCAGATTTAGAAACGACGCGCATCCCTTCGTTTTCGGAAACCTGCTCAAGTCCGGCACCACCAACAAAAACGCCCATTTTGATGTACTGGCGAACAAAGTAGTTTTTCCCGGATGTTAAACTGAGTGTCAGATTATTAGGTGAAAACTCGGATTCAGTTCCCAGCGTATGTGGTTGGCTGGTTGATATTTGTTGATAGAAAAAGACTCTGTCGGCCGTTTCACCAAGGCAGCGTCCGTCAAGATACACATCCTTTTTTAACGCTTTCCCCACAAAGCTGTCCCTGTATACATAAAGACCGGCTTTGCCATTCTCCGGAACCGGGAATGACTTAGCCGCCGTTGTTTCAGCATTACTGGCCAAAGGAACCGACGCACAACCACCCAGAAGCATTGAGGAAAGAAGGACAGCTACGAATATTATTTTATTCATTGAATTCTCATGGAGTTAAGTAAAAAAAACCTAATGAGAATAATCTTATTTTACACATATGTCACTAAGGGAAGCATTGAATTCTGACGACATCAATGTTCATCTTGACGCCGTCAAAGTCCGCTCCTCGCTCATAGCGGACATTGGCCTGTGCATAGTTCGCTTTGTGCCAAAGGCAGACGTTATAATTACCCGGCTGCGTTAATAAACAGTGTGCAGGCCATTTTTGTTCATACCAAAAAAACAGATGAGTGCTGCAATATATCGTGTTTATCCGTGATCATCGCACACGTTGGGATGGTTTACTCATATGTGCAACATCTTTAAGCGATGAGAGACTAAACGTATGCGCGTAATCGTTGGTAAACCTAAATTCTATATTGTCCTGCTCCCTCTGCAATAAACATGACAACCCGATGACATCTTTCTAACATTTCTGGTATAAAACAGTCGAATATTAAAGCCGCTCGCCGGGGAGCCGTTTTAAGTTAACACTCATACATTAGCGTGGCTTTATAAATCTCTCTTTTTTTCGCCAAAAATGTCTTTTTGTTACCCGTATTTCCCTGCTGCTTAATGACCAAATTAGAAAATCACAACCAAGAGTGAAAAGGAGGGGCCATATTGTTAATTAAGAAAAGAGCTAATTGCATACACTATTTTTTGGATGTTATAATAATATGATAAACCAACCTCGGATGCTTATTCATAAACATGAACAACAGACTAACCGGGCTAGATCTTCTTCGCTCAATCATCATGATTTTCGGCCCCACATTTCATGCTTCAATGCTCTACGGTGGCGCATGGGGATTTGATTATTCATTAAATCAAAATGTATGGGTTGTGGATGCACTCAATTTAACACACCCATTCAGGATGGAGCTTTTTTTTATCATTTCTGGATTTTTTTCAGCACTTTTAATAAAGCGAAAGGGTGCTAGTCATTTTATTTCAAGTCGAAAAAAAAGATTAATACGACCCACATTGCTGGCTGTAATGATAACCTTGCCTTTGATTGCAATGGAAATGTATTTCCTTTTCGATGACAAAGATTTGCGTGATTATCTCAGTTATAAGCACCTCTGGTTTCTTATTGTTCTTTCTCAGATAAGCATGCTCTTGATGCTTGCACCGGAAAAAATAAACAGGCTCGCCTCTTACATTGCAGAAAAGCTGAATAGGTTAACGTGGCCGTTCGTTTTTTCCTTGCTGTTTTTGGCCGTCTGTTTATCTGTTGCTGTAAGCAAAATAGTTAATATGCTGCTACCGAATTCTGTACTGAGTGTAAGCCAGATAATTCCAACCATACAATACATCCCTTTTTTCTTCACAGGAATGTTGCTGTTTTTTATCAAAAAGGATGTTAATAAAAAGGAGGCGATGTTTTTATCGGCGCTTTACCTTTTATGGTACTTTTTTAGCATTATTTTTAAAGGTGAGTTCAAAACTGCTATGAGCTTATGTCAGGTTTTTGCTGTAATCGCCCTGTGCCTGGCATTATTTTATACTTTCAAGAATTTAAATATAAAAGAAAATAAAACCATCACAGCTTTATCAAAGCTCGCCCTACCATTTTATTTAACTCACCTGCCTATTTTAATATTTCTGGGATGGGTATGGAGTAAATCGGGAATTTCAAGAGATCCTGTTTTATTCTTAACTTATGTTATTGTACTAAACATAATTTTTAGCTTTGCAGCGTCTATCCTCATCAGAAAAAGCCAAAAGATGTCAATTTTTCTGGGACTGGCATAACGTCATGAAATTTCGACAGGCCGCGGCTAAATCATGTTCAAAGCTTCTCCAGGCATACACAATAAAGACTAACTGTGAGCACTCAGTTACTCGTAAATGGAATGCTCTTTTTAGGGTTGCCGTCCGCTTGTCGTGTGAGTTCAACTGATCGATGCAACGCTATCCTGTAACGAGGAGGACATTGCCATGAAACAACGAACCCGCATTTACTACACGCCAGAGCAGAAAGCGATCATCTGGGGCAGGTATAAGCAAGGTGATTCTTTACATGATATCGCCATGACCTGCCCCCAGTATTAGATACAACCGTCAGTTAGTGATGTCGGTTTTTTTACCTTCACATTTTCCATTCCGCCACCGTGCTGCAAACTCTGATGGCGTCTGATAATTCAGTGCTGAATGTGGACGACACTCGTTATAATCCTGTCGCCAGTCATTAATGATTTTCCTGGCGTGAACGATATCGCTGAACCAGTGCTCATTCAGACATTCATCGCGAAATCGTCCGTTAAAGCTCTCAATAAATCTGTTCTGTGTTGGCTTGCCCGGCTGGATTAAGCGCAACTCAACACCATGCTCAAAGACCCATTGATCCAGTGCGCGGCATGAAATCCGGCCCCTGGTCAGTTCTTATCGTCGCCGGATAGCCTCGAAACAGTGCAATGCTGTCCAGAATACGCGTGACCTGAACGCCTGAAATCCCGAATGCGATGGTAATTGTCAGGCACTCCTTCGTGAAGTCGTCCACACAGGTCAGGCACTTGATCCTGTGACCGGTGGCCAGCGCGTCCATGACGAAATCCATCGACCAGGTCAGGTTGGGCGCCGCCGGGCGGAGCAGTGGCAGACGTTCTGTTGCCAGCCCTTTACGACGTCGTCTGCGTTTTACGCCCAGCCCACTCAGATGATAAAGGCGGTACACGCGCTTGTGATTAACATGAAGGCCTTCACGGCGCAGTAACTGCCAGATGCGGCGGTAGCCAAAACGCCTGCGCTCCAGTGCCAGCTCAGTGATGCGCCCTGATAAATGCGCATCAGCCGCCGGACGCTGAGCCTCATAGCGGCAGGTCGACAGGGACAAACCTGTAAGCCTGCAGGCACGACGTTGCGACAGACCGGTCGCATCACACATAAACTCAACGGCTTCCCGCTTCTGGTCTGTCGTCAGTACTTTCGCCCCAGAGCCACCTGAAGTGCCTCCTTATTCAGCATGGCTTCGGCAAGCAGCTTCCTGAGTCTGGCGTTCTCTTCCTCAAGCGACTTCAGGCGCTTAACCTCGGGCACCTCCATACCTCCATACCTCTTACGCCAGGTGTAAAAGGTAGAGTCGGAAATGGCGTGCTTACGGCAGAGCGCACGGGCAGAAACCCCGGCTTCAGCCTCGCGGATGATACTGATGATCTGTTCGTCGGAAAAACGCTTCTTCATGGGGATGTCCTCATGCGGCTTATGAAGACATTACTAGCATCGCGGTGTATTAATCAACGGGGAGCAGGTCACTTAGCTCGTAATATCTCACTACTTGAACTTTGCAATCCGTGTTTATAGAGGGTCTCGACAAGGAGAGTTATGACTAACAAAACGATTTATTTTATCCACTGCCCGAGCCCTACGTTAGGTCGTTCGCCTTTACATGGCGGGTATTTCCCTTATTTTCTGACTGAGAAGTTTATTAAAAGCTTGCAAAGAGAACTCGACAGTAGGGGGTTGCCCTGGCAGGTGATGCCAGATGATACCGGGTCAGATATTGAAGCACTAATTGAGCGTAAGGCTGCGTTGCTTGTCTGTGCTCCGGGGCTCAGGTTTCAGTTTTATCATCAGGGATTTGAGAAACGTAACATTATCTGGTTAGGTGTTATGGAGTACGTTTCTGTCGACACATCTGAGATCATCAACAGGCTTAACGAGCTGGTATCAGCGGATACTTAGGGCAAAGTCAGGTATCCGCTTTATGTACCCAAACGTCCGCTCTTCGCTCATAGCGGACCTTCCCTGTATTAATTAGCTTGTAAAAACTTCAGACATCCGCTCATTTTCGCTTATCTCTCCCTCATTTGAGGCTACAGCATCGCCCACCGGACCAGATTCAGGCTGACAACCGCCGTTGCCATCAGACCCCAGCCGGTAAGCGCAACAGCGCTCACGTCCCGGCGCTGCCCGGGAATCGGGGGGGCAATGCGTTGGCTGTTTATTCTTTTATTGCAGATTGCAGGCAAAAAAATACCCGCACAGGGCGGGTAAAAATTCGTTACAGAGGAGACCTCCGCATTAACTGTAGACCGTAATACCTGCGTTAGGTTTATTAATTAATTGTTTAATAAAGATTTAACCTGGCTATGGTTTTATTCCGGGCCAGCCAGATTACTTCTCACTGTTAACTTCAGCCAGCTGCCAGATTTTTTCACGAATGGCTTCCTGTTCTTTTTTATCCGCCGCGGCTTCAGGTTCACCAAACAGCGACCAGATTTTTTCTTCCAGCTCCGGTTTCGCCTGCTCATGGCCTGAGATACTGAACTGCGTGTCATCATTCGCATAATGCTTAACGCCGTTATTTACATAGTCTGCTGATTTCATTGTCATGAATGCTCCGTTATCTGTCCGGCCGCTCTTTGTCCTGGTGGGTGAAGATGAAAAAAGCCCGCAAATAAGCAGCGGGCAAAAGTAACAAGGATTTCTCTTAGGTGCACATTTCATACTTTCTGTGCAGCTGTAGATTCTGGCTAAAGAGTTCTTGTTTGCAAGCGAGGCGTATTCCGGCTGCGCAGTTTCAGCCCTTCGCCATCAGTTTCCGGCCAGTAAGCGCTGCAGGGCTGGTTTCCCTGCATTGCCGGCGAGCCAGAAGAAGTCTGCGAGGTGCTGATGAAACTCCTTTTAAAAAAGGCCATTATTCCTTTTCCTGCAGCAGGATTCAGCAGGGCTACGCGAAACCAGGCGCGGGCAGATTCATCTTGTGTTGTTACCCCGTCTGTTTAAAACGCTGTCATTTCTCAGAAACCGCCAGCTTTTGCTTACGAATTTATGACGAGCCGCATGGGTTTGTGTCATTTTTCTCATCACGGCCTCTTCACCGGGCACTTTCTGTCAGTTTCTCCAGGTTATGCCAGGCTTGTTTGTGTACGTGCCAGTGATTTCGCCGGAAAATTTGCAGGGGAATATATTTTCTGTCGCCCGGGTCGGGCATAACCCTTTAAGCACGCCGGCCCGCAGCCCGCTTAAAGGGTTATGCCCGCGGGACCCGGTAAAAGGTACGTATGTACAACCGTTGCAGGATATAACACATCTGAACTGTCACCCAGGAGAGACCCATGGCTCATGAAACAATCGTAACGATGTTCAGTACCTTAACTCTGGCAGAAGGTGCGAAGCGTAACCTGATTAAGGCCGGCTTCAGCGATGATGATATTGATATTATCTCAGGCGAACGCCTCCGTTCTGAGGGGCAAGAAGCGCGTCATCCCGGTTTCTGGCAACGCCTGTTTGGCAACACCCTTGAGGAAGACCAGGAAGAAGTTTACGAAGATGCGCTGCGAACTGGCGGGGTGGTTCTGTCGCTTCGTGCCGATGAGGATGAAGCCCCGCGCGCGCTGGGTATTCTGGATGCGCATGAGGAACTTACAGGGCGCAGCGCAGCGGCCCCGGCTGATTACACGACTGATGATGAGCTTAATTCGCCTCCGGGGGGAAAAAGTAACCAGACCGGCACGGATGCAGTACGGACATCACTGACCGGTGATGAAAGCGAGGAAGACGTTCTTCGCCTGGCTGAAGAACGACTGGAAGTCGGTAAGCGACTGGTCAGCGAGGGCTCTACCCGTGTCCGCCGCTATACCGTTACCGATCGCGTTTCGGAAAATATCTCATTGCGCGAACAGCACGCCGAAATTTTCCGTCGCCCCCTCAGTGAAACCGGCTCGCCGGACAGCGTTGACTGGTCAGAAAAAACGGTAGAAGTTGCTGAAACCCATGAACAACCCGTCATTAACAAAACGGCGCACATCAAAGAAGAAGTGGTGGTACGCAAAGATGAAAGCGATCGGGTGGAGACGGTCAGTGACTCAGTGCGCCGTCAGGAAGTGGATATCGATCATGCAGATACCGTGCAGGCCTCAGACATAGCTCCTGATGCCGGGACATTGCCGGAGGCATCCGGTTCAGATAATGCCAGAGAGTATGACGTCACGTCAGGTCAGGCACGAACGGATCACCCGGAGCACAAAGAAAGCTTAGCCGACAAGGCAGGTGACAAAATTGCGGAAGCCAAAGAGAAAGTCGAAGACAAGTTCAAAAAGCCGTAATTTATTTCCCTGGCGATAACCACCGCTCAGGCCCGCATCAAGATGTGCGGGCTTTTTTCACCTGTTAACTGCCGGCTATTGTGCGTGCTTTCCGCTCACAGTAGCCCCTGAAAACCTGCTCAATGGCGGCTTTATGGCAGAAGCGGATATTACAAGCCTGAAAGTGCCTGAAGCTGGTCACAGTGATTATTTGTCAGCTCTGCTTTTGCCTGAGGAAATAAATGAAGTTTTCCTGCCTGAATCGCTCCAGATTACCGGAAAATTATACAGTCAGCGCGGGCTTTCACCTGTAAAAAAATCCGGTAACTTTTACAGAGCATTTGCAGGCCCCATGGCTTCGCTTCTTTTATTAATCTTTGTTGATGGCCTGAAATAAAAACAGCGAAAGCATTTCCAGGAAAATTGCCTCTCCGCTAATTAAGGCTTTTCCAGAGGAAAAAGCCGGGCAGGTGCTGATGGCTTTTTCGCGAGACAAGTGGCCGCACGTTTGGGGATCAGGCACTCTTCGCAGGGCGTTACTGATTTAAAGTTATTTCGGGCGATGCCCAGAGCCAGAAATAACTGACCAAATTCTCCCAGCAAAATCATGTCCTCTGCATTATTTCTGACATGTATACACGTACCGTTATGGACAACATGGTTGTTTGCTACTTTTGAAATGCTTATATAGTACATATTTTTCATTATTATAGTCCCAGAGCTTATAAGCTGAGCTTTATAATGACACAAGCAAATAAAAATCATTAGTTTAATTTATATAAACCATCCGTGATTTTATTCTCTTTTGTTATTGTCCGGATTAAGACTTTTTATCAGTGGTTTATATGATATCAGTAATAGCAAAGCGCACTTATCCAGCCTGTAACTGACTCGTTTTTCAAACTCACTGAAATAAAAAAACGGATTACATCAGTTAATCTGAAGGATCATTTATCTTTCGTTCGGCTCATGCTAAAAATGCGTTAACCAGCGTGAATGCCACGTTACGCTTTAATGCATTGCGACAGAAAGTAGCGATGAAAATCCTGTCAGTCCCGTACAGGGAAAGCGGTCCTGCCTGATTTCGGCTGTTATCCCTGTGGCTTAACCCGTGATGTCGCGCAGGCTTATTCTCTGCACCACTTCTTATTAAAAGCTGACTCTGCTCCGTAGGGTGCCTCCGCTTACACGTCTGAGCGCAGGCCCGCTAATCTCTTACTTAACCACCCGGATATTCTTTCACCGTTTCAGTTTGAAAGATGCAAACACAACCTGTTTTGCTCCGACAGATTACTGGCTCCTGTTATGGCGGAGGCTGACCTGTGTGAAAAGGCAGTCCAGAGCAGGTTAATGCGAGCCTTATCTGCCGTTAACTTTTTATCAACGGCTTCGCCTGGTTTTCGGTATCCGGCCTGCAATGACTCAGGCCAGCCTTAGATTGGTTTTCTGCAGGTAAGCCGGTCTGTAGCCAGGAGTATCGACAGGGTCTATATTTAGGTTGGTATTGAAAACTGCCCCGGGAGGGGTGTCTGGTTTTCTTTGAGTCTTTATAAGCGGCTGATAAAAATGTGAGGCAGGCATGTTAAATGAAAAACAGAAAGACCTGGTCAAGGCAACGGTACCGGTACTGAAAGAAAACGGTGAGGCTTTAACGGACTATTTTTATAAGCGTATGTTAAAAAATAATCCCGGGCTGAAAGAAACCTTCAATATGGGCCATCAGCGCAGCGGTGCGCAGGCAAAAGCTCTGGCGGGAGCCGTGCTGGCCTACGCCGAAAATATAGACAATCCGGCAGTGCTGTTACCGGTTATTGAGCTCATTTGCAATAAACACGTCAGCCTGAATATCCAGTCGCCGGACTATGATATTGTTGGCGAAAATTTACTGCATTCAATAAGTGAAGTACTCAGCATCCCCATGGATGATGAACTGATAACAGCCTGGGGTGCGGCATATAAACAGCTCGCTGACATTTTTATTTCAACAGAAAATCAGCTTTACGATGAGCGTAAACAGTCTCCGGGCAGCTGGACAGGATGGCGAAACTTTATCGTGGACAAAAAAGTAAAAGAAAGTGAAGAAATCACTTCTTTTTATCTGGTTCCACAGGACGCACAGCCGCTTCCGGCTTATAAACCCGGCCAGTATATAACCTTACGGGTGCTGGTTCCGGCGCTGGGCATTAAGCAACCGCGCCAGTACAGTTTATCCAGCAGCCCGGCGGATAATTACCTGCGGATATCTGTTAAACGAGAGGATGCCCGCACGGAAGGGCAGGATCCGGGCTATGTCTCCTCCACGTTGCATAATAGCGTTGATAAGGGCAGCGTTGTTGAACTCAGCGCCCCAGCAGGAAATTTTTATCTGCTGAACCCGGATACGAACAACGTACTCATCAGCGCAGGCGTCGGGCTGACGCCGATGATTTCTATGGTTAATCATTTGCTTGCAGAGCATGCCGATCCAAACTTTAAACCGGCATTACGTGAAGGCATAAATGCCGGAACCAGAGAATACCGGGCGCTGAAAAAAGAAATATACTTTATTCATGCGGCGCGCAGTTCTGAAGTGCATGCATTGCGTAAGGAGCTGAAAAACTTAGCCAGCCAGAATGATAATCTTCACGTTTTTATTGCCTATGAAAATGTAAAAGAAGATGAGGTCCCCGGTAAAGATTATCAGGTGAAGGGAAGGCTCGATTTAAACGCTCTTCCGGCGGCATATCTGCCTGCAGAGGCTGATTACTATTTATGCGGACCGGTTCCGTTTATGCAGGAACAATATCGCTCTTTAATCAGTCTGGGCGTGCCGGAGGAGAAGATATTCAGTGAAGCTTTCGGGACTGGCGGGCTGCATCTGTAGGTCCGTCTTTATGACGGTATTAAACGTCCTTTTCCGTATTTACTTTAGCTCTCTGTAACCGCTTTCGTTAAACGTACAGAACCCGAAGCCAGCAGCTGTTTTGCTGGCTTTGCTGCTCCTCCGTCATCCGGGCTAAGGCCAGAAGTCCCGTTTGCAGCGTTGTTTTCTGAACATACAAAACTTCTGAAGGTTCTTCCTGGGCTTAAAGGCGTCGTCTGGAGCAGCACGGTAGGTGTCCGGTAACGGGACTTCACAACAATGCATATTTGAAATGGTTGTGCTCGCCGGCTGACCACCCCTGCCGTCAGAAGCTAAACAGGATGCTGACCTGTTTTTCTTTGATTTGCTGTTCGAACAGCTTGCGTCACAACGGGGAAAGGGACTAATGCCGCAATGTTACCGTTAAGCTGACGGCCGTTTCTTCATGTGCGTTACCACTCGGCCACTGACCACCACGGCATTGGGAACCGTCACCTCATAGTTCTCTCGGGCAGGATTTTGGTTGCCAGCATACCCCCCGCTGACCACACCCTCATGATCGGCAATCCTTATCACCTCGCCTGTACGTAGCGCACGGGAACAGGTCAGAACCAGTTCACTCATGGCGTGGTTCATCACGCCGGCAGAGCCTGGTGTTAGCGTCAGGCCGAAGAAAGCGCTTATCTTCAAACGCCAGCGAATCTGCACCTGGCAGAACGGCAAGAGCAATTTTAATATGAGAGCAGAGCCTGAGAGGAGTTAAGTTGTCAGTAGTTGCCCGGCGAGTGCTTTCTGGGTACGCGGTGGACGTTACTTTTAGCCCTCAACTCAGGAACAGGCACAGGGGAGAGACGCGCCTCAGGTTTTTGACGCATCCTGACAGGCTCGCTCTCAGGTTTAACCGTTAAAGGTGGTGCAGCACAGATACGCGGCTTAACGGTAATGGCTTCCTGTCTGGCTTTCGGTTTAACAGCTTCAACCATAACTACCGGTCCAGGGATGCTGTGCTTCCCTTTTAAGCAGTCAGGGCATTGGCTGATATCACTGTAACGGCGTTTAGCCGCGGCCGCAGCCTGATGATATTCATAAAACGAGCCCAGGAATATTTGTCCTTCTTGCCGCAGCTTTTTACAACCCTTGCAATGCACGGTTATCCCTAAAAAAGGATCAATACAGGCATAGTAATAATACGACTTTATCACCGTTATTTCCTTTAAGTTCTGTGTGTAACCTTGAATATAAAAAGATTAATTTGGTAGTGCGTTGATTTCCCTGGTGCAGCAATAAAATCTTATTTTTTTGACGCATTCCATACTACACATAGTCAGGCAATTAACCAACCCACTAAAATTAGTAGTGCCACGCCCTGTGATCGTAAAAGACACAATATTTCAGGAGCTGTAATTTCTTGCTGGCTTACGAATCCTTTAAAGTGAGTCGATAGTTCCTTAGGAATTTAAAAAACCAGAAACACACTTTGTAGAAAATGCTTGTCAAATGTTATAACTGCAACTTTACATTTTCCAGTACGTCAGAAAAGACGATTATTTTTTACGCACTTTTTATTTTAATAAAATTTCAGGCATTCCCTAAAATGCCAGGGTATTCAGCTAATAATTGCCAGCTTTAAAGCCAGTCTTCATTTTCTTCAATTCCGTTTGCTATGCCTGAGGGAATGATTACCGCTAACTAATGGAATAACAAGCTTAAATCTTAGTTTACATCAGATCTCCCAGAAGTATTATATATATTAATGATCCCATCCGCCTGAAAGATAAGAATTATTTAACTGATTTGGTTTCCGGTAAAAATAAGATAAATCCATTAATATCCTTGATCGCTCAGCATAATATAAATCGAATATTTAGTTTAATAATACGCAAAGTCTTTCAGTAATTTAGAAGCTGCAATTTTTTTGGATAACCGGAAAAATTTACTGCGCGGTTGTTCTGTCGTTTGCTTAACATTTCACAATGCCAGGCCAATTCTCCGCTCACAGCCGCCGGCGCCAGTTAGCATAAGCAACTTTGTTTACAAAGCAAAAGAAAGGATGCTTCAGGTATAGCTTTATCATCTGCTGCCGATACTATGTATAGCGGTTGCGGGGAAGCCGGACGGCCAACACCAAGGCAAAACGTTCAAGCTTTCCCGCAGTGGTCTTCAGTAAAACCAGGTGTGTAGCGAATATCTTCAAATTAGGAATTTTCCCCGCAAATTTTAATTTCCTTGGATTCTGAAAGTTAGAACATTCTTTTTACGCACCCGTACGTGACATTAGGGTATACCCAAATGTCATAGGGTAAATCGCGCCTGAAAACCCCTAATGTCATCACTTATAAGTCATGGGGCATATTGTCATAACCTAAAAGTCACCGGCTCGAAGGGTGTATAAGGTTCGATGTTTGTTCAACGTAATACTCACGATACTAAATAGGGGCTAATGGCATATATCTCGTTACATTGCCCTCAATGAAGTGGGGCGTATGCTGCGGAATAAGACCGCTTCTTACTGACTACCTGAACTGTCAGCCAGTTCAATGGTGGCGTGGCAAGTCTTGTAAATTAAAGATATTACTGATTTGGCTTATGCTATTCTGCGGAAAGTCTTATTTTGCAACAGGGTACGAGCATGAGCCCCCGTGATTCAGTAACATCAGCTCCCGAAAAGAAAACCACTCGCAACAGAAAGAACCCGACTTCGGATAAAGAGCGAGTACGTGCCTACCAGGCACGTAAACGTGAGACGCATAAAGAAATCAAGGTATTCATACGTACTGAGCAGAAACAAGCGTTAATCAGGTTATGCGAAGAAGCGGGTAAGACTCAGGCAGAAATGCTTGAACACCTTATCGAAGCCGAAACTAAAAAAAAGGGTTTTTCGTAAGGGGATTACGTTATTGCTCAGCATTATAATGAGTGATAGATTACGAATAGTTGAGAATTCATGGCTGGCCACGCCGGAAGGTGGCAGGGATCTGAGGCGGTAGTACCAAATCAGAAAAGAAAAAACCCCGATAATCTTTCTTGTTTGGCGACGCGACAAGATTACCGGGGCCCTAGAGAACCGCATAGAACGATTGCTCTATGCGGGGAGTATAGATTTATGCCCGGAAAAAGACAATCCGTTCTGTGCGTACTCCTCCCGTGCAATTTAAGCGCAGGGCGGGGTGGATAAACGCACTTTAGTTACTCAGGCTAAAAGACCTGATAATCGGCACCGTGGCGAACACTCAACCGCCTGCAAATGCTCTAATCCTGAGTGGCTTGCACCCAAAGGCTATCGCCGCCTGCCGGGCCAGATGGGGCACGCCATGAACCGCCTTGTGAATAAGGATAAGCGCACAGGAAAAATGACCCTGCGCCAGCGCATGTCCCGTCACCCCTACTTTGTGCAACTGCGCGACGTCGCTGGCCGCAAGCGTGACTTTCGCCCGGAGAAGCAGGCGCTGTATGACGCCATGTGGCCCCTGTGTGTTCAGCGCGCAGATCTTGCCACCTCGGTTGTTACCTTTAACGGCAGCAAGCTTGCCGACGAACTGAGCCCGAAAGATGAAAACGGCAACGTCATTCCGAAAACGCGCGTAGAGCCCAGCCGGCTGTCCCGCCTGTTTGAAGAATGGGAACGATATGGCCTGATAGAGCGTCCTGACCTTGAAATGGACCCGATGACGGGCTACTGCATGCCGCGACATATCGGGGTCCGCTTGGAAAACGGAAAATATCCTACGCTAAGCCTGTTTTTTGTACAGACTGCTGTCTACTGAGCGTAATGAACGGTATTTCCCCTGTCCCAGCTTGAGGTTTGTTCGCCAGACGTAATCCCCACTCAGGTTGATGTGTTCCCATCCCAGAGGGGACAGATGAGAAATCAGCTGGTCATTGAATGGGATCCCTTTTCGCTTCAGAGAATCTATGGCTCTTTCTATATATACCGTATTCCAGAGTGAGATCGCCGCAGTCAGCAACGTCAGCCCACTGGCCCGGTAACTCTGGTTTTCCAGTCCCCGATCTCTGATTTCCCCCAGCCGGTGCATAAAGACTGCGCGCGCAAGGGCATTGCGGGCCTCACCTTTATTCAGCCCTGCCTGTACGCGTCGACGCAGGGAAGGATCCCGGAACCAGTCCAGCATAAACAATGACCTCTCGATGCGACCAATTTCCCTCAACGCTTTTGCCAGACCATTTTGTTTCGGATAGCTGGCCAGCTTTTTCATCATCAGTGATGCTGTTACCGTGCCCTGCTTTACAGAACTCGCCAGACGCAGCACCTCACTCCAGTGAGTTTCAATGTCCTTTAGATTCAGACTGGTTGTGGAGATGATTGACTGAAGCCCCGGATACAACTCGGCTTTTCCATGAATAAACAGCCGCTTGTCATGAAGATCCCGGATCCTTGGCGCAAAAGCGAATCCAAGCAGATGCATCAGCGCGAAAACATGCTCAGTGAAACCTGCTGTGTCGGTGTAATGTTCTGTGATTTCCAGATCGCTTTCGTGATACAGCAAACCGTCAAGTACGTGAGTAGAGTCACGCACACGGCTGATGACTTTGGTATAAAACGGGCTGTACTGGTCCGAAATATGCGTGTAAATCTGCACGCCTGGCTCCTGACCGTATTTCAGATTGACCTGGCCTGCATAGCGCCCATGACTACCCACCCTAAAATTTTGCCCATCAGACGAGGAGGTTGTTCCATCGCCCCAGAATGCCGCCAGAGGCCGTTTTTTCTGGGCATTGACCAGTTCGGCCAGTGCTACTGAATAGGTTTCATCCCTGATGTACCAGGCCTGAATGCCTTCAAGTGACGATTTTGTCGTTCCCGGACAGGATTCGGCCATTTTTGTCAGCCCAAGGTTGATGCCATCGGCCAGAATGGTGGTCAGTAACAACTTTTTGTCTTTAGGTCTGATGTGATGATTTTTGAGATGTGTGAAATGGCGGGTAAAACCGGTCCAGCCGTCCACTTCATCCAGCATTTCAGTAATTTTAGGGTGAGGCAGCATGCCATAAACCAGATCGGCAAAAGGGGATATTGTTGAAGGGACACTGTTATCCAGCGGGGTAATTTTCACGCCTTTATCCGATATATCAACATCGGGCAAATCACCGGCCAGCGCCATCGCATTCACTTCCTCCAGGCGCGATGCCAGAAGCATCATACGGCTCTTGATGTATTCATGGCAATCGGTAGGAATAGCAAGGGGTAGCTGATTATCCCGGAGTGATTTTTCAAAATCACCAGACGGGATCAGATAATCATCGAAATTCTGGTAACGGCGCGACCCTTTTACCCAGATGTCACCAGAACGTAAGGCTCCCTTCAGCTCATTCAGCACGCAAAATTCGTAATATTTTCGATCAATGCCGGAGGGAGTGATCACCACCTTTCTCCAGCTTTCCGGGATGAACCCGGTTGGCGCGGAAGGCGGTACTTTTCGGAGTTGTTTGCGATGCATCTCTCTGACGGTCTCCAGCCCATCACTAAGCTGCATTGCAGCGGGAGCAGCCATAAACTGCAACGCGGACAGCATCCGGGGAGCATATTTACGCAGCGTACTGTATTTTTCTGTGATCAGATGCAACGGGTCGAAGTTGTCCTTACGTGACAGGAACCGAGTTTCTTCCACGCTGTTGATGAATTCCTGCCAGGGAAGGACGTCTTCTATTGCGGCCCAGGGATCTTCACCAGACTCTCTGGCGTTAAGCAATGCCTGCCCGACGGTAACGTATTGCTTCAGCTTACTCTGAATCAGCTTACCCGTTTGCTGGAGTCGCTCGGCCTGCGTGCGTTTTGCCCTGCTGAACAGACTGCCCAGAATACGCTCGTGCAGCTCAATAACTTCGTCTGTCAGGGTGGCCCTGGCTTCCGATATGACACAAACAAGCGAGGCATAACGGCGAACATCAGTGAATTTTGCCAGGTCACGGCTACTCATTTTCCTGCCTTCGCGTGCGAGTTTCAGGAGCCGGTTCTGGTGAACGGAAAGCGCAATGCCGTCAGGCAGTGCCAGCGACTCAATCGCATTTAACCGGTCGATATGTTGCAGGACGTTTTTACCATTAATTTTTCCCGGAGGCTGGAGCAGCCAGGCCAGCCGTGAAGGTTGCTCCCCCTCAGAGACTAGCAGGCGGTCCAGCGCCGCTTTATGTCCCGGCTCAAGCTGCGCGGTAAGTGCAGAAAAGACCGCTCTGTCTGCAAGCGTTGTTGCTTCGGCCAAGGTTCGCTCGATGACTTCAACAGAAGGGAATATCACCTTATTATTGTGGAGCCAGGAGAGCATTTCCTCCGCAAGCAAAAAGCCTCTGTCTGTCCGCATGGCGTGGGGATAAAGGTGGCGAATACAGGCTTTTTGTAGCGCCCGGTTGAAGGGGGATAATTCCAGGTAGCGATAAAGTTCAGCCAGATGTTCCCAGCGGGTGACTTCTCTTGATGCATACTCGGCCCACAAATCAGGCTGAAGTTTCAAGTGAGCCGCCAGCCGGGAAACAACCCCGTCGTGAGGGGAGATATTTTTGTCGGGTGGAAATCCCGGCCCTCGCAAATAGCAGAGTAAAACAGCAAAGCCCAGGCGGTTTGCGGGTCTGCGGTGTTTATTAATAAGCGCGAGGTCATGTTCACTCAAAAAACACATGCGCGTCAGAAGAACGTCATCGTCCGGCACAACCAACAAACGTTCTTTTTCTTCACTGCTGAGTATTTGTCTCCGTGGCATAGATGCTTCCTCTGCATATAGTTTATTTGAGTTATCGCTTTATGCTGACCGAAACCGACTGGTTTCGTACACCTTCTAAATAATATGTCCGAAAGTCAGTAAAATAAGTTTCGGACATGCGTTATAATTCGGATATCTATTTCGTACGGAAAGTTTCCTATGTCACGAGTTTTTGCTTACTGCCGGGTCTCCACTCTGGAGCAGGCCACAGAAAACCAGCGTCGTGAAATTGAAGCGGCGGGTTTTGCCATCAGACCCCAGCGACTGATTGAGGAGCATATCAGTGGTTCGGTTGCTGCCAGCGAACGCCCTGGATTTATCCGGCTGCTTGATCGCATGGAAAATGGTGATGTGCTTATTGTCACTAAGCTGGACCGCCTTGGGCGTAATGCCATGGATATCAGGAAAACGGTTGAGCAGTTGGCTACATCAGATATTCGTGTTCATTGCCTGGCGCTCGGAGGTGTTGATTTGACCAGCGCTGCCGGGAGAATGACGATGCAGGTGATTTCAGCGGTGGCGGAATTTGAACGGGATTTGCTTCTTGAGCGTACACACTCTGGTATTGCACGAGCTAAAGCATCAGGAAAACGTTTTGGCCGTCCATCAGCGCTGAGCGAAGATCAAAAGCGGGCTGCGATGGAACGCCTCAATGCGGGAAGCAGTGTCAGCGCCGTTGCCCGTGAATTTAACACCACCCGGCAAACCATTCTCAGGGTGAAAGCGGCATTCAGCACCTGAGAATGGGGATTCACCGATTACCTGAGCCGCTTACCTGACTCGTCGGTGACTCTTTCACCATCTTCTTTCGTAAATGCGCTTTTTTGTGGCTCAGGAAGAATATCCAGCACCACTTCAGAAGGTCGGCACAGTCGCGTCCCCAGGGGACTCACCACAACAGGACGGTTGATCAGTATCGGATGCTGAAGCATAAAGCCGAGTAACTGCTCGTCAGTAAACTTATCGTCGGCAAGGCCCAGTTGCTCGTATGGTTCTACGTTCTTACGCAGCAGTGCACGTACTGTCATCCCCATATTGGCAATGAGTTTTACCAGCTCCTCATGTGAGGGCGGGGTCTCAAGATAATGAATAATCGTCGGTTCTGTGCCGCTGTTACGGATCATCTCCAGCGTGTTGCGCGACGTGCCACAGGCCGGATTGTGATAGATGGTTATGTTGCTCATATCAGTATCTCATTACAAAGTGACGGAAAGCCGCAACGCCAGAGCGGCCAGAGTGACAAACAGCACGGGCAGCGTCATGATAATGCCCGTGCGGAAGTAATAACCCCATGTGATGGTCATATTTTTCTGGGACAGCACGTGCAACCACAACAAGGTTGCCAGACTCCCGATGGGGGTGATTTTGGGTCCCAAATCGCACCCAATAACGTTGGCGTAGATCATCGCTTCTTTGATGACACCGGATGCCGTACTTCCGTCAATCGATAATGCGCCAATCAACACCGTGGGCATATTGTTCATGACCGACGACAGGAACGCCGTCAGGAAGCCAGTACCAAAGGTTGCTGACCATAATCCCTTTTCTGCCAGCACATTCAGCACCCCGGAGAGATATTCTGTCAGTCCAGCGTTGCGAAGACCGTAAACCACCAGGTACATTCCGAGGGAGAAGATAACGATTTGCCACGGTGCGCCACGTAAGACTTTCCCGGTGTTAATGGCATGACCTTTTTTCGCTACGGCAAACAGAACTCCCGCCCCTGTAGCGGCGATCGCACTGACGGGGATGCCCAGCGGCTCAAGCAGAAAGAACCCTACGAGCAACAACACAAGGACTATCCAGCCAGCCTTAAACGTTGCCGGGTCCTTTATTGCGCTGGCAGGCTCTTTTAACCGTGACACGTCATATGTCGCTGGAATATCCCTGCGAAAGAAAAGATGAAGCATACCCAGCGTGGCGGCGATGGCGGCGATATCCACGGGGATCATGACAGAAGCATACTCAGTAAAGCCCAACCTGAAAAAATCGGCAGAGACGATATTCACCAGATTGGACACAATAAGCGGCAAACTGGCCGTATCGGCAATAAACCCGGCGGCCATCACAAAGGCAAGCGTAGTCCCTTTACTGAAGCCCAGTGCGAGCAACATGGCAATCACTATCGGGGTCAGAATGAGCGCAGCGCCATCGTTGGCGAATAACGCAGCGACAGCTGCACCAAGCAGCACTATCCAGGTGAACAGCAAGCGTCCGCGACCATTGCCCCAGCGGGATACATGCAGTGCAGCCCATTCGAAAAAACCTGATTCATCGAGCAGCAGGCTGATGATGATCACGGCGATAAACGTCGCCGTCGCATTCCAGACAATATTCCAGACCACCGGGATATCACCAGGATGAATGACGCCGAAAATCAGTGCCAGCACCGCGCCAATACCCGCGCTCCAGCCGATACTCAGTCCTCTGGGTTGCCAGATAACCAGGACCAGTGTCAGTAAAAAAATACTTCCTGCCAGTAACATTTCGGATCCTATTACATATGATTTAAAGAATGTGTATACGTGTCATTTAACAGGATGACGACGTGGATTTTTCCAGCCATTCCCGGACATCCTCCCGCAGGCATAACCAGGACGTAGTGATGGTTTCAGCGGCCCAGGCAGGTATATGTGGGGATAGTCGATAGTGGATCCATTTCCCTTCCCGACGGTCCAGTACCAGCTCAGCCTCCCGCAGGATTGCCATATGCCGGGAAATTTTGGGCTGCGACTCGGAGGTGGCCCCGCAAAGGTCACACACGCACATCTCTCCCGATTCCCTGAGAAGCATCACGATAGCCAGACGGGTTTCGTCTGACAGAATTTTGAAAAGCTGAACAGGCTGTAGCATTTTCTCTTCCGGTAAACTTAGAATACACATATGATAAAACATATGTGTTGTTTTGAACATTATCGATTTTAGAGAGGAAGAAAAAATGGATCAGTTTCCAGCCCTGAATACTGAGTGTTTCGACAGGCAGATCGCTGAGCGGCTACAACATCCGGCACCACCACGTATCCTGATTCTGTATGGGTCAGTACGTGAACGTTCATACAGCCGTTTTGCCGCCGAAGAAGCTGGCCGACTGCTGACAGCCATGGGGGCTGAGGTCAAAACGTTTAACCCGTCCGGTTTACCTCTGCCTGATGATGCACCAGAAACTCACCCTAAAGTGACGGAGCTGCGCGAACTGGTGAGATGGTGTGACGGCATGGTCTGGAGTTCCCCGGAGCGTCACGGGGCGATGAGTGCGATAATGAAGGCTCAGATTGACTGGATCCCTTTGTCAGAAGGCGCAGTTCGTCCTTCCCAGGGAAAAACGCTGGCGGTCATGCAGGTCTGTGGCGGTTCTCAGTCTTTCAATGCTGTGAATCAGATGCGTATTCTGGGACGCTGGATGCGCATGTTCACCATCCCGAATCAGTCCTCCGTGGCGAAAGCCTGGCAGGAATTTGATGAAAACGGGCGCATGAAACCATCTTCCTGGTATGACCGCATCGTGGATGTGGTAGAAGAGCTGTTCAAAATCACTCTGCTGCTGAAAGGTCATACGGAGTACCTTGCCGATCGCTACAGTGAACGCAAGGAAAGTCATCAGGATTTGTCAGCGCGCGTCAATCAGGCCAAAATTTAGGGATAACGCGATGTCAGCTGACCCAGAACTGTGGGGGGAACGGACATCGCACTTCAATCGGTATAAAAAACATCCTTAGCGTAGGATATTTTCCGTTTTCCAAGCGGACCCCTATCGTACTGACGGATCAGTTCTGGCAGCTGTGCGGCATCGACATGGATAAGTTTCTCGCAGAGCGTAACGCGCGCCTTGCTGCAGAAGCTGACGGCATAGTTGAGCCGGGTACACACGCTTCAGTTCGCACCGCTCGCCGGCGCTGGTATGAAAACATGCGCATGGCCACGCTGATAAGCCGGCGGGATAAAGCGCCCAGGCAGAAGCGCCGTAAACGCCTGAGCAGGCTGCCGCTTGATGACCGGCGTAATGCTATGGCCAAACTGCTGCGCGAACGGCCGTCCCACGTATGGCGAGACCTTCCACCTGACGACTTTGATCGCCTGGTGTGGAAGTGCCTGCGGCAGCTGGAGCTGGGCCTCGATTATGAGCCCGCGCGGCCAGAGATGCCCGATATCGTTCACTGACGCCTCCCTCTTATTTTTACCGCCTTGACTGGCGGTGGTGGCGTTTGTGCAGGATGTTGAAAGGGCGCAGTAGCGCCGGCAACGGGTCACCGGAAGCGGGAAAAGCGGCCACGCGCAGTGTCCGCATTTTTTTTATCACAGTTACCTGCAATTAATATTCGGGGATTACCTGCATACACCATTACTGCTACGCGCAAAACATTCCTGACTAACGTCAGAAAGAATAATCAAAATAATAAATAAGGTTTTCATGCAGGCATCTGCCGAGGATAAATTTAATGCCTTCGCTTGCAGCGGCCGCAGGCGCCCGCGCCGCTCAGAACGGGAAGCAGCTCCCGCCGGCAGGCGGCGGGCAATGCGCAGTAGTTACAGCATTCATTAATGCTATTATTACCCCCCCATCCGAGCCGAACCTGAAACCCCGCGCCCCTCTCGGGCAAAACCCCGGCGCCGTACCTGAAGCCCGGTTGCCCCCACTGACCAGCCGCCGCCGCCCGGCCCGAAGGGCCGGAACTGCAGTCGCTGTAATAATGGATGCTGTAACTAATGAGTTCGTCGTTGATGTGGGTTTTAGCTGCGGGTTCTTTCTTTCGTCTGCGACCGTCTGACTTCAGTGCGCATGAAAGGCTGCTGCTTAAACGGCGGTCGAGCAGGGCGATGATCGAATAGGTGAGTTAATTATATCTGAGGCTTGCTGTGTAGCGTTCTAAGGGCCGTTCATTTGAAAAATGACATCGAGTTCAGGACTTTTAGCGGGGATGCTGGGTTACAGACGCATGATATCTTTCATTAAGGGATATTTCTAAATCAGGAAGCGTCAGACAGTATGTACTTATTGAGCGCCGCGCCTTGTCCTTCCCGAAACTCAAAATCATACGTGCAACCGCGCGCTAGCAAAACGCGGTAAAGCTCGTAAATGAGATCACGATTTGGACCTTCGCCTATCTCAGCCTTTTCCAGGGCGAGTCGTGTTGAGGTGACAAGCACTACGTGGCATGCTTCGTCCAGCTGCAGGGCACCATCAATCAGTCCCTGAATTATGCTCCGTTTTGAAGTAGTGTCCTGATAGTGAAACGTCAGCGGGGTTTTCTGATTATTTCGCTCTATCAGCACTCTCGCAAATCCCTCGCGACTCTGCGCATTGCAACTCCCCATTGAATAGATGTGAACGGTTTTTATCATTTTACGGCTGCCCATCAGCCCTAAGGTTAAGATTGAATCGTCAGAAATATAAAAGAAAGCCCGGCGCGCCGGGCATTGAGTGTCAGTGTAGAAGGTTATACCGGTACAACTGCTTTTCAAAATCCTGTTTCATGCTGACAAACATCAATATCTCGATGTTTTTTCCGTCAAAGTCATACAGCACGCGATACTCGTTTTCAACATCCAGTCGCTCACGAAGCAACATGCCTCTGTTCTGAAGAAGAAAGTTGAAACGATATCTTGTCGGATCCTGTTCAATGGCTTCGATCGCATCATCGAGCAAAAAATCAACCAGTTCCATTGCTCTCTGAGTGCCGATAAATCCGCTCTTATACGATTCGATATCCGATAAACTTTGCACCGCCATAGGTGCGATAATCACGTTGAATTGCTGCGACACTCAATACCTCGATGTTATTTTCTGGCCTCACGCAGTTTTCTCCGGGCTTCTTCCGGGGTCATGCCCTTGCCTTCTTCGATTTCCTTTTTAGCCAGCGTGGCCAGCTTGAAAAGGGCGTTTATATTGCGTTCCTCTTTCATTTCACGCAGCTCCGCATCACGTTCTGCGGCCGTCTGAATGAATAATTCAGCTACACCGTTTTTGGTTACGTAAACACCTCCTGCAAAGGTTTCAGCATTTCCGAGACTGTCTCTAGCGAGTTTCTGGGACATGGTTTGCGACATTGTGAACTCCGGTTAGTGGAGAACGCACCGGCTAAACAGACTGGCTGCGTTTCCTGGCTGGTTTTATCTGTTTCCTAGATTGATTAGGCCTTTATGTATGGCAGCTTCTGTTAAAAATCACGCGCGGCCCTCAGCATGATTGAGATCTCACTCTATCATCGAGGATAAATAGAGTACACATTTATCCTCCTCAGGGTGCAACTTACACTTTTCACGCTTGCTCGAAAACGATAGCGTACAATATGGCTGGCATAAAAAGAGTGTGAAAATGCTGGTAAAATGCTTCAGGTAAGTATGATAAGGTCTTTTTATTCATGGTATTAGCAACGCCAGCATAAGTCTCTTGCGTGATTCACCTGAAGAGTGGCGGTCCGGCACAAGGTTAAAAGCAATAAAAAGTATGAATTTCGAATATGGATACTTCTAATCTCTACGTGGATCACCTCGCCTGGTGCGGCCTGATTGCTCTTGCCCTGGCTCGACAGACAGGGGCAGTAAACTCTCCCGCTCAGGAAAATCTTTTTTTGTGCAGATGGCTAGCGACTGCGGAGAAGAAACGTCTGTTTCGGCGTGAACTGGCGAATGACATTCGATGGCTGCTAAAAGAGGGCCGGGAAAAAGGTTTTCAGGCTGATCTGCCCGGTAAGCTTGAATATCTCTGGCGGGCCAGCAGCGGTGATTTGCTCGCTCAGAATGACCTCTTCCGCCTACAGCACGTGATGCACGCTATCAAGCTGACAGGGATCAACTATGGTGTTCTCGCTGAATCAGAATGGGAAGGGCGCCACGCTGTTAGAGTCAGCCCAAAGGTTCCGGGAGTGTTCATCAGAAAAGCCGATCTTGAAACCGGGTTCGATGAGGATGGGAGTCTGATTCGAGCAGTGGCCGTTCGCATTACCGCCGAAAATTCTGCTGTTGATACATTACTATCACGCGCCGGTTGGAAGCAGAAACCTGATCCAAACACGCCTTTCCTGCACTATCTGTCCACGATTAGCCATGAAGAAAGCAAGGCATAGCTGTTTCGCTGGTTGCAGTGCATATTGTAAATTGATGCATTAACTCTCATCCCACTGAAAAGTCGATATGTTTCGCAATTCTTTGAATTTTAGATCTAAATTATGGCGCATCCTTTTGACGCATAGAGCTAAAGCCACCGGCGCGCTGGTTTTGTTAGCAGTGTTGTGCGGCTATATCAATGACATTGGCGACACGTTTAGCAGCCTGAAACAACTGCTAAGCAGTAAAAAAGAGAGTCTCGTTGTCATCAAAGCACGACTGAAACCATACCGGTTCAGACCGGATATCCGCGAAGCGCGCGACGATGCTTTCCTGATAATGGAACTTCGTAATTACGGCAGCACTTCAGTCATGTTGACGGCTGCGCGTATTAAAATCACTGACAGTCATGTTGCGCGTGAAGGAAAAGCAGGCTGGTATGGGCGCTGTTCGCTTTCCTCAGACAAAAATGCGAATAAACCCCTCAGTATCGCGCCAGGTGAGACAAAATGGGTGATGTTAAGCAGAGCCATTGAGCTGCCGGGTATGGCCGATTTGCTTGATCAGCCTCCTTTCAGTGAAGTGTTTGTGGCTACTCCCGAAGAGCCTTATACCGTTGCAGAGCAATATCTTATTGCTGAGTTAAACAGTCGATTCTCCGATGTTTACGGTCCCGGTGCGGCAATCGAAGCAACGGTATACGTCGGGCCTGAGGATGAACCACACCATTACAAATTTCCCCTTTCACAGGGCAAGTCGATCTTTGAAAAGGATGGCAGCCTACAACATGACTGGCTAATGGCTAACTGGAAGTATCCAACCGCTGGATTGTGGAGTAGTCTCTCGAAATCCTGTCTAGCTACAAATGATTTTGGGTAGAAAGAAGGGTATAGCTGAGTTTTAGCGAGCCCGGGACACGACATTTAACATAATAAATGTTTTGTGCACTTTTGTATTGTTATGATTAATAACATAATTAACACAAAAGCACCGCGATTTTCACTTTTAACTGGGCTTAGATGATACTGACCTGATCACACATAACGCCTTAACGTCACTCTGGTTGTTCCT
This sequence comes from Pantoea brenneri, assembly GCF_038594305.1. Classification (NCBI taxonomy): domain Bacteria; kingdom Pseudomonadati; phylum Pseudomonadota; class Gammaproteobacteria; order Enterobacterales; family Erwiniaceae; genus Pantoea; species Pantoea brenneri. The sequence continues at coordinate 74,266 of NZ_JBCGBG010000010.1, read as the reverse complement.
GAAAACGCCTGCGACGCTATGATGCATTTTCCCAGCTAGATCTTACTGATTCTATAGATCTGATACAGCCGGCCTCACCTTCGCACTACATGGTAAGTCCGGCTAATTTACTTAAAAAAATAGATGTAGAAATGAATTTATCGGCGTAGCAAAGAGATGGCTCGTTTTTGCTGAATGCCCCCACACTATGCCAGTGATCCGAGCTTCCGACGGGGTCCATACCCCTCCCGCTTGGGTAACTTCGATATACCTCGTATTCCACAATGGAGAACCACTCATCCCATTCGGGAGGGATAAGCTTCCGGTCGTACCCACTAACGGAGTGGCCAGCTCTGTATTCCATGCACAACAAATATGAGTACCTTTAACTGGTACCGGTATTTGGGGGAAATTAGCGGGATCAAATTCAACTTCACGCAAAAACACACCCATCCCTTTTACTTCATGCTGGCCAAAACCTGCTAAAGCGTCCTCTCCCGGGAACCCGTAAGCATAGAGATATTCATCTTTAACTGGGCAATGACTTACAGCGTAGTGATTAATGGTGGTGCATTCCCCTTTATGCTCCAAGCGTCGGAAAGTCTTAGAGATATCAGCATTGGCAAAGTCTAAAGGAAAGGGATGGAGGGAAAATTGACTACCAACAGATATTCCACATTCACTGCCATGACACGAATAACCAAGTTGTCCTTGTGATTGCTTAATGGCCACATGTTCGCAAGTGGCCAGAATCGGCCCATTGGGACCCTCTACCAGCCATCCAGTACCCCATTGATCGCCAGGAGGATTTCGTGGATCTCCGCGGGGAAAAAAATTTATAGGTGCAACATATTTATCAACAAAATCATACATTTCCGTGACAACAGAGTCAGGGAGTGGTGCGGGTTTATTAACATTTACCATGCCGTGAATTGCTCCTAACCAAAATATATCCATGTTTTTCAGATCAGCTATACATAGACATATGTAGCGACCGTAAGAGTAATCTTTACATTTAAATTACAGTATTCCTTTCATTACTGCCACTGCTACAAGCTACTTAAAGGGCATCAGTATTCATCGCTGGTTGACAGAAGGTATTTAAGCTTTCAATTTTACGGTTTATCTTGGCGGCAGTATCCAATGAATAAGTACAGTGAAAAATACTCACTTTACCAAATTACCTCGTTAATAAACCCTAACATCGAAAAAAGAATTGATGGGTTTATTAAACGTTTTAGAGTACCTTCAATTCTCATATTTGCCCCCTAGCGCAATTACCGAGCAAAAGAGATAAATGCTGAAAATTTGCATCAGAAAGATAAATTCAACAAAAAACCGATTTAACTTCAATAAGTTAAACTTAAAACACATCTGTATAATCTGTCATTAATCGACCATAAATGGAGAAGCAGGAATGACCAAGAAAACAGATGAAAAAAAACCTGATAATATTTTTGCACTGGAAAGACACTTTCCTACAGTAGATAATGTTTTTAAACCACAGAAATTCCTGTCCAGCACGGACGAAAAAAACTTAATCATACTTGATACAAATGTCTTATTGTTACCTTATGTAGCCGATCAACTGGGTAAAAAAGATATTACTGAGATTGAAACTCTACTTAAAAAAATTCAAAGATGAAGAAAGGATTTTTATTCCCGAACGTGTGGCGCGAGAGTTTATAAAAAACAGGGATGGCAAGCTTGCCGACCTCGTTAAAGCGCTAAACGATAAAAAATCACGTATTTCTCCACCTGAATTGGAACTTTCCAAGCTTTTTCAGCATATGGAACAGTTCAGTGAGCTTGGTGAAATATCTAAAAACGTTAATGAATTAATAAAAAAGTACAAATCATCCTATTCAAAAATGGTAGATGATATAAAGTCCTGGCGAGGAAATGATCCTATCACCATTATTTATAGTAAAATTTTTGATAAAAGCAACATGATCCCTTTAAACATGTCTGAGAAGGATGCTATTGATAATTGGGAGTTCCGTCAAGATACCCAATGCCCTCCGGGTTATAAAGACAGTACAAAAGATGACACAGGGATTGGCGACTTCCTGATATGGATGACCTTGATTGAAACTAGTGCCCGCGAGAAAAAGGACGTGATTTTTGTTACCGGCGAACAAAAAAGTGACTGGTTTGTTCGTGGTGAAAAAGAGGCCCTTTATGTTCGCCCAGAACTCATTGATGAATTTCAGAGAAAAACGAACAATCAACACATTAGGTTAATGAAATTTGACGAACTCCTTTCTGAAAACAACATTTCACCTGAAGTAGTCAATGAAATAAAAAGAGCAGAATTTACCAATTTCAAAAGCTCAAACATTATTTCTAATTATAATTCAGGCAATGTGGCTGGGTTTGACTATTCTCAAAATAATGGCATGATAAACATCTCTGTAGACAATATGAGCTTTAACCTGAAGTTTAGTAAAGCTAGCAATAAAAGCATATATATTTACAATGGCAGTTCTGGTTGCAAGATAGCTAGAATAAAAAATAAAGATAAAGAAGATTTAATCGATATCAGCACTTATGACGATTCATCTTTCAACTATAAAATCAACACTGGAGAAGCATTCCTCTACAAAAAATCTGACGGGAGTTTCTTAATTGGACGAATTTTAGAAATTAAAGATGATAATCGTGGAGATGAACATGATTACGTTTCTTTTGCGTACACCGCGTATGAGGAAGGAATTCTGGGGCTTATACCCTAATGGTTAAAGTGTTGTTCGTAGAATATTGATAGTCAAATCAAGAGTATCAATACATGATTTATATTGTGCTTGTTAAACGGCTGGTACTTCCAGTCGTTTAATAATATAAAATTAAGCTTTTCAAAAGAGTTAGACTGAAGCTGTTAAGATAATTTTAACCAGAATATCTTCACCCTTCATCCGAAAATAAGACGTATCTCAGGCAGGGGCTGCTGCTGCCGAATTCCGGGTAATCAGCCTCAATACTCTGTCGTGGCAGATTGATCTTGCTCGGCGCGTATTTCTCCGTCGTGAAGGAAAGACCGCCCCTCTTTTCAGGATGGCCGCTAATTGGCGTGATGCCGGTAGGTAAAGCACAGATCCTGCTTATTAATTTCTGCCTGATACCGGAAACCCAACGATGTAGTCGCAAGCAACCCACGTGGCTGAGCTTATTCGGGCCGACACCCTCGAAGGTTGGCTCGATACCTGCGCACAAGGTTAATGGTGACGTTCCTTTCTCTGGCTGCGTTCGGCGTTCCAGGGGAAGGAGGGACGCTCTCCGAGGACTGCTGTTGCTGAATCAGTTAAAACTTTCCGGTACTTAACGCGTCCGTGGTGTTGGGTCATTCCGCGCGCTGGGTCGGTAGTATCACATCCGCCTGGCAACGCCATCAGACGAAACAATTGTATGCAACAACTTCGCAAGTGACATTCGGTTCGCAGCCACACTGGCTTCTCCATGCATGTCCCATGCTTAAAGCATTCACGCGGGCGGGTATGGGCCCCAGCAAAGGCAGGCAGTGCGAACACACCATTGCCTGCATTATCGCGACAGAACACAAGCGCCAGATCACCCTGCAGGGCTTTTACCTTATACGTCCCCCGCTAAAGCCCGTATCTCTTGGAAAAATTATCTCGCGCAGAGTGGAAGAAGAAACCGATCCTCACTGATGCCCAAGAACAGCAACAAGTTTAATGACGTCATTAATCAACGAAGGTTCTTACAGGCATTAATATAGATGGTGTCCTGCTCAGAGTGGCCACGCCCCCCCCCTATATAGTGGATGAGCAGAACACAGAATTACATTCAACCACCCTGTGCAGTGGATCAACCTTACGGGTCTACCCGGCAGAGTGGATCATCAGAGAGAAGTTACCCGGTACAGTGGATCACTAAGCAAGATTTCATGGTGGCCCGGCGTGATTTCATGACGTTGTCACCACTAGTTCAATGCAGCCCACCAGATAAGGGTATCCACTGTACCGGGTTATCAACGCAATGAAGTCTTTCCGGAGAACAGTTCAGTGCTTACCCGGTACAGTGGATATGTTGCGATGAGAATCACCCTACATAGTGGATTGGGAAGTACTTGCTTTACCCTGTCCAGTGGATCAACTGTTATTGAAGGCAATCTTTAATAGAAGGTCTACCCCGTGAAATAGTTACAATGTGAGTATGTAAGTACTCACAAACTTGTTATCATTACTCAAGAATTATAAATTTCACTTCAGATCTTTTTAAGATCCTCCTCCAGCAAATCGACGGACATCTACCGTCTTTTAAATCGGTTTAAGGCCTCAGTTTACCCATACACTGCAGCGGGTAGTGAACGATCCTTATCCACGGTAGAGGGTAACCATCACGGATATAAGTGACACTGTGACTAAATCACCTTCGCTATCAGTTATGCCAGACGAATCAAGTGCAGGATGAATTGCGTTAAAGGTATCGGAGGATATCCACTATACCGGGAAAATCAAAGTTTGGGGTTGCGTTTGAGAATGTTGAGGACGTAGTCGCCGCCCTCTTTTTCAACGGAGTATTCGAGGAAGCCAATGTCATTGAGCTGCTGCAGAGCTTTTTTAATCGTGGCGTTCTGGTTGCCCAGATGCGATGTCAGCTGCAGGCGTTCGCGTAATCGGTCAAAACCGATTCGGTAAAAGTTCGGTGGCAATTCGGCCAGATACAGGTACAACGCCTGTGCCGATTCCTTGCGGGAAAGCACCTGAAGAGCCTTCAGATAGAGTCGGGTTTTCCCATCTACCCGGTACAGTGTATTGAGCTTCTGGTTGGGTTTGATGAAGATTTTGCCCGTACTGCTGTCGTAGTAAGTCGACTCAACAAGGTGCATGTTTATGGTGATACGATCGTCTGTACCGGGGACCGCCTTAACAAAGCTTATATTCGTACGCGCGATACGCGTCAGGGAGGCGTCAAAACGCTCTTTAAGCTGTTTATCAATGCGTTTGGTATCAAACCCACAGTATTTGGCAAAGTCCGCGAAATTGAGCTCCAGATGATGATCCTTATCCATCTTCTTCGTGGACAAGGCGTAGACGATGCCAACCCAGACCTTGAAATCTGTATCCATGTCGAGTCGCGGACCATAAATCTGAATCTGATTGTATCCCTCACCCTCTACAATGGATAATCTGGACAGCGAGTCAGTCGCATCTACGCTGTGATTCTTACGACCACCCTTCCCAGTGGATTTAAGAGTGGGTACAAAGACACCAAGGCGAAGCAGGACTTTTGGCTGGATCGTCTGACGAAGGTTAGGGATCAGATGTATAACTTCACCTGAATCTTTTACTTCCTCATTGATTACTAGTCCTAAATTACTGTTATCCATAGATATTCTTCATTTGTGACCAGTGGGGATAAGATCTTTATAGTACCCGTCATAGTGGATCAATTCCACCCGGCACAGTGTACTATTTCCCCTGTACAGTGGATCATTTGCCCGGTACAGTGTATCCGCTCCCCTGTACAGTGTATCTAGATCCTCTAAGAGCCCCGAAAACAGTGACTTAGCGCGGATCCTATTCTTTATTGATCTCAACTTGATCCTAATATGATCTTATTATTTGATCTATCCGGTGGATAAGTTGCCAGCTGGCACATGAGCTAAGCATAACCGTTCGGGAGAAGATCATTTTCCCAGACAGGTGTGGATAACGTATTAATCGGTGACCTATTGTCAGTATTAAAGTCTATCTATCCCCAGGCCATCGCAATACAGCAGTGTATAAAAATCAAACTGACAAACAGCTCTCATTCCAGAAAATCATCATATTGCTTCAGAAAAGGACATTCTTTGGATGAAAAGAATAAAAAAATTACTAAATGATATCAATATTGCTTTTAAAGATGCATTTCATAAAAATAACCAAAATATACAGGGTGATGAGAGTGATATAAATTTAGAAAATTATAATACCCTGACTGCTAAGATTATTGACGATGCGTCTATGCAGGAATACTTCACTGCTCTAAGATATGCGATTTCGAGAAAGGATGTAAAAAATATCGCTATTACTGGCCCCTATGGCGCCGGGAAAAGCACAGTTATTTATTCATATCTGCAAAAACAGTATAAAGGGAAGTTTATAAACGTTTCACTTGCCAGCTTTGAAATGCCGGAGAGTAAAACGAAAGAAGCAAATTATCAGCAGGTTGAGCTAAGTATACTTCAACAGATTCTTTATAAAGAAAACAGCGATGTGCTGCCAGATTCACGGATTGACAGGATACTCAACAGAAACTCTAGACACATAAAAAGAATATTTATTTCTGTCATTAAATTTCTGTTACCTGCAGGCATGGCGGTATCATTAATACTTTATAAAAAAATATCTGAATTATTCAGTATACCCCCTGATTTTGGGGCTCTGCTTGCGAAATTCTATTATTTAAATATAGGTGCTGTTTTTATACTGAGCCTGATATCTCTTTACTATATTGCAGACGCCGCATCGCGAGCCGGGTTCTTTGACAAGAAAATTAAGTTAAGCAAAATTGCATTTTTGAGTGGTGAAGTCGAAGGGGCACAGGTTGAAAAATCGTCACTATTGAATAACTGTCTTGATGAAATTGTTTATTTCTTCTCCAGACTGAGTGAATACAGAGTCGTTGTGTTTGAAGATCTTGACCGCTTGAAAAATCCAGAAATTTTCATTAAGCTACGTGAAATCAATAAGATAGTTAACAATAATCTTGATGAGCACGACACGCTAAGGTTTGTCTACTCTGTCAGGGACGATGTCTTTTCAGAACCAGAATCCAGGATAAAGTTTTTTGACTTCATACTTCCCGTCATCCCTTACATGGATAATAAAAATGCATACTCTTTGCTCAATGATAAGATGGGAAGTCTTATTACAGACGGAAGACAGTGCCTTAAATACACAGCCCTTTTTATCAGAGATATGCGGTGTCTCCAAAATATTGCAAATGAATATCAGGTTTTCATTAATAATGCAGGGCATCAGAACGTCCCAATCAAGCAATACGCAATGATATTTTACAAGAATACGTTCTCTCACGATTACAGTCTCGTAGACAGAAATCTGGGTGTTCTGTATTCTCTGATTGAAAACTATATCAATAAAACCCTGCATTATGATCACTTCAATTATCTTGAGGTGGAAGAACAGGAACTTCTGGAAGAAATTAAGTCGATCAATGCGGAAAAAGCAGCTTTTCCGGAAGATATTCGCAATGAAATCATTGATCGTTTTATTCCGGAAACCGTTTCTGTACATCTCAGTTTCGCAAAAATGTCTAACTCCGGATATGGACAAAATATAACTCAGTATTCCACTGAATCACTCAGGGCCGATGAGAAGTCATTTCTTGAGTTGCTTAATTTCTCTAACACAATTGTCATTGGTCAAAAAGCTAACATTACTAACTATAATAATGAGATCACAGCGACAGAGAGAAAAGAGTTACTGAATGAATACACGAAACGTAAAAAAACAATCGGCGAAGAAAAAAATAAAAAGTATATCGCTCTTCAGGCATCATTGAGAAATGCAAGAGAAAAAATAAGAAAAAAGAATGCCATTCCCCTCTCCGAGCTAGTTCGTTCTATCGGACGCGAACAGTTTGGGGTTATTGCTGAGAAATACATTAAAGAAGCCTGCGAGCATGTTCAGACGGGGAAAGAACAGCGCCAGGCGTTAGAAAATGAAATGCTATACGGTGGCATTGATGCACTTTATTTTCTGGTGTCTGAAAGCTACATCGATCAGGATTTTATGCGTTATCGATCTATTTTCCAGGAAGGCGGAATTTCATCTCATGATAACCGTTATATCAGGAACGTTGCTCAGGATATCAGTGCTGCTGAAGCCAACGAACTCGGTAATCTGGATAGTGTTGAACTGGTTATTGAGGAACTCAGGGATTTAAACCTTATTTTCCGACCTGGCGCGTTCCACTATCAGGTAATCTCTCATCTTCTTGAAAAAAAATCACCTGTTTTACAGGAGATGATTTCCATATTATTTGGCCTGAGCGGGAAGCAAATCCTGAGCGTATTTGACGAAATCAGAAAACATGTCACCTCGCCTGAAACATTTAAAAATTTCCTGCGTATATCGATGGAAATAAACGGCTATCTGGGCCACATGCTCGATATTCTCGATGAGGCTGACGACAACGACAGCCGTACCGGGATCCTCACTGAAATCCTGGCATCTGTCTCACCTGTCGAAACTGAAGATGAGGACCGTCTCCGCCAGTTTATTGAGGCCGAAGGGAGCAGGATCATTTCTTCACTCCAGGAAAGACAGGTTCCGGGCTTTCTCAAAACCCTGGCGGAGCTGGACGTTAAGTTCAGTGAACTTTTTATACCGCTCACCAGCATTGAGTCGGAGTGCATCTCATACATTGGTCGGGAAAGTCTGTATGCGCTGAACTCGCATAACGTCGGTGTGGCACTCTTTGCATTGCTGAATAAGGATAACGTTTCCATCAAGGATGGGCAGTCGTATCCATGGACTCTGGCCAGAGAATCTGTACCTGAAATGATGAACTATTTCAGGCAGCATCCGGATGCCTTTGTGCTTCACGTGTTCAGCCAGTCGGATGAGAAAGGAGACGCCGTGCGCGAAGTTCTGTTGCTCTGCGGGCTCAGTGACGATGTAAAGGTGAATATCATTCGTGAGATGCCCTTCACTTTAAGTTCGCTTGCCGGAATACCTGATGAGCCGCAGACCACGCATGAGGGGCGAGAGATTTCATTACACGATCTGTTTTATCTCTGCGACCGGATTGAGCCTGACTGGGCTTCGCTGATGGACTACATCTGCGAGCTCTGCGATATGGATATTCTGACGGGATACCTCTCCCGTCACGCTGACGCCCTGTCATCAGGGGGGCCAGGCGTGGTTGACGGAGACAAATACGACCTGCTACATATGAAAGTGGTGTGCAATGATGGCCTTGATGAACATACCTATCTTAAACTCATCTCAAATATCGAGATCAATGAGCACCATCTGGACGCGCGGATTAGTGCAACCAACCTGAAGCGGCTTATTGACAACAAAAAGATCGCGCTCAGTACGGATAATTTCAAGCATGTTTCTGAACTGCCCGTAATTAATTTTGATAAAGATATTTCGCTGTTTATTTCCTGGTTCAGCCTCTTTTCCGATGAGTTCCTGATTAACTCTGCTCGTTATATTTTGCGCGGCGTAGACGATCGGGTTACCGGTCTACTGCTGTCGGAAATTATGAACTCTGAACTATTCAGTTTATTTACGAAACAAGCCCTGGCCTCCGAATGTGAGACTTATTATGCCGCCCTGCCCCTGAGTGATTTAGACATGCCTGAAGATGTTAAAATAGAACTCCTGAAAGTCACTGATAATCCTGAGCTTAAGGATAATTTATTCCGGTCTCTCATACTCGGCGGATTAAAGGGTAAAGAAGAGCTGCGCAAGTGCAGCCGACTGACATCGGAGCCCGGGATGGAAAAAATCTTCAATCAGTTAACCGAGGCGACGTTTGATGCTGTTGATCCCGTGCGTATGGCGGCATTCCTGACATTACTGTCCGATGCTGGCCTTATTCAGGAACCCGAACCTCGGGATAACGGGAAGTTTCATGTCAAAATTCCGCGCCGCTCTGTCCTGCCAACAGGAATAGATTAATGCCAGCGTAGGGCTCACTCTGTTCTTCCGGCCTTTCCGCTTTCTGTTATTTCAGGAAAGGCGCGCCCCGCCCCGCCGCCGGCGCTCAAACCACAACATATGCCAGGCGGCACACTCCCGACCTACCGTATCCAGGCTGAACAGGATCCCGCGCGGATCCTTTTACCCGCCCGCCCGCCAACTATCTGTTTCCGTTTTCTGGTATATTGACCTAAATCGGAAAAAGCGGATCCCGGCCGCCGCGGGTTTTTTACGTGGCCTCAGGCGCCGGAACCGGCGAAAATAGCCCCATATAAGACGAAACGTCGCTGCGTGAATTCTGGAGAAGTTTCGGGGCCATTCCCCTGCAGAATTCACGCAGCGTCGCCAGACAAACACGGAGTCATATGACGCTTCCTTTGCAGAGCAATCTCGCTCCCCCGTCCCCGGTGGCCGCGCTGCCGGACTTCGGGCGGGCGCTGGCGCTGCGCGCCATGGCGTCGGCCTACGCCGATCTGCCCCGCTACCTGCTGGCCCCCGAAATCGCCGCCCTGCTTCACCACGTCCCCGACTGGACGCAGCACGCGCTGATCAACACGTTGTGGAACACCGGCGGGCGCATCAACGAGGTGCTGGCGCTGCGCCGCCGCGACTTCCGTCTGAACGAATCCATACCTCACGTGGTGATCCGCACCGCCAAGCAGCGGCGCAGCGGCGGCGGTCGTCCGCGCCGGGGGAAGAGCGCCAACCGCGTGGTGCCGCTCTCCGATCCGGCCTACGTTGACGAGATGAGACGGCTGTTTGCGAGTACCCGGGAGGAGTTTGAGGCGGACGCGGAGACCGGCGAGCGCCGCGCCCTGCCCGTCTGGACCGTGTCCGACCGCACCGTGCGTAACTGGCTGACCCGGGCGGTGGACGATGCGGCGCGCGGCGGGATCCGGCTCAGCACCGAGGTGTCGCCGCACACTTTCCGCCACAGCTTTGCCATGCACATGCTCTACAACCACGTTCACCCCAAGGTGCTCCAGGCGCTGCTTGGCCACGAGAAGTCCGAGTCAACAGAGGTGTATACGAAGGTGTTTGCGCTGGACGTGGCCGCCGGGCAGCAGGTGCGGTTCAGCCTGGATACCGGCGCGGCGCTGCAGCTGCTGCGCGCAACGCCGGCGCCTTGGTAAGGCGAACATACGGCACCGCTCTGCGGGGCAGAATTCAGAAACTTTGCACTGAATGACGTTATTTGCAAGTTTGGTGTTGCTTTGCATTAAATATCAAGATTTAATGTGTTGATGCAAAGTTAATAAGGAGATTAGTGTGGGACTGATGAATACGCTCGACCAGTGCATCGCCGCCGGACATGAAATGACCCGGGCGATTGCCGTAGCGCAGTTTAACGACGACAGCCCGGAGGCACGGAAGATCACGCGCCGCTGGCGCGTTGGCGAAGCGGCCGATCTGATTGGCGTGTCGCCTCAGGCTATCCGCGACGCCGAAAAGGCCGGAAGGCTGCCCTACCCCGATCTGGAGATGCGCGGACGGGTGGAGCAGCGCGTGGGCTATACCATCGAACAGATCAATCACATGAGGGATGTTTTCGGGACCCGCCTGCGCCGGCCCGATGAAAGTATCCCTCCCGTGATTGGCGTGGCCGCGCACAAAGGCGGCGTCTACAAAACCTCCGTGTCGGTTCATCTGGCGCAGGATCTGGCGCTCAAGGGCCTGCGGGTGCTGCTGGTTGAAGGGAACGACCCGCAGGGTACGGCCTCCATGTATCACGGCTGGGTGCCCGACCTGCACATTCACGCTGAAGATACGCTGCTGCCCTTCTACCTCGGCGAGCGCGATGACGCCTTCTATGCCGTCCGGCCGACCTGCTGGCCGGGGCTGGATATTATTCCGTCCTGCCTGGCGCTGCACCGTATTGAAACCGAACTCATGGGGCGCTATGACGAGGGCAAGCTGCCCACCGAGCCCCACATGATGCTCCGGCTCGCCATCGAGTCGGTGGCGCAGGACTATGACGTGGTCGTTATCGACAGCGCGCCAAACCTCGGGATCGGGACCATCAACGTGGTGTGCGCGGCGGACGTGCTGATCGTGCCGACGCCTGCCGAGCTTTTTGACTACACCTCTGCCCTGCAGTTCTTTGACATGCTCCGCGACCTGCTGAAAAACGTCGACCTGCAGGGGTTTGAGCCCGACGTCAGGATCCTGCTCACCAAGTACAGTAACAACAACGGCTCGCAGTCGCCGTGGATGGAAGAGCAGATCCGTGACGCCTGGGGCGGCATGGTGCTCAAGAACGTCGTTCGCGAAACCGATGAGGTCGGCAAAGGACAGATAAGGATGCGCACCGTGTTTGAGCAGGCCATCGACCAGCGCTCCTCCACCGGCGCGTGGCGAAACGCGCTGGCCATCTGGGAGCCCGTCTGCAACGAAATCTTTGACCGCCTGATCAAGCCACGCTGGGAGATCCGCTGATGAAACGTGCACCTATTATTGCTAAAGCATCCCCCTCTTCCTCTGCGGCAGCTCCGTCCACCGCGCACGCTGCCCCGGTGGTAGATTCGTTAATAGCCCGCGTCGGCAGCATGACCAAAGGGAATTCGATTGTCCTGCCCGTGTGCGGACGGGATGTTAAGTTCACGCTGGAAACCGTGCCAGCCGGTCAGGTCGAAAAGTCCACCCGCGTCTGGGGCGGCAACGAGCGCGTGCAGGCGTTTCTGACGGAAGACGCCCTCGACGACCTCATCCCCTCTTTCCTGCTGAACGGCCAGCAGAACCCGGCGTTTGGTCGTCAGGTGAAGGACGGGATAGAAGTGGCAGACGGCAGCCGCCGCCGCATGACGGCCATCCTGACGTCGTCTGAATATCGCGTGCTGACGGGCGATCTGGACGATGAGCAGATGGACGCACTGTGCAAGCTCGGCAATGATTACCGTCCGACCAGCGCATACGAACGCGGCAGGCGCTACGCGATGCGGCTGGAAAAAGAATTTGCGAATAACATCTCGGCACTCGCCGATGCGGAAGGCATTTCCCGTAAAGTCATTACGCGCTGCGTCAACACATCAAAGCTGCCGCATGACGTGCTCTCGCTCTTCTCACATCCGGGTGAGCTTTCGGCCAGAGCGGGTGATCAATTATTTAAGGCATTTGAGGGCAAAGAATCTTTGCTGGATGAACAGGCGCAGACCCTGATGGCTGGCCGCAAAAACGGCCTGCTGTATGATGCAGATGAGATCCTGCAGGAACTGAATAAGGCGCTGACGAAAAGCGCATTTTCAGTCCGGGAGCCTGCCATTAAGAAAGATTTTGCGCCTGGTGCCTCGGCCCAGTATAAGGGCAATAAGGTGGTATTCAGTCTTGATAAAACCAGGGTCCCTGAGTCACTTATTGCCCGGTTCGAAGAACTGTTGACGCAACTGCAGCACTGATGATTTAGCTGGGACCACGGTCCCAGCAAAGGGACGTCGTTTACACCTGGGACCGTGGTCCCAGCTTCCTTTAAGCAATCGATCCACTGTACCGGGTAACATTCGGATCCGTTCAGTCAGTGCCGGCATACCTCTCCCTTTCCTGGGACCACGGTCCCGATTTGCATTCCGGCCGCCCTTCTCATCCCCCTGCACCCGCTTCAGACTTTCATTTTTATGTTCCTGCCGCTGAGCACAACACGTTATTGTTCAGGTCACCGTGACTCTGGACCAGATTATCTGACCTTCTTTGTTAACACCGGGTCGTGATCGGTGCCTGTCCGGGACCGCGGTCCCAGCCAGGTGCCGTGCATTTTTCTGCTGTGGATGAATACCCGGCTCACCCCCGATAAGAGTAATTATCAATAAGAGTAATTATCTTAACGTCTGGATTATGCCCGAATCATCACTGCGGCATCAGCATGTCAGTCATGTTTGATTCTGCCTGGGACCGTGGTCCCGGTGCGCAGTCAGGCTTCACAGTAAATCTTTCCGGCTATTTAAATGAGGTTTTCTTGCAGAGGGTTTGAGATACAGCTGTTCCCCGCTCCGGCAACTGTGTCCGAGTTTCCTCTCGCGGATTATCGGGATATACCATTTAGCCTGAATGCCGGTCATGGGCGGGGAACGATTTACAAAAAAGGAACAGCCATCACCTTTTGCCATTGGCCTACGACACAACGCACGACAGATAGTTACGCCGTCAGTCAGCCGGTGACAGAGCCTGCGCTGTTGCTGAACGCGGCTGCTGTATGCAACGGTCCGCTTGCTGGGACCGCGGTCCCAGCAAGTGGGCAGGCCGCATTCATGAATACAGTGCTTGTATCCACACGCATCCTTAACCGGCTGACATTCGCTGCGCTTTCTTACTCGTATGGTAACCGGGAGCGCGGTCCCAGATAGATAAACACCGGTCTCATATCCGGATGCCGTTCTCCAGTTCATCAATTCTGGAGGAATGTATGCTGAATCGTCCCGGCACCTAAGGTTTGCCCTGGTCGTAAAAGGTGGTGTCAACCCAAAAAGCTCGCCTGGGACCGTGGTCCCAGGCGAACTTGCTGGACGAATATTTTCAGGCTGTACTTCATTTGAAAAGCAACTGGGACTGCGGTCCCAGTTAACAGAGCACGGTGACATTGGTTACTCGATTCGTCAGGAGGCTTGCTACCTAACAGACTTTTGCCACCGGGATCTGCTTCCAGTTTGTTGTCCATGCATGACTGAGCATCTCCCGCTTCATCCTCCACTCTGGCTGGATCCCCTTTCCGGCAAACCCAATGTTGTATCGTCCTGACCTGTTCATTTTATCCATCAGATTCATCAGCGCCTCACTGCCGGGACGGGGCGTTTCATCATCAAACAGATTGAGTTGTGCAATGCCGTTTGGTCTCAGCTCATCAAGCATGATGCCGGCTTTTGCGTAACGGAAGCCGGGCCGCCAGATAGTATCGAGCGACTTTACGGCGGCTTCAATAATGTCACGGGTGTCCTGCGTGCCGACCTGCAGCCTGACATACGCAGTGCTGCCGTAACCTGGCTGACCGGTATCAAAGGGTGACGTGCGGATAAAAACCGACACGTGATGGCAGAACTGCCGATCAGCACGCAGCTTTTCGCCAACGCGTTCGGCGTAGGTACAAATGGCCTGGCGCATCGCATCATAGGTTGTAATACGTTCTCCGAAACTGCGGCTGACAACGATTTGCTGCTTTGGCGGAGGAGCATCCTCCATCTCAATGCAGGCTTCGCCGTTGAGCTCCCGTACGGTACGCTCCAGCACGACGCTGAAGTTTTTACGGATGAAAGTGGGGGAGGCACGAGAGAGGTCGAGCGCGGTTTTGATACCCAGAAGATTAAGTCGCTTGCTAATCCTGGAGCCAACACCCCAGACTTCTTCAACCGGCTGTCTGAAAAGCATCGCCTCTATGCGCCCGGGGTTATTGGGCGTTAAAGCCAGCACGCCGCGAAACTGTGGCCATTCCTTACTTGCCCACTGGGCCGATTTTGCCAGGGTTTTGGTCGGACCAAGCCCAACGCTAACTGTCAATCCGGTGCAAGATTTTACGTGCATCCGGACCATGTGGCCAAAATCTTCATAGGGCATTGTCATCTCCATACCGGTGCAGTCACAGAACCCTTCATCCACTGAATACACTTCCAGACGAGGGACCACTTCTTCAATACATGACATCACTCTGGTGCTCATTGAATGGTAGAGGGCATAGTTGCTGGAGAAAAAATGGATCTTAACGGGATACTGCTGATGCTTGATCCTGAACCAGGGTTCGCCCATTTTTACATATTTTTTTGCTTCTTGGCTGCGGGCAATCACACAGCCGTCGTTATTTGAGAGGATAGCAACCGGTGCATTTTTAAGATTAGGGCGGAAAACTTTTTCAGCGCTGGCATAAAAACCCCTAACGTCAATGAGACCGAACACGTTAGTTTCTCCGACGCGTCGTGTGAACAAAATGGATCACGACGCCAAAGATCTGCAGGGTCTCAGGATCAGGCGTAATGACCGGGTAGGCAGGATTCATGGGCTGAAGAACCGGACCGTGCGGCTTTATGAGCAAACGCTTGACGGTAAACTCACCAAAGACCTCCGCAATAACAACGTCGCCGTGTTCTGGTTAAAGTGACCGATCAACGATAAGCAGGTCACCATCGTACAGTCCGATATCCTGCATGCTGTTACCCTCAGCCCGCAGAAAGAAAGTGCTTGAGCGATGGGCTATCAGATGTTCATTGAGGTCCAGCTCCTGTTCAGCATAGTCCTGGCAGGGGGATGGGAACCCGCAGGGTACGCGCTCCAGAAAAAGAGGACGGAAGCTTGGGGGCGGATTTTGTGCCGGGTTGATGAGCCTGAGGGTGTGAAACATAATCAAATTTCCTGCCAGTGTGCTGTATATAATCACAGTAGTATTAACTGACTTTCACCACGGCGCAAGATGCTGCGGGCAGGGGAGGGGGGATAATTTTCACGAGCCCTGAAATGTCTCATGTTATTGCGCACTGAGTGTTCAAAAAATCACCATGCTGCACCGGCCTTCCGCTGGCGGGCGGTGGAGAAAGTGGAAATCGAGATGATCCCGCTGTCGCGTCTGGCGGTGTCGCCGCTGAACGTGCGCAGAAAGGTTTACGTGCAGTCGCGCATTGATACGCTGGCGGCCACCATCAAAAACGTGGGTTTGCTGCATAACCTGATCGCGCATGAGATGCCTGATGGCCTGCTGGGCGTAGCCTGCGGCGGTCGTCGCCTGACAGCGTTGCAGTTGCTGCTGACACAGGGCGTTTATCAGCCCGATCAGCTTATTCCCGTTAAGCGCGTATCTGAGGAACTGGCCCGTGCCGCCTCGATGGTGGAAAACGGTGAGCGCGAGGACATGCACCCTGCCGAGCAGATTGCCGGATTCCAGGCGCTGGCAGCAGAGGGCAAAACGCCTGCACAGATTGGTGACCTGATGGGCTACGGCTGGCGCCACGTACAGCGTTGCCTGAAACTCTCCGGCCTGGCGCCTGCCATTCTTGACGAGCTTGCTGCCGACAAGATTACGATTGAGCAGTGTCAGGCGCTGACGCTCGCCGATTCGCACGAGCGCCAGATCGAAGTGTGGGATCAGGCTTCCAGCTATTACAACCCGTCAGCCGACACCATTCGTAACCTGATCACCTCGTCAGAAACCGAAATTAGCCGTTCCCATAAGTTCGCTTTCGTGGGCAAAGATGCCTACCTCGCGGCAGGTGGTACCATCCGTGCCGATCTGTTCAGCGGTGAGGACGATGGCTACATCGACACCGCGCTGGTAGAAAGTCTGTCGCTTGAAAAGCTGCAGCAGATAGCGGAAGCAGTGGCGAAAGAGGAGGGGTTTGCCTGGACGGAGGTCAGGGCAGACGGGCGCATGCATTCCTGGGACAGTAAGGTGAAACGCTCCTATGCGGTGCCACAGGAACGCTGCCCGGACTATACCCCGGAAGAAGATGCTCAGGTGAGCGATCTGCGCGCGCAGTGGCGTCTCACCGACGATGAAGCGCTCAAGTCGCAGCTGAAAAAGCAGATTGCCGCGCTGGAAAACGCCGCGGACAAACGTCACTGGTCGGCGCTCGATAAAGGCAAAACGGGCGCGGTGGTCTGCTATGAGTCCGGCGTGTGCTTCATTCAGCGCGGCGTACAACGAGTGGCGGACCTGCCGAAGAAAAACAAACCTGAAAACAAAGATGACGTGCAGGCGATGTCTGAAGGCTATTCCGCCGCGCTGGTGCGCTCGATGTCCTGCGAGCGATCGCTTGCGGTGCAGGCCGCACTCTGTTCAAAACCGGATATATCGGTCGCGATGCTGACCTAGACGCTGTGCCGTTCAACGTTCAGCCATAGCAGTTATGACAACACCCCAATGAAAGTCAGCCTGACCGACAACAGCTCTTCGCTGGTTTCTGACTCCGCTTCTAAGAAGGAGGGCAAAGCTTGGCAGTTTATGCAGCAGCAGAAAGCGGAGTGGCAGGCGAGATTGCCCGAGCGCTGGGCGCAGGACTTCCGCTGGCTGCTGGACTGGAGCTCCGATGATGCGCTTGGGCTGCTGGGATTCTGCAGCGCCGCAACGATCTGCTCTTTCCAGGACAGGATCTATGGCAAAAGCCAGACCAGCAACCTCGATATGCTGGAGACGGCGATGGGCTTTGAGCTCGCTGACTGGTGGCAGCCGACCGCTGACGGGTTCTTCAAGCGTATGAGCAAAGATCAGATTGTGGGCGCACTTACGGAGGCGGGTAAGACAGGCAACGCCAGCGATGCGGGGAAAATGAAAAAAGGTGACGCCGCCGGGTTTGCAGAGGAGGCACTCAAAGACGCTCGCTGGGTTCCTGCGTGGATGCGACCGCTTAAAGACGATGCGGCAGAAAGCGACAGTGAAAATACTCAGGACAGCGAAGACTGACAGCGGCAGACCGCCCGAATGGGCGGTCATTATATTAGGAGAAAAGCCATGAACACGATCCCCCGTCACCTCTCACTCGTTCCTGCCTGTCCGTTCACGCTCGCCGTCAGCCTCGCCATTGCCGACGTTGAAAAGCGCCAGAAGGGCAGGGCGGCACGCGGTACGCACCCTTACGCCAGCGCCTTTGTGCGCTATTACTGCGATACCCGTACGATCAAAGCAGACCATCTGCGCCGGGTAATGCCAGAATATTCCCCGCGTGACCGCTTTGCGCCTGCTGCCGTAGAGTACATGACAGCGCTCGATACGCTGATTGCTTCCCGGGGGGAGCGCTGTCCGTCGCCGCTTTCACAGGACACCGGATCCAGGCTGTTTTCGATGACTGCGTTAAGGCTGCGTGAACGCCTCGATAAGCGCAGTTCTCACCGGGTTAACCGCCAAATTAATCAGGAAGGAAGGCTGCATGATCAGAAGCTCAGGCGCTATCAGCAGCGTCTCGCACAGGCTAAAATCGATCTGACGTTTCAGACGCCGCTGACGGTTGGGGCATGGTATACCCGACAGCAGGAACATGAGTTCTTTGAGTTCGACATTCTGCACATGGTGATGGCGTGGTTGCCGCAGTTTGTATCCTGTCAGTATCTCGATCCTGCCTGGTACTGGGAAGAGCCACTCTGGCTGCTCATGCTGGACATTCAGGCAGAGGTAAAAGCCGCGACGCCGGAGGCGCTGAATGCTGACAGGCTGGTTCTGCCAAACCGACTGACGTTTACACGCTGAATCCGGATGTCCCGCGCGCTTTCGGCTTGCGGGGCATTCTGTTGTAATAGCAGAAACTTAGCCTGATATGCAGTTTGTAGAACAGGCAATTTAATCAGGAATTTCTATTTATGAGCTTTTGGCTTCTGGCGGTGGTGCTGAACGGCATCTGGATCGGCATTTTTCAATTTGCGTTACCGGATGCGCTCAGCGTGACCGAGTTTTCGATGGGCATAATAATCTGTTTGCTGCTGGCGCGTGTGATGGCCTCGAAGGCGGAGAAGTCTACGGGCGACAAGATACTAATACCTGTTACCGGGCTGGGATTGCTCGTCTAGGGTATCTTGCTTTCAAGCAGTGGTGAAGCATTGCCGGAGGTAACGGACAGCTTTGAAGCAGTGAACACCACGATGGATGTCTGGTTAGCTTACGTAATGATGGCGCTGGGCATCATGCTGATGGCTATGGGTTACCGAATACTGCGGCGTTAAACCCGGCGGCACTGCGGGTCGTGAAAAACCGGTGCTGACGCACTGGTCGTCCCCCTTCGCCTGCGCTTTCTCTCTCCGGGGCGCTGTCTCATGTTCTTCTCTTTCTGCTACCTGCATCTGTTGATACCTCTGCTGTGGCAGAGCTGATAGTCCTGATTTTCTTTTCTCAAAACTTAAAGCATTAATAACCTGATTGCCCCCTCCGGCTCCCCGGCGTTGCCGGGTCGTCAAGACCCACTCCGCTAACCGGCAAAGCCGGGAAGCTCCGCCGGACCACGCGGCGTTCCGGGCCTTCCGGCTAGGGTCTGATGGCCGCCAGCATGCAGTGAAGATGAAATCTGGTAGTTTAAGGAATGAGTGTATTGATGTATAAAACGTCAACACAGCATGAAGAAAACATAACAATGAGAACGCATTACGATAATTTAAAGGTGTCAATGGATGCACCGATCGAAGTCATTCAGGCAGCCTATCGCACGCTTGCCAAGAAATACCATCCAGATAAAAACCCGAATAATCCCGATGCAGAGCGCATCATGCAGATTATTAATACTGCCTATGAGGTCTTATCGGACCCGGTTAAACGCCGTGAGCATGACAGCTGGATAGGAAAGGAAAACTGGCGACGTAAAGTTGAAGCTGGAAAAGGAACCTCGGAGACAGCCCAGCCTGCTTATGAACCAACCGCCACGGCAGCCCCGAGGCAGGAGCCCAAGGGTAAGCCTGAGGCGCGGTCAGCAGATCCCGGGCCGGTAAAAAAGTATGACGGGGCTTCAAACCTGAAACTGGCGGGATACTGTGTGCTTGGGCTGGTTCTCTTAATGGGCGCAGTGAAGTTTTTGGATGATAAATCCTCAGCGCAACAGGGAAGGCTGGCAGCAAGAGAAAATGATCGGATTATTATCCCTTCAGACCTCAAATTACCCACCCGTGATCCCAGTTGTGCAGGGCAGCAGGTATCCTATGCGGGCGGTGTTCTCTGGCCATCTTTCGCAAGGGTGATGTCTGTCCGTGACAAGCATACAGGTTTATCCAGCCTGACGCTCGATAACTCCCGGAACGATCAGGATCTTTACGTCAAGCTCGTTCATTCTCTGGACAGGATGAATGGCAACTTTGCCCGAGATGTCTTTATTCCTGCGCATCAGCAACTGAAGTTAATAAATATCTCAGCTGGCGATTACATCATCAAAATGATGAACATTGCCGACGGATGTGCCCAGGTATCTCCGGTTATCAGTCTGACAGAGACGAGAACTGACCGGGGGATTGAATACCAGGATCACTCTCTGACTTTCTACCGGGTGGTTAACGGTAATACACACCTTCAGTCTATGCCTTCTTCCCAGTTCTAGCCGCGGTAATCTTGCAGCGGTGGGGAATGTGTATTCAACAAATTTCAAAAAAATCAGAACGGAATTTCTTTAGCTGGCGGCACAACCTTAGGTGATTTCTGATAGGTAAAAGCGTTACCTGCTCCAGCAGCCATGTAAAAATAAAATGAGTCGTGAAAAATCTCAGTATACGTTTGTTCCACTACCTTCTGCTTTACGGCTTTGAGTAGCCCGATATGGATCAAGTAGGTGATGGCTTTGTTCAGAACATGAAGTCTGCAGTGCAGCTTTTCCATAATCGTAAATTTTCTTGCGAGCGTGTAATCGTTTCGGTTGTCTCTGGCATATAGCAGGTAGACATAAAGCTGGAGTGCGACAAGTTCAAAAGGATACCTGTTATGCATCGACTTGAAAGCGACGATAGACCGGTCCTCTGAAACAACACCCGCAAAAGGTAATTTGCACCAGCCATCCAGTAGTTCCCCCGCTACATCTACGGTATATAACTTTTTCCTGGGTGTCGGTGATAAATTTTTAATCATCTCCTTCTGGTACAGAACCTTTAGTCCTTCGTTTACCAGGGCGCGACTCAGCGATGCCGTCTCACTGATTTCAGTAAACGTCATCGCAATCGTTCTGACGCCGTCTTCGCGAGACTTGGAGAATAAAGAGAAAACGATATAGATCTTCAATGCCGCGATTGCATGAGCCGTTTCAAGATCGTTAAAGCTGGCAATACTGTTACCAACCCATAGTGAGGGCATTTTTTTCCAGTAAAGCATAACCATTCCCTCTTCAGGATTTAACGAGGTAATACATCATAATTAAAACGCTCGTCGATAATATGATGTGTGCGAGAGGCAAAGCTACCTTTGCAAGACGTTCCGCAAGCGCCACAAAATCTGATAACTTATTCATCTTTAAGTCCTCATATTTACTGTCCGATATGAGGATTATCTCAGCATCAGATTATCTTGTATCTACTCGACAAAAAACCTATCTAGAAAGATATCAAAACGACCTAAACATACAATATTATGATAATTAAGAACTATTATGAATTTTATGGTTTAGATATTCACTCTAATATGGTTCGCCGTGAACTCTAAATCCAGTGAGTATGACAGATTAACCGATATCTTTAATGAGATCGGCACCTTGATTTTTAGGGCTCCCTACCTTGCAGGAAACAGGATGCCATCTGAAATCGCTTTCCGGCAGCGCGACCTTCTTGGCAATTTCCTCTGCACGTTCCGGCGAGGTGTCTTCACTCAGCCATTCAGCTACGGCTGATGCCTTCAGCACCAGCGGCCTGCGATCGTGTATGTCTACCATGCCTTTGCTGCTGGCAGCAGTGACGATCAGGAAACCTTCTTTCCCGTGAGGGTCGTCATAGGGGGCTTTGCCTATCGCTGCAAAGAACAGCGGCTCATGGCTTTTCTGGTAAATAAAGTAAGGCTGCTTTTTGTCACCGCTTCGCTGCCACTCGTACCAGCCGTCTGCAAACACAACGGCGCGGCCATGGTTCCAGAGTGGCTTAAACATCCGGCTGGAGGCGGCGGTTTCACCGCGTGCGTTAATCAGCGGCTGTTTATCCCACCATTCAGGGCCATAACCTCAGTACACCGGGTCTAGTTTCAGTTCGCCGTCACGCTGGTTCAGCAGTAACACATTCGTCCCTGGCGCGACGTTGTAGCGACCGATGGGTTCCGGATCGTGAACATAGTCGCTGTCGGCTATGCCGAGTGCGTCTAAGTACACGTCCCGACTCTGGTACTGCGCAAATCGTCCGCACATAGTTTGTTCCTCCTCCATTAAGGATAGTGGCTCCTGCAGCGGCGTCCTCATGATGTTATTCAGGATTAATCGCCCTTAACTCATGGCCCCCTCCGGCTCCCCGGCGCTGCCGGGTCGTCAAGCCCGACTCCGCTAACTGGCAAAGCCGGCAAGCTCCGCCGGACCGCGTTGCGTTCCGGGCCATTCGGCTGAGGTCTGATGGTAATAGCCAAATCAACTCCTGCAGCTGGCTGGCACCAGCGCGTTCACTGGCCACGAATGACCGTGGCCGCTGAGGGCCGGACCGGCGATGCGTCGTGCCGTCCGGGGCTGCTTCCTGTTCATCGCCTGCTGTTCTGTTTCGTTTCCCGATGTCCTCTGCCGTGCTGAAACCTGGCACGCGGGCGTCCTCACGCAAGGGTCGCTCACTAAACGGCTGCTCCCGGTCCCGTTGGGCTGCGGCCTTGCCGTTTCCCCTGCGTTCAGCCGGGTTCCCGCGCGCCGGTTATGCGCTTACGGCGACGGAACTCGGAGAAACATCACATGAAACTGAACGGGAGAAACAACATGTCACAGCAGAACGTCAACACCTCGGCTCCAGAATCTGAAGAATCATCACTGGAAAATGTCACGGATAACGTGCGCTTTTTCAGTCGGCTTCACGTGCGCGATACGCAGGGTAATTACGTGATGGCAACAGACAACCAGATCCTGGCCGAAGCGGTGCTGGCGATTGACTATCGTTATCCCACGGGCACCACTTTTGACTCATCTTCAGTGTCTGGCGAGTTTTTCCGGGCGAAACTTGCGGGGCGCTGCCGTGAAGTGTTTGCAGTGGCGTTTCTGAATAACCAGCATCAGCTGCTGGCCTATGAGGAGATATTTGAAGGATCCATCGCGAGTGTTGAAATCCACCCTCGCGAAATTGTTCGCCGGGCGCTTGAGCTAAATGCCGCCGCCGTTATTCTGAGCCACAACCATCCGTCGTTCACGCCAGAGCCATCCAGAGCAGACATCACTATCACGGGGCGCCTCAAAACGGCGCTAGAACTCGTGGCGGTGAGGGTTATCGATCACATTATCGTGGCTGGCAACGACACGGTATCACTGGCGGAGCGGGGGCACCTTAACGGCTGAGTCATCGCCTGGTCATTCCAGCAGGGCGGGGGCTACTCCGCCTTTTTTTGGCGCGCTGAACGGCGGGCGGCACTGCGTGCCGGGGAGAGCCGGTGCTGACGCACCGGTCATTCCCCTTTGCTTGCGCTTTTTCTCCCGGGGAAGTGTTCTTACTCTATTTTATCTTTGCAGCCTGTGGCTGTTTATCTCGCTGTGGGGCGACAACTGCTTATCTGATATTCAGTCACTTAAAGGCAAACGCATTAAAAGCCTGGTGGCCTCCTCCGGCTCCCCGGCAGACCGGGTCGTCAGCCCGACTGCGCTAACCGCCGGGCGGTAAGCTCCGCCGAACCGCGAAGAGATGCGTTTCGGGCCTGCGGCTTGGGTCTGATGGCTAATTCAATAAACAAAGGCACCATAATCAATGCCAAAAGGTTAATGCTTTTTTCATCCGAGTCGTTTGGGGGATTTAGGGCAGTACAAATGGCCGCTATGAGCGCATGCTGTGTGGAAACTGTTTTGGCCGCTTAATCTGCGTAAAACAGGATTGAAAACTGCGCTTATACGTAAATTTGGCTCAGCTAACCTGTCGATTAATTACAGATTTTTCGTAGATGCGCGCACTTCAGTTTTAGGTCAGAGTTTTCACACAGCCTGAGCGAAGAGCGGAAGTTCGCAATCATTACTCATTTCTAATGATTGGAATGACTCCAAGCCCATAGACAAATCTGCCTTAGATTTTGAGCATACAAGAAGTCTAAGGACTTGGTACCATTCCACTATAGCCCAGCATCAACAATTAAAGCCTGTTATTTCATTAGCAGGCTTTTTAATCTTAGCCTTGTGGCTTTTAACTTTCATTAAACAAAAAAATCAACAGCTAATGACTTAAATAACCTTATCCATTGAGATTCGGGGCGAATCTAGGTGTAAATTCACACGCTGGCGTATTTAATTTTCCCATCGTATAACGAGTCTGATTTATCTTTCTTTTTCGTATCGGTTATTATCATGTCTATATCAGAGATATTACAGACGTGTGAAAGCGCCCGATATCCTATTTTTGTTGTATCAGCCAATACAACGCGTTTAGTCGCGGAATTCAGAATGGCTTTCTTAGTGGGTATTTCAATTGCATTGATATTAGTGATCCCCGCTTCAGGATGCACCCCTTCAGCGCCGAGAAATGCCCAGTCGGCATGAACTTCGCTGAATTTCCTCGTGGCATCGGGTCCTACAAGGGTATATGAGTTCCCAACAACAACTCCACCCGTCACGTTCAGATTTATCGCGGGGTATTGGCTCAGCAGCATAGCGATATTGAGATCGTTCGTGATAACTGTCAGATCTTTTTTGTATAACAAACATGCAGCGAGCTCATAAACCGTTGAGCCATTGTCCAGAATAACTGAGTCACCGTCAGCTATCAGTGAAGCCGCAAAAGCGCCAATTGACACCTTCTGCTCATGGTTTCTGCCACGACGAATGCTGTAAGGCGTGTCTTGCCCTTCAGATGACAATACCGGCAATACGCCACCATGCGTCCTGACTATCTTCCGCCCTTTCTCAAGGTACATTAGATCCCTACGGATCGTTGAGCTATCCACCTCAAATACATCTGCTAATTGACTGGCATTCAGATAACCATTTGAAACTAGCATGGAAAGAATTTTTTCCCGTCTCTCAGGTGCAAGCATTCGTCTTCCTCTCACAGATGTGTGCAAAGCGTCTTAAATTTAAAAAATCATTCAAAAGATAATCTATTCATCTAGTTACATCAACAACGTAAAACATAAGTAAAAAGTATTATCACTGTCACATAAACGATATCGTGCATTGACATGCACGATATCGTGCATATACGTTGTAGGTGTTTTTCTAACCTAATGACGAGAATGCTATGAAAACCCCATACGAAAACGACATTTCAATGCAACCAGAAGCCGCTCTTGCGCAACTCAATACGCCGTTACCGGAAGGGCTTAAGTCTTTAAAATTAGATGATTATGACCGAATCATCCTGACCGGTATGGGGTCTTCTGACTATGGTCTGATCCCTATTGAGAGAGCGCTTGCTGCTAGGGGATATCCTGTATGGAGAATTGATGCAGGCCGACTGTTGGATATGCCTTCACTGGTAACTGAAAACACGCTTTTGTGGGCTACATCTCAATCAGGCATGAGCGGTGAAATTGTTGCTCTGCTTGAGCAAGGTATTCAACCACGCACGCTTATTGGATTAACCAATGATCCTAATAGTGTATTGGGTAAAAAGGCTGACATTCTCATCTCACTCAACAGCGGTGACGAAGCGACCGTAAGCTCAAAAAGCTATCTCAATACCTTAATCGCCAGTCACCGTGCTCTGGCTGTTTTGCTTGATGAGGATGAGCATGTAATTTGCAGCACCGTTAAAAACATCGTTCCGGTAATCCGTTCTCTTCTGACGGCTAATCAGCATGTTGCGGGGATGGCAGAATCTCTTTTCAGCCATACGCACCAACGCGTCGCATATATTGGCACCGGTTCATACGCCTCAAGTGCGCTGACCGGAGCACTGATCACTAAGGAAGCTTCAAAAGTTAGCGCGGAAGGTTTTGTTGGCGGAGAGTTTCGTCATGGTCCTTTGGAAACGTCTGGTAAAGGAATGCTTGCCGTTCTCCTTGGAAAGCCAGGCGATGAAACTCTGGAGCGCCTGTCTGCAGAAATGGTGGCGAATGGCACGAGCGTCGTCACAATTGGCGAAGCAGCTTTTGCAGGATCAACGCTGCTTTCCGTTCCTGAAGGTAACGAATTGTGCCAACTGCTGTGTGGCTTTATTTACATCGAACACCTGACTGTTGAATTAGCCGAACAGAATGGTTTTGTGCCAGGGCAGTTCCTGTTCGGTCAAAAAATCACGGTGGCGGTATGACAGAATTAATCAAAATGGTAAAAGCTGGTGTCGATATCGGAGGAACCGGTACTCGCATCATTATTCACGGTGAAGAGGGCACTCTGAGCACTAAAACCATTCCTACGGCTTTATTTAATGCGGTTGAACAGGAACAGCGCTCCGAGCTTCTGGCCTCACACATCCTCTCTTTAATTCCTGAGGGGACGAAACTGGTTAGCCTGGGAATAGGCGCAAGTGGACCTGTAGATACGAGTTCAGGGATTATTAATAACAAAGATACTCTTGAATGTTTTTCTTTTTTTCCTTTGGTTGATGAGCTAAAAAAATTACTCGATGTAGAAGTCGGCATAGATAATGACGCGGTTGCTGCTGTACTTGGCGAGTATTATTTTGGTGCAGGAAAGAATAGCAAACGGCTTTTAATGGTTACGCTTGGGACCGGAATCGGTGTCGCTTTGCTTGATGACGGAAAGCCTTTCCGCACCAGTGATGGTCACCATCCTGAGGCAGGACACATTCCTGTCTCAGGTAACCCTACAACTTGTTATTGCGGTTTACGAGGGTGTTGGGAAATGCTTGCGTCAAGAACATGGCTCCAGCAAAACTTAGAAGCGCTACTGCCTGAACATCCTTATGAAAAAAATGACATCAATTTTTATAAAGAGATGGCGAAAGAAAGAGAAGATATCGCGAGCGTATTTCATCGTTATGGAAATTATCTTGGAAGAGGTCTGGTAACGCTACTGACATTATATGGTCCAGATCTCACCATCCTGAGTGGAAGCGCTGCTCATTATTATCCATTGTTCAAAGAAGGATTGGAAGAATCTCTCACGCGTGCAGATGCGTATGCAATTAATATGAAAATTGTGCCATCAGAATTAGGTGATACTGCTGGGGCTCTCGGAGCAATCGTTATTCCTGCACTTAGTTAATTATAAATCACACACGGGTGGGTATCATGGGGAAATTAAAAAACAAAGAAGTCTCAAGCAGTCATCATGGAACAAAAGTAAGCATATTTATTATCATGTCGGTCATAATATCTTCCGTAGGAGGAATTATATTTGGTTATGACACGGGAATTATAGGAGGAGTAATCCCTCTTATTGGTAAAGAGTTTCAGATCAACGACCTTATGCAAGGCATTGTTGTAAGCATGTCACTCCTCGGCGCGATGTTGGGCTCTCTTGCCGCAGGCCCGCTTGCTGATAAATATGGTCGCAAAATTAACCTACTGGCTTCGGGCCTTTGCTTTGCAGCAGGTGCTGCGATTTCAGGGTTTAGTCACAGCATCGAGCTGCTCATCTTTGCTCGTATACTTCAGGGGATTGGTGTTGGTGCTTCATCCGTACTGGTACCCGTGTATATCGCTGAGCTTTCGCCTGCTAAAATTCGTGGTGTTCTCGTCACCTCATTTCAGCTGATGATCACCGTTGGTATTGTCATGGCTTACGGTGTAAACATGGTCGCAGATAGCCATGCTGAATGGCGTATGCCAGTTGGGATTGCTGGCGTCTTGGGCGTAATTCTTGCAATAGGCGTCATGTTTGTAACGGAATCCCCTCGCTGGTTAATTGCGACAAACCGTAAAGATACAGCGAAGCATACATTGATTAAATTGCGTGGGACCAGCGATGTCGATGAAGAAATCAATGAAACAGAACGGCTGAACGCTATTGAAAGTGTGGATATGCGTTGGCGTGACCTTTTCAGGGGGCATGTCAGACCAATGATTGCTATCGGGGTGTTGGTTGCATTCTTCTCCAATGCTTGCGGCATAAATTTGGTTATCTACTTCGCTCCTCAAATCCTCCAGTCCAGTGGGTTTACTTCCTCGGCATCATGGATTGGAACTTTTGGGCTTGGAATTACAAATGTTCTGTTTACTATTGTTGGCATGCTAATCGTCGAGAAAGTTGGTAGACGTCCATTGCTGATTCTGGGTGCTATCGGTTTGACGGTTAGTCTGGTTATTCTTGCGGTTATCTTTTCTATTCCTGCATTCCCCGGAAGCAACTGGCTTGCATTTAGTTCTTTAGTCTTTTACATCATCATGTATGCAATTAGTCCTGGCATGTTAGGTTTCTTGATTATTTCAGAAATCGCACCTTTGAGAGCCAGAGCTAAGGCGACGAGTTTGTCAATCTTCGTCATATTTGCCACTAACTTAGTCATCGCTATATTCTCCCTGCCGATGTTAAACGGATTGGGGGCGTCTACAACATTCTGGATTTTTTCTGCAATATGCATTGCTTACACCATATTCAGCTTCTTTGTTCCAGAAACTGGAGGCAAGAGTTTGGAGGAAGTTGAACTTTATTTTAAATTTAAGGCGGAAGGAGTGAGTACTGATGACCTCGAAGAAGCGAAAGGCTAAAAACTTTTAAGATAAATGTTAACTAAAGTGGCAAGCTCCGAATCAACGAAGGTGCTTGTCATTTTTATTATTCACCCATGACCTTCTACTCGTTAATTAATAAAAACTAACGGTAGCAACTTCCGTTCCTAGCACTCAGCCGTAGCTGGCTTGTACAAAGGCAGCTTTGAGCGAAAAGCGGACATTTTCAATCTTGATAAAGGTACGACTTACGCACCGGCATAATCCATGTCCCTGTGAGGTATCCCATCATCAAGGTATTCTCCGGATACCGTTTTAAACCCGAATCCTTCATAGAATCTGACGAGGTGAGACTGCGCCGAGAGCTTTATCGCCTTGTCCTGTTCATGATCGCGGACGAAGGACATCGTTTTTTCCATCAGCCTGACGCCCAGCTTCTGCCCTCTGACGGAATCATCAACAATGACACGTGTAATTTTTACCGCATCCGCTGAAGCATCCACATGCAGAACTCTTGTGTAAGCGACAAGCTTTTTGTTCAGGTATCCGGCGACGTGAAGTGTGCTTTCGTGCAGATCCTGTCCGTCAACATCCTGAAACGGGCACGTCTGCTCCACGACAAAGACCGCGATGCGCAGTGCCAGAATATCATGCAGCTGACGTGCGCTGAGGCTGCTGCCCCGCAATCCCTTCCAGCTTATTTCCATCTTTAACCCTCACATTGTTTCTTAACCATTCTGTTACGGCCATGCCGGCGTTAACGCGTCCGGCTGGCTAATGCAAGCAGCACGCCAAAAATCACCAGCAAGCCACCGAAAGTTCTGTCTATCCAGTGACGCACGGCCAGAAAGCGGTCGCGGACCCTGCCTGCAGAAAAGCACAGCCCCACCAGGCTGAACCAGACCATATGTGCCACCGAGATAAACAGTCCATAGCCAATCTGCACCATCAGCGGCGTCTCAGGGTTCACCACCTGCATAAACAGGCTGACGATAAAAATAGTCGTTTTGGGATTCAGCACATTTGTCAGGAATCCGGTGCGCAGAGCTCCCAGATCTGACAGGGGAGCAACCCGGCTGTCAGTCACCTTCCCACCGGCTTTTGTGCGAAGCATTTTTATGCCCAGCCAGATAAGGTAAACGGCGCCGGCCAGCTTGATGGCGTTAAACAGCCAGAGCGACTGCTGTATCAGCAGCCCCACGCCAAGCAGCGTGTACGAAACGTGAACAAGAACGCCCAGTCCGATCCCGAATGCCGTCAGCAGCCCCGCGCGGCGCGACAGCAACAGGCTGTTACGTGAGACCATGGCAAAATCGGGCCCGGGGCTGATGACGGCGAGTAATGTGATGGTGATAACAGCTAGCAGTTCAGTCATAATGTTTTCCGGTATAAATCAATGAATGTGCAGAATTTTACTGTGCGCATATCCGGGTGAATGACGATGTTTTCTGACAAAGATTGTGAGTCTGGCTCACCACTACTTTCTCCGCGTCTGCCCTCACTGATTGCCTTACGCAGTTTTGAAGCCGCGGCGCGGCTTGAGAACTTCAGCCGGGCGGCCGCTGAACTTCATATTACCCACGGCGCGGTCAGCCGTGCAGTACGACTGCTCGAAGACGAACTGGGCGTGCTTCTCTTTGAAAGACGCAGTCGTCGCGTATTTCTGACCGATGCCGGCCACAGGCTTGCCCGTGCGGTTAGCGAAGGGCTTGATGTCATGCAGCAGGCCGTTGACGCCCTGCGCGCCAGCGTGCGACAGCGCCAGCGGTGGGTACTGTCCTGCGAACCCACGCTGCTGATGCGCTGGCTGTTACCGCGCTGGCCGGCCTTTCAGGCGAAGCATGCCGGCACTGACATACACCTGGCAGCCGGTGGGGGCCCTTTTTCATTTGCCAGCGGCCTGGACCTGGCTATCCGGCGCGATGATTTCGACTGGCCGGAAAGCTATCACGCCGCACCTCTCTTTATGGAAAAGGTCGGACCGGTATGCCGTCCGGACAAAGTTTCCCGGTGGTTTACCTCCACAGCATCCGGCCCCGTACCGGCGCCTGATGCTGAGCGCCTCCATACCCGGACTCGCCCGGATGCCTGGCAGTCTTGGGCCAGCGCCGCAGGGCAGCCCGCACCCGGCACGGGGGGGCAGGTTTTCGACCATTTTTACTTCAGCCTGCAGGCCGCCGTGGCCGGACTTGGCGTGGCAATTGGTTCATGGTTCCAGGTCTGTGACGATTTGGAGAGCGGCGTGCTGGCGGCACCGCAGGGTTTTGTCGAGGATGGTACACGCTACTACCTGCTGTCACCGGAACCGTTTGAGCCGGGCAGCCTGCAGACTGAACTGCTTGCCTGGCTCCGCACCCTGATTGCGCCTCAGCAGCCATAGCCTGCGTTTTAATGCAGCGGCCTGAACAGCAGCAGTGCGCTCAGCGTCAGCATAAACAGGGCAATCAGCGCGTCCAGAATCTGCCAGGCACGCGGCCGGCGAAAAACCGGTTGCAGAAAGCGGGCACCACAGGTCAGCGACGTAAACCAGACCATGCTTGCCATGCAGGCACCGAGGCCAAACAGCCACTTTCCTGCATCCGGGTAGCGGGCAGACAGGCTGCCGACCAGGATCATGGTGTCCAGGTAGACGTGCGGATTCAGAAAGGTAAATGCCAGACCGGTCAGCAGCACTTTTTTCCAGCCCGACGCGGCCTCGTCTGCCGGGCGAAGGGCGTCACTCCCCTTAAGGGCTCTTCTGGCTGCCATCAGTCCGTAAGCGGCCAGAAAAACCGCCCCGCCAAAGCGCAGCACCTGCAGCGCGGCCGGCCATGCCTGAACCAGCTTTCCCGTACCGGCCACGCCGGCCAGGATAAGCACAATGTCACTGAGTGAGAAAGCCACAACGACCAGGGCAACATACCGTTGCTGCAGCCCCTGACGCAGTGCAAAGGCATTCTGCGCGCCGATAGCCATGATGAGACCCAGCCCGGTCATAAAACCGGCCGGTATTGCGGACAGGTACATACTTAATCTCTGGTGTCAGGGTAATAGGCAGACCTCCCGGCACCCGCCGGGAGGGCAAAAGTTACGGCGTGCCAGACGACGCATTGCTGATGAGGACGGTCTGACAGCGCGCGCCGGGCATCATTTTTTCCAGGCCCTCTGTCAGCATCCGGCCAGCCTCGTGCAGTGCTTCCAGCGGCATTTCAGGCAGGCTCTCAAGGATGAACCACATGCTGCTGTCAGCCATGCTCAGGCGGGTCCGGACGCCCTGCCGCCAGTTCCACCTGCGGCAGGTCACGCCGGTGTCATCCCGCCAGACAACTTCTCCCGCCTCCGGTGACTCACTGCCCGGCTGACCGTCCTTCATGGTGTCAAAAATTTCAGTTCCGTTAGCCACAACCAGCTGTGGCATCCCGGCGTAAGCCGCAAAATTTTCACCGCCCACCGGAACGGCATACCGGATGCTGACTGCGTTGTACAGATCAACCACCGGATCGAGCGGGGCCATCGTGCCATCCTTGATGACGCGTTTTCTCAGGGCTTCTGCCGAACAGGGCGTACGCTTAGGCTTTGCGCCGAAGGCCCGGTATACATCCGCCCATGCGCTGAGATGGGCCTCTGCCCAGGAAGGCTGCCCTGCCAGTGCGGCCTCGCAGGCTTCCCGCAGCGCGACTTCACCCACCCGCTCATCGGCCACGGGGGCCGCTTCCACGCAGATGCTGAGCGCACGAAAGCCCGGTGCGATGCGATAAATTTCGGGACTGATTGACGGTGAAGCAGCTGACATATAATAATCCTGTAATGACTGATTTATTACATGATAGTGACCGATGACCAGTAAAGTCAATATAACGACCGATGCCGGTGCAGCCAGGGTGAACGAGGCCGTTTCAGCACACATAAAGCTTTACCGCAGCCAGAGAAAAATGTCGCTTGATGAGCTTTCCCGCCGATCGGGCGTCAGTAAGGGAATGCTGGTTGAGATAGAAGGGTGCCGGGCCAACCCCAGCATTGCCCTGCTCTGCCGGCTGGCGTCTGCTATGAACGTATCCGTCGCAGATTTTGTCAACGTAGCAGAGAAGCCTGTAGTCCACCTCATTGATGCCGGTGAAATCCCCGTGCTCTGGAAAGGAGAAAAGGGCGGCAGCGCGCGTCTGCTGGCAGGCACCAGCGGGCCGGACATGGTTGAACTGTGGGAGTGGGTGCTTTACCCCGGTGAAACTTTTGAATCCCCGGGCCATCCGCAGGGCACCAGCGAATTGCTCCATGTTTCCAGCGGAACCCTGACGCTTATCGTCAGTGACACCACTTACGTGATAAGCCATGGAGGGGCCGCCGTTGCGAAAATGGATGCACCGCATGCCTATATAAATAATGGCGCTGACGTGGCCGTGTTTACCATGACGGTGAACGAAAAAAGCCTGTGAAAACAGTGGGATATCGCATTCTGTGGTGCAATACTGCATTGATGAGGCATCTGGCAGCCCATTAAGAATACAGACCCGACCTGTTAAGTCATTCCCGAGCACCCGACCTGCCGTTCAGCAACCCGGCTTTAAGCCGGATCAAAAAGGATAAGTTACGTTCAAAGGTCTCAGCGCGTTTCCGCTTACCCCGTTCACAGCCGGCACCCCTGATGAGAGAGGTTTTCTGAAAATACTGCAGAGGCTGACCGATGCGAAGGTTGATTCTATCGGCGTGCTTGGCTCGACGGGCAGCTACGCTTATATGACGCGTGAAGAACGCGGGCGTATTGCCAGACTGGCCGTAGAGAATGCCGGAGACATACCGGTGATGGTGTGTGTAGGTGCAGTTAGCACAAATGAAGTGCTGCGGCTGGCCGATGACGCCCAGACGGCCGGAGCCAGTGCGCTGCTGCTGCCACCGGTCTCATATCAGGCGCTGCATGATGACGAGGTGTACGGCCTGTGCGAAACGGTCGACCGCCACGTATCGGTGCCTCTTTGCGTCTACGACAACCCGGGCACAACCCATTTTACTTTCTCAGATGAGCTGCACGGAAAAATCGCAGCTCTGCCTGCGGTACATTCGATCAAGATTCCAGGCGTTCCCGCAGATGCTGAGGCTGCCTCTGCCCGGGTCAGAAACCTGCGCGACAGGCTGCCTGCGGATGTAACAATCGGCATCAGCGGTGACAGCTCGGCCTCAACAGGTCTGATTGCCGGCTGTGAAGTCTGGTATTCGGTGTGTGGCGGCTTATTTCCGGTTGAGGCAAAAAGGATCACCGAAGCGGCGGCGGCGGGTGACTACGAAGCCGTACGGAAACATCACGAACGCCTCAGCCCACTCTGGGCACTTTTTGGTCAGCACGGTGGCAGTTTCAGGGTCATGTCAGCAGCAGCTGGTCTGCTTGGCCTGGCTGATGATAACTGCCTGCCTCGTCCACTGTTACCTCTGCGGGCAGATCAGCTTGCTGAGCTGAAGCACGTGATATCCAGTCTGGAGCTGACGTAAATAATGCCAGTTACTACGCCGTTTGCAGCCGCTGTAGCAATATAAAAGAGCGCTTAGCGCTCTTCTGTTTGCTGAACTGCAGGATAATGTCTGGTCCTGATGACCGGCCCAGACATTATTGGTCAGACCGGGACGTAAATCTCCGCCCTCATGAACGTAACCGCCTTACCTTCAATAACGACCCGATCTTCCTTAAGCTCACAAATAAGATGACCGCCTCTGAGCGATGCCTGCCATGCAGACAGTCGATTTTTTTCCAGCTTTTCTGCCCAGTATGGGACCAGGGTGGCATGTATGGAACCTGTCACCGGATCTTCCGGAATGCCAGCGCCCGGTGCGAAGTAGCGCGAGACAAAATCGTACTCACTCCCCGCCCCCTGACCTGTAACTACCACGCCTGTTGGGCCCAGTCCGGCAAGCAGGTGCAAATCGGGCTGACATGCCCTGACCGCGTCTTCTCCGCTCAGCACCACAAAGATGTTTTCAAAATTACGGAACCAGAACTGAGCTTGATCGCGGAATATCGGGCAGATGATTTCCGGCAACTGCGCCATTTCCTCGGGAGGTATGCACGGCAAATCGAGCAGATAGCCATCCTCTTCCACATCAACCTTAAGCTGACCGACGCGGGAGGAAAATGAGAGTGGTCCCTGGATACCGTATTCCGTTACCGCCGTTCAGGATCTGATTGCCAACCTGATGCACCTGTGTGAACAGGAGGAAATCACCGGCGGGGAGGTGACGTTTGCCTCGCTGGTGGGCATGGCGGAAATGCACTATCTCGCCGAGTTGGATGAGAACATCGGACTGTAAGGTGGCGGGACCGGGTCTGGCCCTGCCATTGCCTGTGGGTACGCCGGAAAGGCGGGCGGCCCTGCGGGCCCGGGAGTGCCCGGTGCTGACGCACCGGCCGTTTCCGTCCGCCGTCCTGTAACCTGCTGAGTCACTATCCACTATGGATAGCAAGCGCTCTTTTCAGTGATTAGCTAAACCGGCTGCACGGGTTTTGAAGAGGTTGAGGTAATGCGGCAGGTCTGTTTACCTGGTTTCTGCGTGTTTTATTGTGAGCATTGTGCGATGAGCGCGTGTTGACGCGTGATGTGCATGGCCCCCTTCGGCTCCCCGGCAGGCCGGGTCGTCAGCCCGACTGCGCTAACCGGTAAACCGGCAAGCTTCGCCGAACCGCGAAGGGCTGCGTTTCGGGCCTGGCGGCTGCGGTCTGATGGCGACAGGCAACGTGACGGTGGTGGGGCAGTCATGCGGTCTGCCTGAGCATTATCGTTTGCGTCTGGCCCACTTAAAACATAAAACAGGTTAACCTTATCAGAGCGTTATTGAAGGAGGATGAGATGGGCAAAGGAACAACGTTCAGTGCGCAGATAACCGGGTTGCCTCAGGGTGGGATTTTTCAGCCTCATGAGCAGCTCGATTACGACAGCGACTGGCGCAAGAAGCTCGGGGATGCGTACGCGAATAAAGTGGAAGCCAGAGTGACCTGCCTCTGCAAAGGCAAGCCAGACGATCTGACCCTTCGCAGGCTGGTAGTTCGCTACCTGAAAGATTCAGACCGCTACAGCCTTTCAGGCTGGAAACACAGTGGCGGCCAGCACCGGCATGACTGTCGCTTTTACTCGGTCTGGCCCGATGACACGTCGGCAGGTGCCTATTTATCAAGCGTCGTCAGGGTCAATGATGACGGCACGTTCAGCATCACTTTGCCGGTCGGGCTTTCGCGGCAAAACGGTACCGACAAACCCATATCTGATGTGAATCCGGCAAGACACCCGCGCACGGGTAAATCCAAACCCTCCATGAGCCTGCTGGGGCTGGGGCACTTTATCTGGCAGCAGGCTGAAATCAACACCTGGAAGCCGCAGTACGTGAAGAACCGGCCGCGCAATGCGCTGTGGCTGGCCAGCCGGATCAGCGGCATGGCGCAGAACATCCGCGTCAGCAGGCTGACCCTTGCCGACGTGCTGCTCGTCAGCGCCGCGGGTGAGGGGACCCAGAAGCAGGCCAACCAGCAGCGGGTACGCTATGCGACGGAGAACAAAAAGCGTCTGATGGCCATCGCCCTGCTGAAAGCGGACGCGAAAGATGGCTACACCGCGCTGCAGGCGGGGCGCCTGAGCCTTTCAAGTCCGATCGGGTTCCCGACGCTTAACGTGTCCCCCAATACCTTGAGAGCCTGTGAGCGCAGTTTCGGATCCGAACTCAATGCCTGGAAGGCGGGGCATAAGGTGGTTGCCATCGTTGAAACGGAGCCTCCCACGCTGCGCTTTGAGAGGATAAACGGCCATAATGTTCCCATCAGGGAAGCGGAGGTCATCGGGATCGCGCTGATGCGCGTTACGCCGCGCTTTATCCCGGTGGACTCAGGTTATGAGGCGATTATCGAAGCCCGCCTGTGTGAAGAGGAGCGAAGCTTTATCAAGCCGCTACGCTTTGATGCTGAGGAAGACACCTT
Source organism: Pantoea brenneri (assembly GCF_038594305.1). Taxonomy (NCBI): domain Bacteria; kingdom Pseudomonadati; phylum Pseudomonadota; class Gammaproteobacteria; order Enterobacterales; family Erwiniaceae; genus Pantoea; species Pantoea brenneri. The sequence continues at coordinate 37,599 of NZ_JBCGBG010000010.1, read as the reverse complement.
GCCGGATTTTGTCCTGACGGACGTGGATGGCAAAGAGTCCGTGCCGATGGAAGTGTTTGGCATGAACACGGATGAGTACAGCGCGCGGCGTGCGGTGAAAACCGAAATCTATAACAAGGAGTTCGGCGCCGACGGATGGTGGTCATGGGACGCTACCGTAAAAAACGCGGAGGACAACATACCGCCTTTTCCGGCACAGAATTCGTCATCCTGAATCGTCTGAATCGTCTGAATCGTCTGAATCGTATAGGCGGTTCAGAGCGTTTTCTGCAGCTGCGGTCCGGAGTTGGCAGGGCTCACAATGCGCGTATCACTGCCGGACATGCTGAGCACATTCGGGCCGGTATCGGACGGGTGATGCAGCTATTTCACCATGCAATACGGGCACATAGATACATCAAGAGTGTAACGTCTTGCCAGGCTGAGCGCCTGGTAGGATATGTACACAGACCCCAGGAAAATGCGGGAATCTTTATTGTCGAGTTTTGCGCATCCCTTCATGTGAAGCATGGCACCTCCCGAGCTGGTCGGGGTCAGGTAGCAGTAATAGGAAGGCTCCATGCTTGCTCTCTCTGTATGGGATGTCGGTTGGATCATCTTTATTAACTATAGAGACTGCTGACGGTAATGCCCGTGACTGTATAGCCGTTATCGTGAGTACAAACTTATCGCGTGCTTGCTTCGCTTCTTTTTTTACCTTCCTTTCCATCTATCTTCTCTCACTCGTTGCCTGGTCTGGTACACCGATGATCAAACCTGCCATGTCGTATGGCCCCCTTCGGCTCCCCGGCAGGCCGGGTCGTCAGCCCGACTGCGCTAACCGGCAGGCCGGTAAGCTTCGCCGAACCGCACAGGCGCGTTTCGGGCCTGCGGCTGGGGTCTGATGGCAACAACAAGGTCAACCCCTGCAGCGGGCATGGGCCCGCGCGTTCACTGGCCACAAACAGACGTGGCCGCTAGGGACGCCCGCCTTGCGGTCGGGTGTGTGCCTGCTCATTTCAGGTGCGGTGGTCATGTTGCGGTCGGTCCACGCGTCGGGCGAAGCCAAGCACAGTCATTCGTCAGTCACCAGGGTGAAATGCACGCCGGAGGCGCCCTGGTCACTGCCGCCTGCCCGTGCTTCTCAGCCCTTTGCCGCGAGGAACTCACCGAAACATGAATTAATCACCTGACAGGAGCACCAGCATGCACACACAAAACATCAACGTCGCCGCTTCAGAATCTTCCAAAACATGGGTTAAGGGCAGGAGCACACAGGCTGAGGAGCGGGTGTTCGTGCGCATCGATACCGGCACGATTTTCAGTGAGGCGATCACGCTGAATGACGGGAGCACCGTGTCCGTGTTCAGTTTTGAAACGCTGGAGGAGTTGCAGGTGCAGTACGCCGACATGGCATTGATGACCGAATCCGAGGCAGATGCCCTGTTCTGTACACGTCTGTTCAGGCCGTGGGAGGAGGTGAGTGAAGCGCGCTGGATGGATCAGCTGACCGTGCTGACGCCGCTGGACTGGCAGTCCTCACCCGCAGGCGAGACGTTCAAGTGTTGTGAAATGTATTCCGGGAAGGTGACGCACATTTTCGCGCATATTCGCGGACGCTATTTCGAGTGCCGGGACTATGCCTGGAAAAAACACGCGGATCTGGTGCTGGGTGCCGTGCTGGCGATGGCGGGGGAAATCGCGCATTAAAAAAGCAGGCGAAAGCCTGCTCTCTTAACGACCGGTTCGAGCGGCAACTCTTATTGGTCACATCAATCACGAAGGAGTAACGACATGTTTGATAACCGAATCGTCGCACAGCCGACACAGGATGTAAACCTGTCCGCCAGTGGGACAGGGCAGGAGCCGTTGCAGGACCTGACAGCGGCGCAGTTTGCGGATCTGTATGCGTACATCTGCGAAGCGGGAACCTTTGCCGGATTCAGCGCGGTGCCGTGGGAAGAACTCGGCATGTGCAGTGTTATCCATGAACCCACCGACGAGCCGGAAGGGCTGCGGATTTACCTGCGCGATAAATGGCCCGTCGCGGTGCTGGAGTACGACGTGGGATACCGACTGATGCCCGGCATGATCACCCATCGCTGGCAGCAGAACTGAACGCAGCAGGGGCGCGGTTGCGCCCTTTATTGAGCAAACCACATGAAGGATTTCACCATGACAGCTCCCGTTATGCCAGTTAAAGAGACTCAGCCCAGCGGTGTTGATTTTGATGCCATTCGTCGCAGCCTGCGCCGCCATCTTTTCGTTATCAACCGGCCCGATTTTAACGTCAACAGCGCCGCGCTGCGCACCGATTTTGCCATGCAGCTTGAATACCTGGCAGCCGCCACGTTTACGCGTGACAAAGCGATTTATGACACGGGCAAGTATGCGTCCTCAACCGATCTGCTGCTGATTAAGCCGCTGGAGCAGCTACAGGTCACCGTCACGGTTTTCGCATCCAAGGCGGGAGCCGCCCCCGATACCTATCAAACGCGGATCGTGCATTCAGCCAATCCCCTCGGCGAGGAGACATACCCGGAAAACAGCGAGTTTCAGACCACCAATGTCTATCAGGTCAGCGGCGTGTTAACCGTGAGCGCGCTGGAGCTGTTCTGGTCAGAGCATGATGGCCTGGAAAAATATGCACGGGCGAACCTGCCTGAAGCGGATGAACTGAGCCCGTTCTGCCACTGGCATTATTCACGCCTGCAAGGGTAAACAGCGATCCCCCGCGGTGCGCTGCGGGGGCAACGGGAGACAGCCATGACTACGCAGAAACGACTGGCGGAGGCGCTAAAGAATCCGCTCAAAGCAGGCTATGTGACCTGGACCGGTCACGTCATGACCGAAGCGGAATGCCGTTCTTACAACCTTTATACCGCAGAAGCGGCGCGACCATGGATAAGCGAACAGACGCGTGAATACCTGCTGGATCAGCGGCACCGCTATTTTGTGCTTATCAGCGAAGAACAGGAGGGCTCGCCTTTGCGTTGATGGCGCTCATTATGTGTTGCCGCCTGCGTGTTCGGGAGTTTGTCCCCGGCACACCAGATCCGAACGGGAGAGCGGCGGCTTTTTCGGACAATGAATACAGGCTATCAGAGGCCGGTGATTAGGCTTATGCCGTAACCGTTACGTATGATTCAGCCGCTATGATCGATTTTGCGGCGTTGGGTGTCTGCCTGCTGCTGATGGCTGTGCAGATGTTCCGCCGCCGTTGAAATCTTGCGGGCCTTCGGGCCCAGAGAAAGGCGGTGCTGACGCACCGCGCATCCCTCTCCGCAGCTTCCTTATCCCGGCAGCCTGTTCTTTCATATTTGCTCTCTTTTCCTTATTACCGCTTCAACGCCGTTTTAAGAGATATCGCTGGCGCATTCCCCTGGTTCTGGTTATGCCTTCCTGTCTCATTGTCAGTCATAACTCAAGACACATGGCCCCCTTCGGCTCCCCGGCAAGCCGGGTCGTCAGCCCGACTGCGCTAACCGGCAGGCCGGTAAGCTTCGCCGAACCGCGAAAAGATGCGTTTCGGGCCTGACGGCTGGGGTCTGATGGCAACGGCAAGGTCAACCCCTGCAGCTGGCTGATGCCAGCGCGTTCACTGGCCACAGACAGACGTGGCCGCTAAGGCCCGGTCCGGCAAAGCCGTCCGGGGTGTGTTCATGTCCTCTTCCCGTTTGGTGAGGCTGTTCCGGTCAACCCAGGCGCGGAGGGCTTTTCGTAGCACTGCCATTCATTCAGTACAAGGGTGAAATGCACGCCGGAGGCGCCCTTGTACTGCCTGCCTGTCATTGCTACTTGGCCCTTTGCCGCGACTGGATCGACCGAAACATGAACCCTCACAGAGACAGGAGAAATGCCATGAACACACACAACGTCAAAACCGCCACGCCAGAATCTCCCAAAACATGGGTGAAAAGCCCTGAAAACCTCTGGATTGCGCGCAAAATTGACCTGCTGGTGGCTCTGGCGAAAATAGAGGGTGAATTGCTGATGTATCAGGCCCTGGACCGCATTGAAGCCGAAATGGATAGTGACCAAATCGAAGATCAGTACCTCTGTCCGCAAACTGCCCCCGAAATTGTCCAGCGCCTTGAAAGCATGGGTGCGATCACCACCCAGTCAGTACTCGATATGGTGTGCTCGGTTGAGTCGTTGGCGAGTTATAGCGAATTCTGGCGGGAAATCTTTTCAGGCGCGCTTCCTGCGTTAACGGTGTTCACTAGTCGCGCGGCGGCAAATCGCGAGCGTTTTCTGGCATCAGCCGCCGAAGGCATGAAACCGTTCAGCGTGGAAGTCGACGGGCGAATCGAATATCCCGAAGACGATCCGATTTTCGGCACCTACTGGCAGGACGGCTCAATTTGCCTCGGGCGTGCCTGGACGGTTGCCCGGACGACGATGACCTGACGTCGCGCTACACCGAAAAGACGCGCAACGCCTTCGCCGCGCAGGGGCTGCGCTTCGTGCGCGCCGACTTCATGCAGCTGCGCAACCTTCTGGCCACGCTGCCGTTTGCGATGGTGAATAAAAAGCTGCGTGATGACTGCCGCAAAACCGGCGGCATTCAGCGCTCGGAGTCGTTTCACGCGGTGAACCTGATGCCGGTCATCGGCGACAACAAGCTGTGCGCCTCGGGCATTCTTATCCCGAGCTACCGCAACCAGGTTGCCTTTATCGACGTGTTTGACGAGAGCCTGCCGAACACCAACTTCAACTGGTTTATGTCCGGTACATCAGGCGCGGGCAAGTCGGTACTGGCGAACTCCATCGCGCGCTCGGTGCTGGACAAGGGCGGGACGGTGGCGGTGCAGGACATCGGGGACTCTTACAAGGCGGCGTGCAGCAGCCTCGGCGGCACCTACATCAACGGTGATTCCCTGCGCTTTAACCCGTTTGCGAACGTCACCGACATTACGCTTGCGGCCGAGCGCATCCGCGATCAGCTCTGCATTCTGGCGAGCCCTAACGGCCTGCTGGACGAGGTGCACGAGTCCATGATCCTGGAGGCCATCACCGAATCGTGGCCGACCTATGAGCAGGACATGCGTATTGACCACGTCATTGACTACCTGAAGAAGAGGCAGGCCGCCATTAGCCGCGAACACTCCTCGCAGATTGGCGGGCGCATTGATGAAATCACCACCCTGCTCGGCAAGTACAGCACCACAGGCATCTACGGGAAGTTCTTTAACTCCTCAGAGCCGACCCTGAAGCCTGACCTGCAGTTCGTGGTCACCGAGCTGGGCGACCTGCGCAAGCAGCAGGACCTGCTGTCAGCGGTGCTGTTCAGCATCATGATCTGGAACGAGAACATGATGTACACCACGCCGCGCAGCATGCGGAAGATGAACATCATCGACGAGGGCTGGAAGCTGCTGGGCGGGTCGAGCACCAAGATTAAAGACTTCATCGAGGAGGGCTACCGCACCGCCCGCCGTCACAACGGCTCCTACGGTACGGTGACCCAGGCGATACGCGATAAAAACCTGTCCACGGCGGCACTCGCGGCCTACGACAACAGCTCGTTCAAGTTTACCTGTATGCAGGACGCCAAGTCGTTCACCACCTTCCAGAAGGAGGAGCCGCACGCGTTTAACGAGCTGGAGTGGGAGATGATCAGGAAGTTCCCGCCGGCGAAAAAGGCGCGCTACAGCTCGTTTCTGCTGAGCGTGGGGGAATTCTCCAGCTTCCACCGCCTCATTCTCGACCCTTTGAGTGACGGGCTGTTCTCCTCCAAAGGCGAGGACTTTACCTATCGTGAGAAGCGCCTGCGCGAGGGCGCTGACATCAAGGACATCCTGTTTGAGATGGCCGACAACGACGCGCACAAGCGCGACATCATCCACATGCTGCGGGAGATGCAACTTTGAATACCAAACACCTTGTGGCGGGCTGCGGCCTGTCGGTTGCGCTGAGCGTGGCCGCATGCGCGGCCGCCTGGTTCCTCTGGCTGAAGCCGCCAGCGCTGGTCACCTTTGACATGAAGGGCACGACCAACGCGCTTATCCGCCAGACCGCGAAGCTGGACCTGACTGACGACCAGCGTAAGGCGCTGCTGACCCGCTTTGACCGCAGCGTCACCACCGCAACGGCGGAATATGCCAGCGAACACGGTGCGGCCATTCTGGTGAGCCCCGCCGTGGTCACCGGCCTGCCGGACGCCACGCCGGAGATTCAGGCGCGCCTCGCCGAGCTGATGAAGGCCGGTAACCCGCAGCAGTAACCCTGTCCGATCACCCCAACGGGAGCCTCCCGATGATACATGCAACTCCGCTGGCGCGCGCAGTCGCCGGCGCGCTGCTCGCCATGCTCAGCCTGCAGGCGGGCGCGGCTGAGCTGGGCACGTACGGCGATACCTGGGACATCCGCGAGCGCAACCTGATCGCGGTCCTGAAAGACAACCTGAAAGAGCATTTTGCCGGCCGGTCGCAGGCCGACATCGAGCGGGACATGCAGAAAAAGGCCGAGGACGAGGCGATGCGCCCGCCGCCGGTGGCGGGACTCACTACGGCGCGCGAGACGCACAGCCGCCTGTTTGATCCGTCGTTCACGGTGCAGCGAGACATTGCCGACCAGAACGGCGTGGTGTTTGCGCATAAAGGCCAGGTGGTGAACCCGTTTGACGTCATTCCGGTGTTTGACGAAACGCTGTACTTCATCGACGCCGATGACGACCGGCAGATTGCCTGGGTGAAGCAGCAGGTGCCGCACACCATGACCTCACGCGTCATTCTCGTTAACGGCAACGTGCGCGACAGCGCAGAGGCCCTCGGCAGCCGGGTCTACTTCGACCAGACCGGCAGCATCACGAAAAAGTTCGGCATCACGCAGGTGCCTGCAGAGGTGAAGCAGGCGCCCGGAAAAAAACTCTTCCTTATTACTGAATTCGGTCTTCCCGACCGCTAACGGAGCCAGACATGAAAAAGCACATCCTCGCCGCCGCCCTGACGCTGATCCTGACCGGTCACGCGATTGCCGCTGACGACGCCTTTAGCGATGCGCAGAAGGCGCAGATCGGCGAAATCGCAGCAGACTACCTGCGCGCCCATCCGGAAATCCTGATTGAAATGAGCCAGAAGCTGCAGGCGCAGTCGCAGGAAAAACAGATGGCCTCCGCCGCCGGCGCGGCGCTGAAGGAGCAGGACGGGCTGCTGAACGATCCGACCTCACCGGTGCTGCACCCGAAGGGCGACGTCGCGGTCATCCAGTTCTTTGACTACCAGTGCATCTACTGCGCGAAGGTCGCCCCGACCGTGGAGCAGTTCATCAGCCAGAATCCGAACGTGCGCTTCATCTATAAGGAATGGCCAATCTTCGGCAGCCGCTGGCCCGCGTCGGTACAGGCGGCAAAAGTTGGCCTGTCTGTGTACAGGAAAGGCGGCGCAGAGGCGTACCACCGCTACCACGCTGCGCTCTACGCGACCGGCCACAACGAAGGGAAGCTGCTGAATGAAGACATCCGCCAGGCGGCGGTGAAGGCGGGCGTGACCACGACGCCGAAAGAAGAGGTCGAGGCGATGGGCGCGGCGCTGGAGAAAAACAACCAGCTGGCCCGCAGCCTCGGCATTCAGGGCACGCCCGCCTTCTTCGTCATGCCGGTCACGGGCGCCACCGCTGAGAACGTCAGCGTTATCCCGGGGGCAGCCGGGCGCATACGTTCCGGAGAACAGCGCAATGGACGGCAGCAGCCTGGCGCAGAAGATGGCCGGGCCTGATGGCGCTGGCGGGAAGGCCGAAAAACCCGACCTGATCGGGATGATTGCCGACGACTATGCTGGCCGGACGCCGGAGGCGCGGGACAATACCCTTATCGTGGCTGAGCTGAACGCTGACCGCGAGGCTATAAACAGCGAGGTACACGCCCGGCTGCAGGCGCAGGGTGCGCTGGGTGACAGCGTCACGGTGCCGTTGCTGGTACGAGTCAACAACAGCAATGCCGATCTGGGCCGGCAGACATTCTGGGCAGAGCAGACCGGCAACGTGGTGCGCCGGGGCGAGCAGTATTTCCGGGTAGGCGAAACCGACGCGGAAAGCGGCGTGGTGCGCATGGAAGGGCTCGACGGCACGGCCGATCGCTGGATACGCCCCGCCGAACTACGCAAGGAGGAGGTGGCGGTATTTAAGGAGGTGGAGCGGGAAATCAGCGCCGGCGAGAAAATCCGTCTGACGGCAACGGACCGCGACCGCAATGTGCGTGCCAGCGACACGGCAGTGGTCACAGGCATAACGGAGGGCGGAAAAATTACGCTCGATACCGGCGATCGCCAGCTGTCTTTTGAGCCGGCCGCACAGTACGCCGACCGTCACATTGATTACGGCTACGCCGTCACTACCTACAGCTCGCAGGGCGCGTCCGTGAAGTATCTCATCGGCCTGTTTGGCGAAGAGGGCGCCAGAGGGCGGATGGCGGCGCTGGACAGTACCTACGTAGAACTCTCAAGGGCAAAGGAGCACGTTCAGACCTACTTCGACAACCTGTCCGGCTGGGCGGCGAAGGTGGAGAGTAAAAGCGGGCGGCGCCAGACGGTGCATGACGTGCTGATGCGGGCAGAGGACGTGCGCGCTGATCGGGAAATGCAGACGTGGGACAAAAGCCTGCCGGTATCCGGCACGCGCCTGGCGGACCGGGTCGATCAGGACCTCACGGCGGACGCGCGCTTTATGGCCGGAAAAACGCCGGAAATGCTGTGGCCGGTTATCAACGAGCACGGCCGGCAGCGCGGGAACTGGCACGTTCCGGTGTCCCCCTCAAGCGGAGAGGTGGACTTTTCGTCCGCCCACTATGAAGGGGCAGCGGACGGCAGCCGCATCGTGCTGCAGCGCGGTGAAAAGCACGGGAAGGTGCTGGAAGCCGCGGATATCGCAGAGGCGATGCAACTGATGAAGGACAACCCGGAGCGCCCGGTGGTGCTCACTACTGACCACAGTGAACGTCCGGAAAACAGCCGCGGCGCGGCGTCTGCAACCGCAGCTGCATCCGGAGGAGAAGAGCTGGACCGTCGCGAAGCCGAGGCGCTGGAGAAAGCCGTTAAAGCCGCGCTGGGTCAGGAGGAGAAAGAGCCGGAGCTTGCGGTGCAGGATGAAGGAAGGGAGGCACCGGAAGACAAAGACCGCGAACACGAAGCCGCACTGGCAGCGGCGCTGGAAGAGCTGCAGGAGGAGGCATTTGATTATCGCGACTACGACATGACGCCGGAGCGCGCCGATCGCGCAATGATGAATGATGAAGTGAACGTGATGCGCCATGAGCGCAGCGAACCTGAGCCGGATTTTGGCCATAAACCTCAAAAAACCCTGGAGTAAACCTTATGACATTACTGCTGATTGCGGCCACCGTGGCCGTTTCCCTGATGATGCTGATGGCCTGGCTGCCTGAGTTCCGGGCGAAAGGGGCGCTGCTTCGCCGCTGGAGTAAGGGGGGCGGTGAGCCTCGCTGCAGCGAAGCAGTGCAGGGTGTCGTGGACGCCTTCATTGAGGATTTTTCAGCGACGCATCGCTTGGCGGACGCTGAAACAGCGCGCATCCGGGAGATGAAAACTCGCCCGGGCATGATGCCGGTGACCCTGCTGCTGCATCCGCAGCTGGTGACGCGGGAAAAAGGGCGCTTTGCCCGCGGGCGAAACCTGACGGCCGTGTTTGTGGCCACAGGCGTAAGCGCGCTTATCATGCCGCCGCTTGCCGGTATTGCCATGCATAACATGAGTCTGTGGCTGCTGCCCTTTCTGAACACGGCGGTATTTTTCGCCGGCCTGCAGCTGCTGCGCTATGTGTATTCAGACCTGGGACTGATGAACGTACTTGTCACAGGAAAAGCTGATTGAATAAAGGGTTGCCGTTCCAGTGCTTATGCGTATGGTTATAAGGTCTGGTGTACAGTTTAAAGGGAGGTTTACTGAGTGAAAGATGCAGAATTTAAGCGGAAAAGAAAAAAGGCCTATGCGCTGATGGCTGCAACCGGCCTGCGCAGAAGCCAGCGTATCCCTGCTACCTATCGGCTACTGTGGTGGCTGGGCATAAAGAAGCGGCCGGCACTTTTTGCCAGTTTTTGGAGCAACCTGATCCTGCTGGGCGGCTACTATGCTGTGTTCTGGGGAGGGATGATGTGGTTTATCACATGGCAATCACGGGGGTACAGCCCGCTGGCCAGCGTAATAACAGCGCTGGCTGCCGGCCTGTTATTTGGGCTCATCATGGCGAGTATTATACGAAGGCGCCGAAAAGCCAAATGTCTGCCGGACTGGGAGCAGCTTTAACTCTCCTTTACCAAGCTTAGAACGGCCTGCCGCCCTGCGGTTGGCCGGTCCGTCGCGTCCAGGATTGAAAATCCCAAACGCTCCCGACCCTCAAATGAGGCATTTAATATGGCTTGGATGAGGGGAAGTTCTTATGCTTACTGCGTACTTAATCAGGTATGTAAACTCCAGACGTGAAAGTAAATCCTGCACGCCCGAAACCATTAAATAGTTGCTGTTTTTTTCTCACATACAGTCAGGTGCTGTTGTTCTTGAGCATAGCCACAGCATCAGTTCCCGCCATCTGAAACTGCACCCGGTGCCGGGCCGCCACGTCCAGCGCAAACATCCGCGTGTATATCTCGGTAGACTTGACACTCTTGCGTCCCAGCAAGCTCTGCAGCGCCTTGAGCGGCGTGCCGGCGTACAGCATGTGCATGGCGTAGCTGTGCCGGAAGGTGTGCAGGGTGACGGGAATGGAGAACGTTACCCCCTCTGACGCCGCGGCCTCCACTGCCTCGTTCAGCCAGGTGCGCGCCGTGCGGTCGGTAATTTCCCACAGCCGCACCCGCTCCGAGCGGCCCGTCTTTTCGCTTCTGCGGTCAATTGGTATGCGCAGGGTCGCGATCATCATCTCCAGTTGCGTCACGTACTGCGCGTCGGAGAGCGGCACCAGGCTGTGAGGCACGACGCCGGCGGCGCGACGTCCGGCCCGGCGCTCCGCCTTATCCTCCCGCTGCTTGAGCGTGGCCAGTTGCACGAACGGGTACTGCTGACGCAGCAGAAAGTCCCCCCGCGTCAGCGCCAGCGCTTCGCTGATGCGCGCGCCGGTGTTCCACAGCGTGGTGAACAGCATCTTGCGCCGCAGGTCGGGCATGAAGTAGAGCAGGGCGCTGACCTCCGGTGCCAGCAGGTACTTCGGCAGGTCGTTGACCAGCGCGGCCCATATGGCGCAGCGCCAGCGCCGCGGGGTAGTCGATGGCCACCGGCAGCTGCTGCGCCTGAAACTGGCCGCCGGCTAGCGCAGGCAGCAATGTGTGGTTCATACGTTTTCTCCAGAATCGGAAGCGTTGTCTGCCGCTTTCTTTCTCATGTCATTTTTTATTTCAAATGCTGCAAGCGCCCGGGCATGAAGCATAGCCTGTAACGACCGTCTCTTTCTTTCACGGCGCCATTCTTCCCATAGCACGCGCTGCGCCGACCAGGGCGTGGCGTTTAGACGGGAATCCGGGAAGCCTGTCAGCTTACGCAGGCGCCGGGCCAGAATTACTGCTTTCAGGCCGAGTCGTGTGTACTCGTACTGCCGGGCTTCAAAGAACTCGTCGTATTCCGGGCCAATAAAATCCGCCGCATCGATAGTCCGGTCCGATTCACTTTTAAGAACCGGCAGCTCCCTGAGCTGGTACATCAGCCGGACGGGCAGGGTGCGCCAGTCACCTGTGACAGCTACATAGTCGAGTTCGGGCAGGGGATAAGAAGGTGCAAAAGCATGCTCATGTTCGAATCCATTATCCCGGGCGACACTCGCACAGCTCTCGGCGAACTGCTCCAGCAGAAATACAAGCTCAGTGGCGATAAAATCACGCTCCCGCTTCTGCTTGTCTTCTGACGCAGACCTCTCTCTCTTAAGAGTGAACTTATGAGTCAGCATCACCGCCACGATTGCCGCCCCGGCGGTGATCAGGCCGGTGGCTACGTTGCCCCAAATTCCCGGCCCCTGATTAATCACCTGCACGCTGATAGGGTGTGATGCCGATAAGTTTACCCCCCCGCCGGTTAGTATTTCACGAAGCATTCTCTACAGTCTCCCACCGTTTTCATTGGTTGGCTTAACTGGAGGAACATAAACATTTTCACAGGGCGGGAGATTATCTCTAATTGTTTCTACTTCCCGAAGAGTGTTGGCATGAACATGTTTTCTGAGAGTGTTTACGTCGAAGCCTGGCTTATTCCTGTACATTTTCTCCGGATCGCCAGTAGGTTGGATAATTGGCTTCTGACGGGAGCCGGGATTCTCGTTAAGTGTGTTTATAGTCGATATGCGACATAGCACATCATCGTCACCGTTCACTGCCACACGCTGAACATTTCCGTCACTGGAAGAAATATCTTTTATCCAGACTTTATCGTCTTCATAAATTCCTTCAATCATTTTTCTGAGTTCTTCAATAGCGTCGGGGTGCAAAAGTTCCATCAAAATTCTCCTTTTAATTATTACTATTAGTAAGCTAATGCTTATATTGATAACAATTACCAATGTAAATTACCGGAACGCCGCATGACTGGGATCCGCTTTCTTCCCGATTTATGCCTTTCGCGGAAGCGTGACATGCCAGGTATGGTGGCTCAAGTTCCTTCCGCTTCCCCACATTTATCTGCTGCATCCCCTATCTTGCACCCATCGCAGCTGAGTGAACCCCTATATATAGTTAGGCGACCAAAAAACCACCATCAACGTAGGCAGATCTGGTTCTTACAGAAAACGGATCTAAAAATGCTTTAATAAATAGCATCAATAGAATCGAATCGATTAATAGCTAAGAACTATAAAAGACGGAGTGAGAACAAAACTTGCGCAACTTAACGATTTAACGTATCCTTTGAAGCATGAAATCGAAAAGGAGGTTTTATGAACACGCCAACCCAAAAACGAAACGCTAATGATCGTTCCTCCACTATGCATAATTTTATGGACAACAGCATTGCTGCAGAGCGTCTTCAGAATTTTTTTCAGGATCTGGCAGAGGAAGTCAGGTCAGGTAAAACGCCGATTGCTCCTGAGAGTATGGGGAAGACCGACGCAATTTTTACCATGGATACCATTCTGAAGTTTCTTGAAAATCGCGCTGTTAACAGCCTAACGCCGGAAAAAAAACGTCAGCAACGACGTTTACACAGTAAGGCCCTTTTCTTTCAGACACTAGAAAATGATGGCGGTGTTTACAACTCAGCTAAAGCTGCTGAAATAGTGGGAAAGAGTAAACCCACGGTTAAGACCTGGAAAGATACCAATCAGTTACTTGCCCTTGATATTGACGGTGAGTTTTACTACCCGGTGTTTCAGTTCACTAATGAGGAAGGGATCTCGGATAAAGGCGTGCTCCGGGGTGTGGCCGAACTACTGCCTATGCTGAGCAGCTTCAGTGATCGACTAAAATATTCTTTCTTTATGGAACAGAGAAATACCGTCCTGGATGGCCTGAACCCTGCAGGACGTGCGTTTACCGTTGCCGAGGTTCTGAAAAGTAATCCGGATGAAAAAGTCATGAATGAATTACGCCGGCTGGCTCGCAACTACGGCACACAGAACGCAGTTTGATGAAAGGGGGTGCTTGCCCCCCCCCTTTATCAATTATTCCTCAACAGGAATTCCCAGATCATAAACAAGAATTTCGGCCGCTTCCCTACCCTGATATTCAAACTGACTGAGACTTGTCTGGCTCCGGGTTGTGGCCAGCCCGGTTCCAGCCGGATCGTCATGCCATAGAACAAGGCATGGGTCACCGGTGACATTTGATGGAAACCCCATTCCTTCAAACCCTGCTGAATGAACCTTTTCAGCCAGATGCTGAGTAACTGCACGTGTTGAGGTTGTCACATCATTCAACCTTAAATCACTGCCTTTAATCAGCTTACTGACCTGAAGGACCCTGATATCTTTCTCAATAGCTACGGTGCCCATCATGTAATTATCGAGATCCGATTCCCTGAGCCCTTTTTTATGCTGAAACACTTCCTTCATTGCCGTGTCAGGAGTTTGGGCCACGTACATGGAGCCATTCTCACCATCATTAAGACTGTAACGGCAATCCTCGCCATTACGATTGAAAAAGACACTGCTTCCGCCGTGACTACCGAGCTGAAGCCGGAACACCTCAGTTCCTGATGGCACGGTCGTTCCGTACCGCTGGAGCTGTTCGTCCTGTAACTTCCCAATTTTATCGAGAACTGCCACGTCTTGTTCATTCATGCCTGCATTTAAAGAAGTTTCAACAATCTGATTAACTTCGTCGTTTAGGTTTACCCCTGATTTTAAACTCATATTGATTACCGCCTTTCTGGTAAGGATTTACATAAGCCATAGGCTTAATCTCCATCGTTTTGATGTTTTGTCCCCCGGACAGTATGCCCTGCAGGACGATGTATCTGTCGCTGTGCTGACAGACCCTCAAAGCATAAACGATTGAGAATGTTAAACAACGGCTTGTAATGCACAGAGGTACAGAAAAATTACGGGATACAGGGAGACAACCGTTCATAAAAGAAAAAGTGCAGATCCGCTTATGTCCTTTTCCGGATCTCAGCTGGAAAAAGAGAAAGCAGACATATGCTGTACATATGCATATACTTTGCATATGCATATGCTTTACATACGCATATACGTACCATCTGCATATGCTTCACCTATACAAATCAGTCCTTCAGACATATACTGCACCCATGCGGGAAAACTCCCTGGCACACTCAGCATATGAGGAAAAACCATGCGCACAGTTTCTATTTTTAAAAACGGCAATAACCGCGCCATCCGCCTGCCCCGCGATCTGGATTTTGAGGGGGTGAGCGAGCTGGAGATCGTCCGGGAAGGAGACAGCATTATCCTGCGCCCCGTCCGGCCGACCTGGAACTCATTTTTTGAACTTGAAAAAGCCGATCCTGATTTTATGGCGGAGCGCGAGGACGTTGTCAGCGACGAAGGACGATTTGACCTGTGAACATAACGTATATGCTGGACACCTGCATCTGCTCATTCATCATGCGCGAGCAGCCGGAAGCCGTTCGTAAGCGCCTCGAGCAGGCAGTGCTGCGCGGAAACCGCATTGTGGTTTCGGCCATCACCTATGCCGAGATGCGCTTCGGAGCGATCGGCAAGAAGGCCTCGCCACGGCATGCCCAGCTGGTTGACGCGTTCTGCGCCCGCCTCGATGCCGTCCTGTCCTGGGATCGCGCCGCGGTCGATGCCACCACGGAGATTAAGGCGGCACTGGCCGCGGCCGGGACGCCGATCGGCCCGAACGACACGGCCATCGCCGGGCACGCGATTGCGACAGGGGCGATTCTGGTGACAAATAACACGCGGGAATTTGAGCGGGTTCCGGGTCTGGCGCTGGAAGACTGGGTTAATTAAAGAAGAAGTGCGTTGGGGTAACGAAACTCCGCTTTGTGCCAGGAGCGGACATTGGTAGCTGGTAAACGCTGTAATGATACTTTGCCGGAAAGAGTAGATCGGACCTGTCCGGTTTAAATATCGAATAATATTTATCTGATTTCGTTTTTTGCAAAACTGCTGTGCAGGCTTTTCAGCACTTCATTGATTCCTCTGCTTACAATCCGGTCCTCCCGCATAACTGCCCCAAGCGTCCGGTGAAGAGAGGGCGTCACAGAGTAAAGATCGAGCCCCGATCTTTACTCTATGCATGCAACGGACATTCGGGGAACAATGCTGTAACCAAGACCTGCACGGACCATTCTTTTAATAGCCTCGATACTGCCAAGCTCCATGACCGCGCAGGCAATATGTCCCGTCTCCCGGAACCACTGATCAATCAGGGCACGTGTCCCGCTTCCCGGTTCAAAGATAATCAGCGGCAGCGGCAGCAAGGCGCCCGGAGTCCATATTTTCGCGCTCTGCTCTGATGCATCCTTTTCCATGATGACAACAAACTCATCCGTACCCAGCGGGATGATGCTCAGGTTTTTACCTGCGGCTGGCAGTGTCACCAGGCCAATATCTATACGATTTTCCTCCACGCCCCGCACAATATCGGAAGTGTTACCTGTGCGTACGTCCACCTTCAGCAGGGGATGGGCCTGCCGCAGTTGCTGCAGTAAGGGGGGCAGTAGATGAATACAGGCCGTTGCGCCTGTGCCGACAGTAACAGTGCCGGTTATCTCATCGGAATGCAGACTCACTGATTCAACAGCTGTACTTACCACGGCATCAATTTTCAAGCTGTGCTCAACGAGAGTCAGCCCGGCAGACGTGGGTCTTACTCCCCGGCTGGTTCGCTCGATAAGGCGGACCTGAAGCGCCTGCTTCAGTTGTCTTATCTGCAGGCTCACTGCCGGCTGCGACAGACCAAGTGCTTCAGCCGCGCCGGAGAAACTGCCCCGGCTGATAACCAGTCTGAAAGGAGCCAGATGATCGAAATTCAGGTTTGCCATCCCAAAATTTCCTTATGCTGCTGATAAGTCCTGCTGCCTGTCTGAAATTCTTCATTCGGGTTAGTCTCTGCTTCTGACCGCAGAAGGAGCCGTATCGATGGAAATAACCGAAGCAGATGAACGACATATTCCTGCCATCCAGCAGATTTATGCTTATCACGTATTGCATGGCACCGCCACTTTTGAAACCGAACCGCCGGATTCGGCTGAAATGACAGCCCGTCTGAAAAAGGTGCGGGCAGCAGGACTGCCCTGGTTTGTGGCGGTTGAGGACGGCGATATCCGCGGGTACTGCTACCTGTCACTCTACCGTGAACGGTGTGCCTACAGATTCACCCTGGAGGACTCTGTATATATTGCCCCTGGCTTTCAGGGTAAGGGGATTGGAAAAAAGCTGTTATCGAGTGCGGTCGTATGGGCAGAGGCCCGTAGCTTTCGCCAGCTTGTGGCCGTAGTTGGCAACAGCGGAAACACCGCCTCTATTGCCCTGCATAGTGCGGCAGGCTTCAGCATTACAGGAACGCTCAAATCTGTGGGCTTCAAGCACGGACGCTGGCTTGATACGGTCATCATGCAGCGTACGCTTGGGCAGGGCGACGCCACATTTCCGGAGAGTACAGGTTGACTGACGGGTATCTAACAGGCCGCACCATTTTCTGCATTGGCATGACGCAGTTTATCAACTGGGGTATCACATTCTATATGCCGGGAGTCTTCGGGAGCGCCATCATGCTGGATACAGGCTGGTCGCCGGTTGTGACATTCTCCGGCCTGACTATTGCCATGCTTGTGATGGGCCTTGTTTCGCCGCTTGCGGGTGCCCTTATAGCCCGTACCGGCGGACGTACGATGATGATGGCGGGAACCTTCGCCATCATCATCGGTTGTTTTTTGATGGCTTTTACCCATTCAACAACATCGTGGGTTGCCGTCTGGCCCCTGATGGGAGCTGGCATGCGACTTGCACTGTATGATGCCGCATTTGCTCTGCTTGTAGAAACCGCAGGCGCAGGGGCCCGCCGGGCAATTACCCTGGTCACACTGCTGGGTGGTCTCGCTTCAGTCGCGTTCTGGCCTGCTGGCGCTGCGCTACTGCACATTACCGACTGGCGGCATGCCATTATCGTTTACGGCTGCGCGGGCATTGTCAGCCTGCTTTTTTGTCCACCGTTCCGGCAGGGCATCGGAGTCAACCTCCCGTTGCCGGGCAGCCCGCTCTTCCGGCGATCGGAACAGCAGAAGACCGAAAAGCATTCATCAGCGGCCTGTGGTACGCCACGCTAATAGCGCTGATAAGCTTTGTTTCCACCGGCGTGTCCGCTCATTTTCCTCAGATACTGGCCGCTTATGGTATGCCCACCGTGGCGGGTATGTTGTGGGGAGTGGGACAGGTGAGCGCCAGACTGCTGGACGTGGCTTCTGGCGCACGTACTTCAGCGATTCGTCTGAGCCTGGTTACTGGCATTATGCTGCCATTTTGCTTTCTGGCCGGCCTTGCGGGTAATGTTACCCCAGTGGCTACAGCCATCTTTATTCTGAGTTACGGAGCTGTGAACGGACTGAGTACGGTAGTTAAGGCCGTACTACCTCTTGTGCTGTTTGATCCGCAGCAGTATGCCCGTAAAACAGGCGTACTGCTGTCACCAGCTTTTTTGCTCGCGGCGCTCGCTCCGTCAGCTTACGCCATACTGCTGGAGCGATACGGCATACCCGGAACGCTGCTTTTATCTGCCATCCTTACCCTGTTCATCACGGCGATTTCCATAGTGATCTGGCGTCGCCATCCTTCCTCTGCTGGACAGAAACGGGATAAGAACGTGCCATCCATTCCGGGGAAAAATATTTGACGCTGACTATATTTCCTTTATTCTAGAAATATAGTTAAAGGAGGCCGCATGGATTTAAATACAGCAGCAAATGCACTCCGGGAGCTGGGGCACCCGACCCGTCTCAGCGTGTACCGGGAGCTGGTGAGAGCGGGTCATGACGGCCTGCCGGTCGGTGTTCTGCAGAAGCGCCTCGGTATTCCGCCCTCCACGCTCAGTCATCATATTTCCGCGCTGATGTCCGCCGGGCTGGTCAGCCAGGAGCGGCAGAGCCGTACCCTGTTCTGCAGACCCTGCTATGCGCAGCTTGAGCAGCTGATGGCCTTTCTGACAGAAGAATGCTGCGCAGGTGGCAGCTGCAGCCTGTCAACCGTGACGACTCATGAAGAGACCTCATTGTGAACAACATGAACGATATCCTGAAAAATATTGATACTTCACTCCTGGACGTGCCGCTGACTGAAGATAAGCTGAGGGCTGCAGAAGTAGCGCACCCGCCCCGCATCCTGATGCTCTACGGCTCGCTGCGGGAACGCTCATACAGCCGTCTAACTACGGAAGAGGCGGCCCGGCTGCTGACGGCAATGGGCGCCGAAGTGAAAATTTTTAACCCGTCCGGCCTGCCCCTGCCCGATGACGCCCCGGAGACGCATCCGAAAGTTGCAGAGCTGCGCGAGCTGGTTCTCTGGTCTGAAGGCATGGTCTGGTGCTCGCCGGAACGGCACGGCGCCATGACCGGCATCATGAAGGCGCAGATAGACTGGATACCCCTGACGTCGGGGGCGGTGCGGCCTTCTCAGGGCAAAACTCTCGCCGTTATGCAGGTCAGTGGCGGCTCGCAGTCGTTTAATGCCGTCAACCAGATGCGCATCCTCGGCCGCTGGATGCGTATGATCACTATCCCGAATCAGTCATCCGTGGCAAAAGCCTGGGCCGAATTTGATGAAGATGGTCGCATGAAGCCTTCGCCATACTACGACCGCATCGTGGACGTAATGGAGGAGCTGATGAAGTTCACTCTGCTGACGCGGGGTCGCAGTGACTACCTGACCGATCGCTACAGCGAAAGGAAAGAGAGTGCCGCGCAGCTGTCTGAGCGGGTTAATCAGCGCAGCATATGAAAAAAAGCCGGCATCTGCCGGCTTCTGTTTTTGCGTCTCCCTTCCTGCCGGCAGCGTACTGAAAAATCAGTGGCTGATCCGGTTTCCGTGTTCATCAATGACTTTTTCGCCATCCTCTTTTGTAAATGCTTTCTGCTGCGGGTCAGGCAGAATATCCAGAACCGCTTCAGACGGACGACAGAGCCTTGTGCCGAGCGGCGTCACAACCACCGGGCGGTTGATGAGGATGGGGTGAGCCAGCATGGCATCCAGCAATTCGTCATCGCTGAACCGGTCTTCTGCCAGCCCCAGATGCTCATAGGGCTCTGTATTTTTGCGCAGCAGGGCACGTGCGCTGATACCCATATCTGCTATCAGCTTTTTCAGCTCGTCGCGGGATGTTGGCGTCTCCAGATACAAAATCACTGTTGGCTCCACGCCGCTGTTGCGGATAAGCGCCAGGGTGTTACGCGACGTCCCGCAGGCCGGATTGTGGTAAATAGTGATGTCAGTCATAAGCGGTACTCCGTAAAGGCGCTGCACAGTCGCAACACCGGGGTTAAGGTTAAACAGACAGGCGCAGGGCCAGCGCGGCCAGCGTCACAAAAAGTACCGGCAGGGTCATCACGATGCCCACGCGGAAGTAGTAGCTCCAGCTGACAGTAATGTTTTTTTGCGCCAGTACGTGCAGCCACAGCAGGGTAGCGAGGCTGCCGATGGGGGTGATTTTCGGGCCGAGGTCGCAGCCGATGATGTTGGCGTAAATCATCGCTTCCTTCACCACGCCCTGTGCGGTGCTGCCGTCAATCGAAAGCGCACCAACGAGCACGGTAGGCATGTTGTTCATGACAGAAGAGAGCGCCGCCGTCAGGAAACCGGTGCCGAGCGTTGCGCCCCAGACGCCGTGCTCTGCAAACCGGTTCAGGGCGGCAGAAAGGTAATCAGTCAGGCCGGCGTTACGAAGACCGTACACCACCAGATACATGCCCAGCGAGAAGATAACAATCTGCCAAGGCGCGCCTTTCAGCACCTTGCCGGTATCAATCACGTGTCCTTTGCGGGCAACCAGCCAGAGAATACACGCCGCCACCGCTGCCACCAGGCTTACCGGCACGCCGAGTGGTTCGAGAGCAAAGAAGCCGACCAGTAGCAGGATGAGAACAATCCAGCCGGTTCTAAAAGTGCGCGCATCGCGAATGGCCTCACGCGGCGCCTTCAGTTTCGTCAGGTCGTAGGTGGCCGGGATGTCCCTGCGGAAAAACAGGTGCAGCATCACCAGCGTGGCGGCCACGGAGGCGATATTTACCGGCACCATCACCGAGGCATACTCGCTGAAACCCAGCTTAAAGAAGTCCGCCGTGACAATGTTCACCAGGTTCGACACGATGAGCGGCAGGCTGGAGGTGTCGGCGATGAAACCTGCTGCCATCACAAACGCCAGCGTGGCGCCGGGGCTGAAGCCCAGCGCCAGCAGCATGGCGATGACGATCGGCGTCAGAATAAGCGCCGCCCCGTCATTAGCGAACAGGGCGGCTACCGCCGCACCCAGCAGAACGATATAGGTGAACAGCAGCCGGCCTTTTCCGCCTCCCCAGCGGGAAACGTGCAGCGCCGCCCACTCAAAAAAGCCGGATTCGTCGAGCAGCAGACTGATGATGATGACGGCAATAAAGGTAGCCGTAGCGTTCCAGACAATCTGCCAGACCACCGGAATATCCCCAATCTGTACTACGCCGGTCAGGAGCGCCAGGGCCGCACCGATGACTGCACTCCAGCCAATACTGAGCCCTTTTGGCTGCCAGATAACCAGCACCAGGGTCAGGACGAAAATCGCACCCGCCAGAAACATACTCTCTCCTTCTTAAATATAACCGCCCGTTAAAGCGGGCTTCTAAGTGTATGCTGCAAAACACATGCGTTTAATCGAATGTGTTTTGATAAAATTTTTACATGCAGACAACCTTGCCGTTGGTGGTTGCGTTATCGCGTTCAGCCTGCTGGCTGAGCTTAAGGATGTCATCCCGCTGGCACAGGTAAGCCTGTTCAATCACTGCTGCTGCCCAGGCTGGCATATGTGGCGATAACCGGTAATGGATCCACTTGCCGTCTCGCCTGTCGATCAGCAGCCCACTCTCCCTAAGAAGTGCAAGGTGACGGGAGATTTTTGGTTGTGATTCCTTTAGCGTGGACGAAAGCTCGCAGACGCAGAGCTCCCCTTTTTCGCGCAACAGCAGCACCAGGCTGAGCCGGGTTTCGTCAGAAAGATTTTTAAAAAGTTGCAGGGGCAGAAGTGACGGCATAATTTCTCCTTCGTGGCGGACAGCAATAAGTCTCGTCTTCTGCAGACGAAAGGTCAATTTTATATTTATAAATTCATATATGTTGTGGCGGGCTGACTGCCTTTTCTGCACAGCTGTATGCGAACATAACTATTAACAGATGAGTTCAGACCTGCCTTAGCTGTGATCTGGACCGCCATGAAGATGGCAGCTTACCGGACGTGAACCTTTTATATAATAATGCCGCCACAGCGGGCGGCATATCACTTACGCTCACACGTTATTGCGCCCCAGTCTGGGGATGAGACGCACGTAAACCAGCTCGCTGATTAGCTCAACCATGGTCTGAGCCACGATAACAGCCGGCAGGACGGGCACCGCGCCCGGAACTGCCAGCGCCAGCGGTAATATGACCAGAGAGTTTCGGGTAGCGCCACTGAAGGCAATGGCTCTTCCTGCCGCGGGCTCCAGACGAAAAACCTTAGCCATGCTCCATCCGCACAAAGGTGCTAACGCAGCAAAAGCCAGATAGACAGGCACTGCCTGAACAGCAACAGACCAGGCTTCACCCAGCTGCGGCAGCATGGCGGCCACAACAATGAAAAGAACTGTCGCAGTTGCCGGAACGGGCAGCAGACCAATACATTCGGAAGCCTTTTGCGCTAAATGAATTTTGCGGGCCATAAACTGGGTTAGTGCAGCAAGGATCAGGGGGACAGCGATAAGCCAGATGAATGCATGAATAAAGGGTGCGGGCTGCACCAGTTCAGAGGCATTTTCGCCAAGAAATAAATGCAGGTATACCGGAAGCAACAGAATCTGCACCATAAGTAATACCGGCGTGGAGGCCAGTAAAAGACGGGCATCAGCACGACCAAGTTGCGAAAATGTCACCACGTAATCTATGCAGGGAGTAAGCAGGACCAGAAGCACGCCGAGGATAAGCACCGGGTTTTGCGGAAGAAAACTGACCAGTACTGCGACCAGAATCGGCACTAAAAGGAAATTAGTCAGCAGGAGAGGCAGAATAAAACGTACTCTCGTGAACGCACCGCCAAGTTCGGCCACGGGCACTTGCAGAAAGGTGACATAAAGCATCAGAGCCAGTGCGGGATTGATGGCACTTTCCAGGCGGTCAGTCCCCGGCAAAAGCATTGCTGAAAAACATCCGGCTGCCACTGCAACGAAATAAATGGCAATTTGACTATGCTCAAGCCGGTCCCTGATCCGTGCTGCTTTATTTGCTGTTTGCACAGGCTAAATCCCTCTGTGTTGGTTATTGTGACTGCAAAAGCGATGTTCAGGCATTATTTTCAGGCCCTGTTGGCATACCGGTACATTTAGAAAATAATTCGATGGCCTGATCGCAATAATGACAATGCCCCTGACAGCAGTCGTGCATCAGAAAGGCCACTAAATCGGCCAGGTCTGTCCAGCAGGCGCTGTAGATAACCGATTTGCCTTCGCGGCGACCGGAGATAAGGCCGGCGTGCTCGAGTTCTTTCAGGTGAAAAGACACTCTGGAGGGGGATGAAGCGTCGAGAGCGGCAGCAATGTCACCTGCGGACATGCCACCTGCGCCCGCTACAACAAGCATTCTGATTATTCAGAGTCGTGATTCATGTGCCAGTGCTGAGAACGCAATAAGTGCTCTGGTTTGCTCCATTATAATTCTTCATTTCATGAATATGTGAAATGAAGGGTATTTTATTCTGGAAACTTTTACCAGAGGCTATGCGATGCGGTTGAACCTTTGATGTTACTTTCCGGCGATCAGGGGCAGTCCTGCCAGGATACGCTACGAAACAAATGGAAAGTGAATGCTGAACGATGTCACACAGATTTTAACGGCAGCACATTTTCAGCTGACTGAATGGCCGGGCATGCCGGAGTAATATGGCAAAAAAAGCCTGTTTATTTAGTGAACCGTCCTGCTGATAGTAGAAAAGCAGCATCAGTATGAATGACTTCCGGCCAGATGACCTGCAGTTATAACCGGCACGATATCCTCAGGCTCTTCTGCCTGCTCCAGTTCGCGCAGAATACCGCAGTCCCGTGTTGCCCGATTGGCATTGCAGTGGCTCCGGAGCTCACAAAGTTGCTTTTCCAGCATATTCAGTTCACGGATGCGAGCCTGAACGTGGTTCAGATGTTCATTTATCAGGACATTGACCGAACCGCAGTCTGCATCAGGCTGGCTACGCGCCTGTAGCAGCACCCGGATTTCTTGATGAGTCATATCCAGCGCCCGACAGCGCCGGATAAACATCATCCTTTCCAGGTGCGCACTGTCATAATGGCGATAGTTATTACCCTGGTCCCGCAACGCGGCCTGCAGCAGGCCCTCACGCTCGTAATAACGCACCGTTTCTACCGGACATCCAGCCAGCCGGGCCAGCTCGCCAATTTTCATAACTCACCTCATCTGATCTTGACCCTGTAGTTACATCAGGGTCTTTAATGCCAGTATACGTTATGAACGGGATAAAGATATGAGTGACTGCTGCAGTAATAAAAAATGTGGTTCTGCCGCAACCGGAGAGGAGGCGTCTGTTAAAAAAAACGTTGCTGCCCCGGCAGAGGTATCCGGTAAAACGCTACAAAAAACGGCTGAGGCCACACCGGCCTGTTGCAGCACCGGCAGCTGCTGCTCACCGGACAGCCTGAGTCAGCCATCCGAATCGGTTACAGAGCATACCCGCAACGATGAAGTTCAGACGCGTCTGCGCATCATGCAGATGGACTGCCCGACGGAGGAGACGCTCCTCCGAAAAAAACTGGCAAAATTACCTGCCATCAGCAATCTTGACTTCAATCTGATGCAGAGGGTGCTCACCGTGACCCATACGCCGCAGGCGCTGGAGCCGGTTCTGCAGGCGGTGCGCTCGCTGGGTTTTGACCCGGAACCGATTGATAAAGCAATGCAGCCTGAAGGCAGCTGCTGTTCAGGCCGTGAGGCGGAAAGCACCGGCGGTTCCTGCTGCGCGCCTGCCCCTGTCACATTTGGTGAGCTGCAGACGCAGCAGGTGACCGCTGACGGGGTGCGTACCAGTATCAGGATCATGCAGATGGACTGCCCGGTAGAGGAGGGCATGATCCGTAAAAAGCTGGACGGCATGTCAGCCGTGAAGGAACTGGATTTCAATCTTATGCAGCGCGTACTGATGGTGGTTCACGCACCGGATGCGCTGGAGCCGGTTCTGGCCGCCATTCGTTCGCTGGGCTTTGAACCTGAACTTCCTGACAGCAATGGCCGGCACGCGGTCACTGAGGGAAAGAAAAAACCCTGGTGGCCGCTGGCGCTTGCCGGTGTGGCGGCAATCGCCGCCGAAGCCATGCACTGGACGGGCATGCCGGAATGGCTGGAAGCGGCTCTTGCTCTGGCTGCCGTTGCGGCCTGTGGCGTGTCCACATACAAAAAAGGCTGGATTGCACTGCGCAACGGCAACCTGAATATCAACGCGCTGATGAGTATTGCCGTCACCGGGGCGCTGGCGCTCGGACAGTGGCCGGAAGCCGCCATGGTAATGGTGCTGTTCACGATTGCGGAACTGATTGAAGCGAAGTCTCTTGATCGCGCCCGCAATGCCATCGGCTCTCTGATGAAGCTGACGCCTGAAACGGCCACGGTTCAGCAGCCGGACGGCTCCTGGAAAGAAACTGAGGCCAGGTCTGTATCCATTAACAGCTTGGTCAGGGTAAAACCTGGCGAGCGTATCGCCCTCGACGGCACGGTGATCCGGGGCAGGACCGCCATTAATCAGGCACCCATTACCGGCGAAAGCCTGCCGGTGGATAAAGGGGAAGGCGACCCGGTCTTCGCCGGGACGGTCAACGGCTCCGGTGGCTTTGAGTACCGGGTAACGGCCGCTGCCGGAAATACCACGCTGGCGCGTATCATTCATGCTGTGGCGGAAGCGCAGGGGGCAAAAGCCCCTACGCAGCGCTTTGTTGATCGCTTTGCGCAAATATATACCCCTGTGGTGTTTGCTATTGCTGTCGCAGTTGCCGTTCTCCCGCCGCTGATTGCAGGTGGAAGCTGGCAGGAATGGATTTACAAAGCGCTGGTGATGCTGGTTATCGCCTGCCCCTGTGCGCTGGTCATTTCCACGCCAGTGACCATCGTCAGCGGCCTGACGGCAGCAGCCCGCCGGGGGATATTGATCAAGGGCGGCGTTTATCTTGAAGAAGGCCGAAAGCTGAAGTGGCTGGCGCTCGACAAGACCGGCACACTGACGCACGGTAAGCCGGTACAGACGGATGCGATTATCTATACCGGTGTGTCAGAAGACGAGGGGCGCAGGCTGGCTGTGAGCCTGGCAGGTTACTCCGATCATCCGGTTTCGCAGGCTGTATCGGCGGCATCAGATGGCATTCAGCGTTATGAAGTAGAAAACTTTGAGGCTCTGCCGGGCCGTGGCGTGCGCGGCGTCATCAACGGTCAAACCTACAATCTGGGGAATCTGAGGCTGGCTGAAGAAACGGTGCGTTGCCCGGAAGCGGTCAGGGCTGCACTAACGGAACTGGAGACCGGGGGTAAAACGGTCATCATGCTCTCTGACACTCATCAGGTGCTTGGGCTGTTTGCGGTGGCTGATACGGTGAAGGAAAGCAGCCGCGAGGCGATAAGGCAGTTGCATAGTCTGGGTGTCAAAACGCTCATGCTGACCGGAGACAATGCGCACACGGCGCTGGCCATTGCCGGTCAGGTTGGTATCGATGAGGCGCGTGGGGATCAACTGCCGGAAGATAAACTGCGTGCCGTGGAAACATTTACGGCGCAGGGCACGACCGGCATGGTGGGCGACGGCATCAATGATGCACCGGCGCTGGCCCGCGCCGATATCGGCTTTGCTATGGGCGCAATGGGCACGGATACCGCCATCGAGACTGCCGATGTGGCCCTCATGGACGATGATTTGCGTAAAATTCCGGCTTTTGTCCGGCTCTCCAGGCAGACGTATAATGTTCTGGTTCAGAATATCGTTATGGCTATTGGGATCAAGGCAGTTTTTCTGGCCCTGACCATTGCCGGTATGGGGACCATGTGGATGGCCGTATTCGCGGATGTGGGTGCAAGCCTGCTTGTTGTGGCAAACGGGCTACGCCTGTTGCGTAAGTAGTCGGTATGGTTCCGTCCTGCCCGTAATCATGCCGCAGTCCAGAGCCCTCGCCACCTGAACAGTTTACAGGGCTCGTTCAGGTGGCCCTGTCTTTTGTTGCGCATTATCTGCTACAACTGCGTTTTTCCCGCGAAGGGCCAGGCAGGGCTGGCGACGCCAATTTACAGCTTTCCGGCGCATGAAGTAGCTGTCCCTTGCTTCGTACCGCAGATGACAGAAAAGTTATGCTGCCATATTTCTGCACTCCTGAGCACA
Organism: Pantoea brenneri; assembly: GCF_038594305.1. NCBI lineage: Bacteria > Pseudomonadati > Pseudomonadota > Gammaproteobacteria > Enterobacterales > Erwiniaceae > Pantoea > Pantoea brenneri. The sequence goes on along the minus strand of NZ_JBCGBG010000010.1, from coordinate 10,637 downwards.
ATGATGGCATGCTTCTGCGCATTTTTTACAGTGTTCATGCTCATGTCGGGCGCACTCATCACCACATTTCTGGCAAATTTCTGCACAAACTCTGCAGAGTTCGGGAGCAAATTCGCTTTCAAGCGACATTAAATTTGCCGCTATCCGGCAGATGCTTGCGCACTGCATGTCCAGCCTTATGCATTCACGCATCATCTCCAGCTGAGGTTCTTTAAGGCATGACGTGGCACAGTAATCACAGGTGGCGGCACAGATATAGCAGGCTTCAATGCAGTTGCGATATTGTTCTGACATATTTTCCTCTCTTAACTTAGCTTATTTGCGAATACGTAATAAGCCTGGTACAGAATCTTCATTGCCGCAAAATACCGCTGTATTCAGCATGGGCGGCAGTTTAACGATGCGGAAAGCGGGAAGGCGGTAAAAAGAGCCCGTCGCAGCAAGACGGGCCGGCTCACGTAGGCCTTGAAAGAAGATTTACCGGAAAAAGCATTAACGATGAGGGTAAAACACAACCGCATCCCGGAGCAGTGACAGAAACGGACAGAAGATACCGGGAGAATCTTCTGTCCGGTGCAACCCCTTATTTTTCCTGCTGCATCATCCTTCGGTGCATATCAATGATGCTCTGATGTGCTGCAGAATTTGCATTATCCATACTCTGGTGCGCCAGGATGGCACGCTCATGTTCATTCATCATGGCAACAGCGTTGTTAGTTACCTGACCGTCCGGCTCTGAAACAGGATGCGGCTGTGCCCATACTGATGAGGCAGGAAACAGGGCCAGAAGAGAAACAAACATTAATTTTTTCATGTCGGCTGTCCTTACGAGTAAAAGTTAAATAATGGCGGGCCGGACGCTCTCCGGCTTCAGTCATTTTTATCGTACAGGAGAAAAATGCCTCCGCTCGAAAATGACATAAATGTAATGTAAAAACAGCAAGTTCCAACATTACACAATTGTAATCATGCCCGTCTTTCAGCTGTGATAGCTTTCCGGTAACAAAAAATAAACTTCCTGAACGGTAAGCACGGCTTGTGCTTGCGGAGCGGAGAGATTTTTTCTCCCGGGATACTGTGAATTTTGCCGGAGCTCAGTCATGGAACTTAAAAGTTCACGACGTAATTTTATTAAAGGGATAACCGCCACCGGTCTCGTGGGTGGCCTGGGGCTGAGAACGTTTGATGCGTTTTCGGCGGTAAACCTGATGCAGTCCCGTACGCTGGCCGGGACCGACTTTGATCTGTTTATCGGCGAAACGCCACTGAATATCACCGGTAAGACCCGTTATGCAAAAACCATAAATGCGGGTCTTCCGGGACCTCTGCTGCGCTGGAAAGAAGGCGACACTGTCACGTTAAGGGTAAAAAACCGCCTTTCAGAGCCGACCTCTGTTCACTGGCATGGCATTATCCTGCCGGCAAATATGGACGGCGTGCCGGGTCTCAGTTTTCACGGGATCGAACCGGACGACACGTATGTTTACTCCTTTAAAATAAAGCAGAACGGAACTTACTGGTATCACAGCCATTCCGGCCTGCAGGAGCAGGAAGGGGTATACGGTCCGATTATTATCGATGCCGCTGAACCTGAGCCGTTTCAGTGGGACAGCGAGCATGTTGTGCTGCTGACCGACTGGTCTGATGAAAAAGCCTCAGACATTCTCGCAAAACTGAAAAAACAATCAGATTATTACAACTTCGCTAAACCCACCGCTACCGACTTTTTCCGTGATGCGCGGGAGAAAGGCCTCGCGAATACGCTGGCTGACCGGAAAATGTGGGCCGAAATGAAGATGAACCCGACAGATTTAGCCGACGTCAGTGGTTTCACATACACCTACCTGATGAACGGACAGGGACCCGGTAAAAACTGGACCGGTCTGTTCCGTAAAGGTGAGAAAGTACGCCTGCGCTTCATTAACGGCTCGGCCATGTCTTATTTTGACGTTCGTATTCCCGGTCTGAAAATGACGGTCGTGGCCGCAGACGGGCAGTATGTCACCCCCGTGTCCGTTGATGAGTTCCGTATCGCCGTTGCCGAAACCTACGATGTGATCGTAGAGCCGACTGATGACGCTTACACTATTTTTGCTCAGTCTATGGACCGCAGCGGCTATGCACGTGGCACGCTTGCCGTCCGGAAGGGACTGTCTGCAACGATTCCGAAACCCGATCCGCGTCCCTGGCTGACCATGGATGATATGGGCATGGGCGGGATGGATCATGGCAGTATGGGCGGGATGGATCACAGTCAGATGCAGGGCATGGACGGCGGTGATATGCAGAGTATGGATGGTTCAGCTGTACCAGCCCCCCCAACAGACAGCATGGCGGGAATGGATCACAGCGCTATGAGCGGTATGGATCACGCAAGCATGGCTGGCATGAGTGACATGCAGAAACACCCGGCTTCCGAAACGGGTAACCCTCTGGTAGATATGCAGGCGATGATGCCGGCACCAAAATTAAATGACCCGGGCATCGGCCTGCGTAATAACGGCAGGAAGGTTCTGACTTATGCCGACCTGAAAAGTACGTTTGAAGATCCGGACGGCCGCGAACCGTCCCGCACCATCGAACTGCACCTTACGGGCCATATGGAAAAGTTTGCCTGGTCTTTCAACGGCATCAAATTCTCAGATTCAGAACCGGTTACGCTCCGCTATGGTGAACGCGTTCGCATCGTACTGGTCAACGACACCATGATGACGCACCCCATTCATCTTCACGGTATGTGGAGTGATCTTGAAGACGAGGGTGGCAACTTCCAGGTACGTAAACATACCATTGATATGCCTCCGGGAACCCGCCGCAGCTATCGCGTCACGGCTGACGCGCTCGGGCGGTGGGCCTATCACTGCCATCTTCTTTTCCATATGGAAACGGGCATGTTCCGTGAAGTCCGGGTCATTGAATGAGGTACTGCTGATGTCAGTTTCAGGGTGGAGTGATATGAAAAAGAATGTGTCGCGTTCTGCGGCAGGATTGCTGGTTTGGTCTGCACTTGCCGGAACGACGTTTACACCCGTCTATGCCGCGCCAGCGCATAACATGCCGCAGCATGATATGTCAGGGATGGATCATCCTGCTATGGGCGGGATGGAGCCGATGGATGGTATGGAGTCCATGCAACCCGCTGCGCCAGCAGAAAGCAGAACGCCCATCCCGCCGGTTACCGAGGCTGACCGTAAGGCGGCATTTCCGGATGTCCACGGTCATAAAATTCATGACAGCAGCGTGAATTATTTTCTGCTTGCCGATCAGCTGGAATGGCAGAAAAACAACGATCCTGGCGGGTTTAACTGGGATGTGAGCGGCTGGATTGGGGGTGACATCGACCGGCTCTGGATCCGCAGCGAAGGCGAAACCAGCGACGGTAAAGCTGAATCCGCAGAAGTGCAGGCACTGTGGGGACATGCCATTACGCCCTGGTGGGATGTGGTTGCCGGGGCCCGACAGGATTTCAGGCCCGGAAAGCCCCAGACCTGGCTTGCCGCCGGCCTGCAGGGAATGGCGCTTTACAATTTTGAAACCGAGCTGACAGCATTTGCCGGCGAGAAGGGGCGAACTGCGCTGAGGCTGGAGGCGGATTACGATGTGCTGCTGACCAACCGTCTGATCCTGCAGCCTTCCTTTGAAGCCAGTATTTACGGGAAAGATGATGAAGCGCGTGAAACCGGTAAGGGCCTGTCCAGTACGGAACTCTCACTGCGCCTTCGCTACGAGGTGAAACGTGAGTTTGCTCCATACGTCGGGGTTTCCTGGAGCCAGCTTTACGGTAATACCGCAGATATGGCTGCCCGTGAAGAAGAAAAAGATAACGAAGTGCGTTTCCTTCTCGGGGCACGCATGTGGTTCTGATGCAGTTAATTTAAACAAGACAGGTATTATAATGAAACATTCATCTGCTAAGTATTTCATCGCTGTTGTGGCTTCTGTCACTGCTTTCGCTGTCCAGGCGCATCCTGAACTGGCTTCATCAGTGCCTGCAGACAAGGCACAGGTAGCGGCTCCTTCAAAGGTAGAGCTTCACTTCACCGAAAATCTGGTGACCAAATTCTCTGGCGCACGTCTGATAATGACTGCCATGCCGGGCATGTCATCGCATGCGCCAATGCCTGTTTCAGCTAAAGTTGCGGCCGGCAGCGATCCCAAAACCATGATTATCACGCCGGCAAAACCGCTGCCCGCCGGGACTTATAAGGTGGAATGGCGTGCAGTGTCATCTGACACACATCCCCGTACCGGCAACTACAGCTTTAGCGTGAAGTAATGCCATGAACGATCAGACTTTTATTGTCATCCGGTTTCTTCTTTACCTTGATCTTATGGTTCTTTTTGGCCTGCCTTTATTTGAGCTTTATGCCCTGAAAGGCGTATTGAAAAAACCGGTATCTTTGTTCAGCGTCTGGTCGTTCTTTTTCACGCTCATTTCTGCCGGGATTGTGTTGTCACTGGCAAACATGCTGCTGGTTGCCCAGTCCATGAGCGGCGTCAGTGACCCCGGTGAGCTGACTCTGCACATTATTGAAATGGTGGTCGGCGAGACCGCTGTTGGCATGAGCTGGGTCGTCCGGCTCGTTGCCCTGGCCATCGCCTTTATCGGGCTCGGTCTGCGGCTTAGGAATGCCGTACTTTCACGTTATGTTTTGATGTTGGCAGGCGGTACTGCGCTGGCGACCCTGGCATGGGGCGGTCATGCAGCCATGAATGACGGTGTGAGCTATTACGTCCATTTGTTGAGCGATATTGTTCATCTTTCCGCAGCCGGTGCCTGGGTAGGAGCCCTGACGGCTTTTACCGTTCTGCTGAGTATAAAAAAAGCCAGTAAAGCGGCTTATGCACTGCAGTTGTCCGGGGCATTAACGGGGTTTTCCCGTGCCGGCACGGTTATTGTGATAAGCATCGTGATCACGGCAGTAGTTAATTTCGTGCTCATCACAGAAAAGCCACTGAGCACTTTGCCGGGAAGCATTTACGGCCTGCTGCTGGTAATAAAGACTGCCCTGTTTTTTCTGATGTTATTGCTGGCTGCTGCCAACCGCTTCCGGCTTGCGCCAAAGCTGGAAAATGCCCTGCTTCAGGGCCACTATAAGGCGGGTATTGCACTGATGCGTAAAAGCATTATTACAGAATTTACCGTAGCGGTACTGATACTGGCCATTGTCGCCTGGCTGGGCACCCTGTCCCCTGGCACCGGTATGGAGTAACAATTAACTGCAGGAAAAACGCACCATGACAACCATGCTGATTGTTGAGGATGAACTGAAAACCGGTACTTACCTGAAGCAGGGACTCCAGGAAGCAGGCTATGACGTGACCCTGGTGAACGACGGGCGTCAGGGCCTGGAGCACATTCTGCGTCAGCATTATGACCTGATAATCCTGGATGTCATGCTGCCCTCGATGGATGGCTGGGATATCCTGCAGCAGATGCGCATGGCACGCCACGAAGAGCCCGTCCTGTTCCTGACGGCCAGAGATAACGTCAGCGAAAAAATTAAAGGGCTCGATCTGGGCGCGGATGATTACCTGCTAAAACCTTTCGATTTTGCCGAGCTTCTGGCCCGCATCCGCACGCTGCTCAGGCGTAACCGTACACAGGCTTCAGGAAACCACAGCATTGCAGATCTGATCATGGACGCCTCCCGCCGGACCGTGAGCCGGTCGGGAAAAAAAATTCACCTGTCTACAAAAGAGTTTGTGCTGCTTGAGCTGTTGTTACAGCGAACCGGAGAGGTTTTGCCAAGAAACCTGCTTTCCTCCCTGGTCTGGAATATTAATTTTGAAAGCGATACCAATGTCATTGACGTTGCCGTCAGGCGGCTTCGCAGCAAGGTAGATGACGACTTTACGCCAAAGCTCATTCATACCGTGCGGGGCATCGGTTATGTTCTGGAGATACGTGAAGAGTGAAGCGTAACTGGTCCCTGACTACACGGCTGAGCGTGATATTTGCCGGTGTAATGATGTCTGCCTGGCTTCTTTCCAGCGTCCTGCTTGTTACTGCCCTGAGCAGCTATTTTCGCCATCAGGATGCCGCACTGCTGACAGGAAAGCTTGAGCTGGCAACCGAACTACTGGAAAGTGAAGCTGATTCCGGGCAGCCAGACAGTGCTTCGCTTGCACGCAAGGTTGCCGATGCCATGGTAGGTCACAGCGGGTTGTATCTGTCGATTAAAACGTCGGATAACAGGTTACTTGCCGACTATTCCTCGCCCGGTTTTCCGCTTCCTTACGGACGTTTTGCCAGCGAAGCCGCATATCCGGATACGATGCAGACAGTAGAGGATGAAGGCTGGCGTTATAATGTTATTGTCAGAAAAATCAGTGCGCAGAAAGCAGGCGGACAACATGATGTCCTGATCACAGCCGCTTATGATACCGGCTTTCATGATGAATTTATCAGCCAGCTCAAAAAATGGCTGCTCTGGTTCAATGGCGGGCTGATGTTCATTTCGGTATTACTGGGCTGGTTTGTCACAAGGATGGGTCTCAAGCCGTTGAATGAATTAAACCGTCTGGCCTCCGCTGTCACCATCAACAACCTCAGTAAACGTCTTCCTGCGCGCCATCTGCCGGCCGAGCTGATGGCTACCGCGGCTGAATTCAACAGCATGCTTGAAAGGCTGGAGAAATCCTTCAGGCGCCTTTCTGAGTTTTCATCGGACATTGCCCATGAGCTGCGTACGCCTGTCAGTAACCTGATGATGCAGACGCAGGTTGCCCTGTCCCGGGATCGTGATGCAGCCAGTTACCGGGAGGTACTTTTCTCTAATCTGGAAGAGCTGAGCCGGCTTGCAAGAATGAGCAGCGACATGCTTTTTCTGGCGAAGTCAGAAAATGGCCTGATGATACTGGAGAAGCAGAACGTCTCATTACACGAAGAGCTCGAAGAACTGATTGATTTCTTTGAGCCTCTTGCTGGTGAAAGTCATAAAACGCTGAAGCTTAAAGGTGATGCTCTCGTCAGAGGCGATCGCCTGATGCTGCGTCGTGCGCTGAGTAATCTGATCACCAACGCCATAAAATATTCTCTGCCGGGCTCTGCCATATCCGTATCAGCAGAGCATAACTCGGACAGGGCCTTTGTACATATTTCCAATCACACAGAAGATATTGCACCGGAAAGTCTGGGCCGACTGTTTGACCGTTTTTACCGGGGCGATGCATCCAGGCAGCATAATACGGATGGCGCGGGACTCGGTCTTTCTATTACGCGGTCCATTTTGCTGGCCCATGAAGGCGATCTGCAGGTAGCCGTGAATGATAATGTCATTACGTTCACGGCCATCATGCCGGCAACAGAGGGACCGTAACAACAAAACTTTCCGGGCTAAAATTTCATGATTTGAACTGCTCTGTATCAAGGTTATGTTCCCGGACATATGAAAGGATGCCCGGGAAAACCTGAAGTAAATATCTTACCTATAAAGGAGTTACCTTATGAAAAAACCGCATATGATTCTTGCCTCCCTGCTGTTTGTCCTGCCGGCTGCGGTTATGGCTCAGCAACCGGCCTCAAAAATGACGCATGAGATGAGCATGTCTCCGGCCTCAAAAGAGTACATGTCAGGTATGCAAAAGATGCACAGTAGCATGATGAATGCCCTGAAGGAGCAGGACGCTGACAGGGCGTTTGCCAAAGGCATGATCGAGCATCACAGGGGCGCGATTGCCATGGCTGAAACGGAGCTGAAATACGGGAAAGATCCGGAAATGAAGAAGATGGCAGAAGATGTCATCAAGGCACAGAAAAGTGAGATAGAGCACATGGAAGCGTGGCTGAAAAAATAACGGTCATCCGGCTTTATAAATGCTCTGAAGGGTTCTGCTCAAAGAACCCTTCAGTAAGCTCACATCCATTATACGCTCAGCTAAACCGGTTTAATTTTCCAGCGTCATCATGTAGATATATCTGACGCCACTATGTTAAAGCCTGATTATCACCAACTGATATTCAGGGGTAACCGTGTTTAAATAATCGTACCTCAATCAACCAACTTCATATTTTATTTTGATAACCTTATTAAAGGGAATCTTGTTTTTAATATTATCAAAATTATAAAACACAAATAAAAAAACGAGATGTTTTTGTGTGAATTCTACCGGTTAATATTGCAGTTGTTATCATTTTATTATGTCATTTGAGTATACTCTAATGTCATAGTCATAAATTTGACGTTTTAGGCTTTAAGTCATCATCTATAAGTCATGGCTGCTTGAAAAATGTACATTTTTGCGTACCTTCGCGCATCGACCCGGCAACAAGATGCCGAGCGTGCTAAAAATAGCCTGCAGCAATTTGTAGCTGAGCGCGGCCATCGTGTAGCAAGCTGGTATGTAGAAAATGTTTCTGGTGCTTCACTTCAGCGGCCCGAACTTATGCGGCTACTTGAAAATGCCTCGCCAGGGGATGCCTTACTGATTGAGCAGGTAGATCGGCTATCTCGTCTTGATGATGCTGGCTGGATAAAACTCAAGGAATTGATTAACAGTAAAAGTCTGTCGATAGTAAGTCTGGATCTACCAACCAGTTACGCCGCGCTGGAGAACCAGAGAAGTGATGACTTTACTGCTGCTATGCTCAGAGCAATAAATGCAATGATGTTAGATATGCTTGCAGCTATAGCTCGTAAGGACTATCAGGATCGCAGACGCAGGCAGCAAGAGGGTATTAAAAAAGCTGTTGAGCAAGGAAAGTTCAAAGGAAAGCAGGCTAACCATCAAATGCATAAAAACGTTATAGGGGTTCGCGGTCCAATGATGTAAAAAACCACGTTAAGAGGTTAATTCATTGTTTGTATTGAAATTTAACGGTCTTAACTCGCCCTTCAAAATATCTTCTGGTAACGAAAACGTATAATGCCCCAGCATATTTATATGGCCATGTATCAGCGGCGACAATCTTGCCAGTTGCTCCCCCTCAGGCGTTTCCCCTGATTTGCGAAGATGTGACAACGCCTCCTGCATGTAAAGTGTATTCCACAGCACAACCGCATTGGTCACCAGACCCAGAGCACCCAGTTGATCTTCCTGACCTTCACGGTAGCGTTTTCTAATCTCACCACGTTGTCCGTAGCAAATGGCTCGAGCCACTGCATGCCGTCCTTCTCCCCGGTTGAGCTGAGTGAGTATCCGACGCCGGTAATCCTCATCATCGATATAGTTGAGAAGATACAAAGTCTTGTTGACCCGGCCCACTTCCATAATCGCCTGAGCCAGACCAGATGGTCGGCTACTTCTCAACAGTGAACGAATAAGCTCTGATGCATGGATGGTCCCAAGCTTCAGTGAACCCGCCATTCGCATCATTTCATCCCATTGGGATTCTATTTTTGAAAGTTCAACACATCCCCGGGCCAACTCATTCAGGGCACCATAATGGGCCATTTTATCTGCCCGCCAGAATATCGCCCCACCTGCATCGGCCAGACGAGGGGAAAACTGGTAGCCCAGTAACCAGAACAGGCCAAAAATGATATCGCTGGATCCTGCCGTGTCCGTCATAATTTCTACCGGACACAGCCCGGTTTGCTGCTCCAGAAGCCCTTCCAGTATAAAGATGGAATCACGAAGCGTACCGGGAACGACAATGCCATGGAAACCGGAGTACTGATCTGAGACGAAGTTGTACCAGATGATACCGCGTCCTGAACCAAAGTATTTACGATTTGGTCCGGAATTAACCGTTTTAACCGGTGTGACAAAACGCATACCATCTGCGGAGGCAACCTCCCCACCTCCCCAGTACCCCGCGAGCGGCAGCGTGGACTGAAAATCAACCAGCCGTGCATTAGCGCTAACCAGCGTTTCTGCCCTGAGATAATTTTGTTTAACCCAGCTCAGACGATGGCGAGTAAGCGCGGGAATATTATGCTTTATCAGAGGTTCATGCCCTATATTGCAGGCTTCCGCCAGCAATGTTGCGCACAGACTGACCTGGAGATCCTGCGCCCGTGCACCTGATTCACTGACGTGGCTGAATTCGCGGGTAAAACCGGTTCGGGCATCTATTTCAAGCAACAGCTCAGTCAGATCAACGGGTGGGATCAGTTCTCTTACCCGACGGTTCAATTGTATCAGTGCCGGTGGCTCATCCAGTTTATCCAGACTGCTGATCGTCAGTGAGGGATGCTTACCTTCATTGCTTATGCTGACCGCTGCGTTGCAGGCAAAACGTGAAGCCACTGATTTCCATGTGTCATCAAGCCGCGTAGCCAGTTGTTCTGATGCTTTAGTTCCGTCTGATGGATGACCCAGCGCCCGACATACCGGGATCCGTTGTGCCTGCCATTCAGCTCCCTGAAGCAATTTTTGACGCGGGTCCCCCCACCGGTCACTGTTCTCCAGCCAGAGATCACGACGGCGCAAAGAATCCTGAAGGCGCTCAAGAAGACACAACGAGTAACCCGCTCGTAGAATCCTGCCATCTCTGTCGTAGACCAGACGTTTCCAGGGGCCGGAAATGATTTGCTCTGGTGCATCGTCGAGAATTCGCTTTTTTGGGCACTGTTGCAAATTTCTTGATACTGTAGCCTTTGGAATTACAGAAAGGCCTTAAATTTCAAAAACTCTGCTTACCAGACGCATCTCACCCAGGGGATGGCCGAAGTAAAAGTTTTCCGCCTGTC